>JAADEL010000039.1 GCA_013153395.1 Microcaldota archaeon
CGATGGCTTAAAGAGGAGCTCAACCAAACTACCCAGGAACTGGCAGCTTTAGCATCTAAGCTCGCTCTCCTCCAGCAGAACCTTACCCAGCTCGAAACCCTCTATAATGAATGTATAAACAAGCCACCTGAGGTAGTGGAGAAAGTGGTGGTGGTAAATCCGTTGAATTTCTCAGAGTGGTTTAAAGGTATGGAATGGACCAATAATTACACCTTTAGCTCCCTTTCTCGAGAGTGTTCCACCTTAGGAGAGCTTTCCCTCCCTTGTGTGATCTACCTCATCCAACGCACCGGATTGGTAAATTATATTACCCTTTCACCTGATCCTTTCTTGAATGTGGAGCAAACCTTAATACAGGGTCGAGGAGATTGTGAGGAGTTTGCCTCTCTAGAGTGGGCCTTTTTGAAAAAATACAAGGAGCTCTATCCTGATCGAAGGTTGGAGGTAATGATACCTAGCAAGGAACCAGCCGCCTATTACCTCCTTTATAACGGAGGAGATGAACCGGTAAAGGTCTCAGGCTACCAAAGCCATCTCATGGGTGAGATTGGAGGATATGATTATGGAGTGGCATGCTATAATGTGAATGAAACAATGGGTCATTGTGGGGTAGTAGTTTCCTTGAAACCTCTCACCAAGGTTTCCAGCTTCCTAGGGGCTAAGTTGATCGATGCGGAGAAAGGCATTTACTTGGGAACGATTGGAGAGGACTTTTATATCTGTACTGAGGATAAGTGCGGCCCTAACGGAATCTGGGTGTTGATGTATAATGAAACTCTCTGGGTTAACGGAACATATTACACCGGATAGGGTTTTTTGGATTTGGTTGGTGCTGGGGACCTTGTTGGTAGGAAATAGAGTCCTACCTATGCAGGGATTACCATCTCCTTTATTCGGCGGAGATTATTACTATCAACAAGGCCAAATCTACCACTATGCCCGCGGGGGTGAATTGTTAGAGAGCAGTTCTTTAGTAGATGCACCTTTTTCCTATGCTCCCCTCTATGGGTTTTTAGTATCGTTGCTGGCTCGAGTGTTACCTGTGCTAGAGAGCATGAAATGGGCGGCCATTGCCATTTTTCTTTTAAGCAATCTTCTTTGGTATCACACCCTAAAGACCATCTTAGGACCTTGGAAGGGGCTGTTGGCCCTTCTTCTTATAAACTCCCTTACATGGCATCCTGTGTTCAAGTACACTGAATTTGGATATACGGTGATGTTACCCATCTTTCTTTACTTCTTATACAAGAAAGAGTGGTTGGCGGTGGCCTTCCTTCTTGGGCTGATGGCCTATACCCATGGAGTGCTTTTCCTGGGCGTAGGCTTTCTTACCCTGGCCGCTCTGATTCGCCATCCCAAGGCCTTTCCTTATTTCTTTCTCACGGTAGTTATTATCCTTCCGCTGGTTTGGGTATACTGGGAAACAGGACTAGAGCCCAAGTTCCCCCGCTATAAGATGGACTTTCCTGATTTCTCCAACCCCGAGGTATGGGGCTGGTTTTTAAAGTATAGCTTGGAAAAGCTCCTCTTAGAGTGGCACGGCTGGATTGCCCTCCTCCTTCTTTACTTCGGAATAGAGAAAAAGGACCTTACATGGTTGTTGGCCGCCTTTATTGCCACCTTTAGCTTTGTGATCACAGAGCCCCTGTTTCACATCAATTTCTTTCCTACCTATATGCTTAGCTTGCTGTTTTTCCCTATCTTGGTAATAAGCGTAGTTGGTCTGGCTAAGGTGCCAGAAAATCTTATTTGGGTGGTTGTGATAGTGGCGGCTCTTTTCAACCTCTGGGACTGGAACGAAAAGGTTTCTGATCCTTTCTTTCAGGTAGCCTATCAGCCTTTGCCTGAGGACTGGCTTTCTCTTCAAGCTTACTTGCTAGAGAATGCCTCTGTAGATAGCGTAATCATCACTACCAAGGAGATAGGATTTGCGGTTAATGCCCTTACAGGAGCAAAGCTCATCACAGGACGTTGGGCCCATAACACCAATACTCCTTATGTAGATATGCCTCTTCGAGATACCGAGACTGCCATTATCCTTTATGGCAACAACCTCTCCCACAAACTAGAGCTGCTGGAGAAATGGGGAGCGGATTATATCTTCTGGCATATTACCTGGCCTTCTACTGAATTCGTAGATTATGTGATTCCCAGGAATGCTCGAGAGGCAGCCGCTGTTATCTACAATCCCCTCTTTACCACTAACCCCGACTATAAGTATAGATTGATGGAAGAGGGGGTTATCACCTTTGATGTGGAGATGTGGCTCGACCCTAGTGTAAGGGAGTGGTACGTGCGAACCTTTAACACCACCGTTGTTTCATGGCAAAACTACGATATTTCAGGATATGGGGTATGGAGGGATGACCTTGATCCTTATCTAGAGCCTGTTTGGACCTACTATTATCAAGGTCGCCCTATTGCCATACTTTACAAAATCAAAGGCGGAACAGGATAATAAAATCCCTTTAAGGAGCTTTCATCTAGGGTTTCTAGGGTTGCTTCTATGTGCTGGGAGGTGGCCTCTGCCTGAGCTAATGGACCTAACTGCTTAGGCACTACCAGCACATCAGGCCGTTGTTTTATTGCTTCCTGGATTCGGAGCTGGTGGATGTTGCTCCAGAGGTTTTGATATTCGAGAAAAGTAGAGGCAAGAGCCACTATAGGATCCCGAGCACTATGCCATATCCGAAGCATCTCCTTTACAAAAGGAGAGTGCCTGTATTCTTCGCTTAACCTTTCCAGGATTTCCTCAAAATAGACCAAGGGCACAGGATATACCAGATTCTTTATGGGTTTATAATATCGGAAGTTAGGGTGGAAAAGGGCACCTAGGGCCGCATACATGATAGTGACCTCGAAAGGATCACTCCCATTCGCTTTACCCCAGCGGAAAGAATGAGCGGTGATGAGGTCTCTTAAAGGTCCAGAGAGAGGCCCTAGACGCTGCTCCTCAAAGAACTTGTCCCATTTGGTGGTAATGGTGGAAATATCGGGCCAGCCCACCACTCGCACATTGCCCTTTAGCATCCTTTTTAGCTGGGGTGAAGGATATTGAGCGGCCACGATGTGCATGTGTTAAAATATGAAAGAAAGTGTTTAAATATCCTTTAGCTTTTTATATTTTGCTTTTCACTATGTTATAGATGAAGGGAGCGATCTCCCTTGAATTGATTATTTTGCTGGTGATAGTAATAGCAGTAGTGGCCCTTTTCGGCAAGGTATTCTTGGAGACTAGTGTAACAGCCACCAGCGCTGTCAAGAACAAAACCACTTTTACTATTAATCAAGCCTTACATGCTTGCATAGACGACACCGACTGTCCTGAAAACATGCAATGTGTGAACAACACCTGCCAGCCTTGATTACTTAAAAACCCCTGTCTCCAGCAGTTTTTTCTCAGGTTCTTCATGCATAAAATCAGGATTCCAGGCAGGCTCAAACACCACATCCACGTTTATGGTGTCCAGCTCCTGAATGCCTCTTAGCTTCTCCTGCACCTCTGATAATATGCTTCCGCCATAGGGACAGAAAGGCGTTGTTAAGCTCATCACAACGTCTGCATGCTTTTTATCCTTATCAACATTAATGCGATAAACAATGCCCATTTCCACGATGTTGTAATTGAACTCAGGGTCCTTTACCTGCTTTAAGGCCTCAATAATCTTCTTGCGGAGATCCTTTTCATCCATGCTCTCTTTTAAGCTTTACTCCTAAAAACATTTATGGCAAAGGTAACAATCTTGAATGAAGGAAAGACCATAGAGGTGCCTGATGGTTCTTTGCTCTCTGTGCTAGAAGGAAAGACTAATATATTGTTTGCTTGTAAAGAAGGAGTGTGCATGACCTGCTTGGCCTATGTGGAAGAAGGTATGGAGAACCTCGAGCCCCCTAGCGAAACAGAGAAAATGACTTTGAGCACCCTCTCTGGCCCTGATGCCGAGAAGGCCCGCCTTCTCTGTGTTACCCGTATAAAAGGAGGCGAGGTCAAAATCAGGCTTCCTTGATGGCCTGAACGATTTCCTCTATTTTTTTATCGGTTTTGAATCCAAGAGGGCTGAAGTGGGTTCTTGTTCCACCCAGCCTTTTTATTACCTTTTTTATGGGTGGGACTTCTTGGATTTTATAATGTTTGGCAATCTCGTGGAGGTGGTAATGATAGGGGATGGGAAGTTCTTCGCTCACCTCCCTCATTAACTTTAGCTCAGGGTTGATGTAATCCTTGTGAAACAGTGGACCAAGCCAGAGAGGCCCTGCCCATCTTTCCTTTATTCCCACTCCTTTTTGAAGATTGGGAAGGCGATAGATATGTCCGATATGGGAAAGCTGATCGTGGATTTTTTGGGCACCTTTCTCAAACTTTATTATGGTTTTCATCTGATGGCGATAGTAAAAAGAGAAGAGCACTTCGGCCCAATAATCATAAACATACCCAGCTCTTATCACGAACCCCATTAAAATCCTTAATCCGGTTTCATGGCAGGTCCAGTCATGGAGGGGCCAAGCATGATAGTTCCTTAGACAGGCCTCCTTGTGCCTTCCGCATAAGACTGCTGTGTCAGTGGCTGTAACCGAGAGATAGAATCTCTTTTGGTGCTTGGCCATCAATATTGCAGGATAGATAAACTGAGCAGGAGACCCAAAAGGATCAATCTCAATAAAGTTATAGGGTAGGTTGGTGCCTAAGTCCTCAAAAGGTCTTTTTATTATCTCTCCCTCTACTCCGTTTATCTCTATATTCTTTTTTAGGATTTCGATGGCCCTGGGGTTGATATCCACAAAAGCCACCTTCTTTACGTTCTCCGCCTCCAGAAAATATCTTATTCCTCTTACTCCGCTGGCCGCAAACCCATCTAAAACATAGAGCTCCTCAGGTATGCGTTTCACTACTTCTACGGAGAGGTCCCTGCTTTGTTTCATATGGGGGTTGTAGAAAACCCCTTCCACCTCCACTCTTGCCTTTCCTTCTTCTATCATGCTCTCACACGAAGTCCTGGAGACCCGATTGCTTCTCCTCACCAAACATGTGCTTTAATTCTATTTTCACTAGCTCCAACCTTGCCCTGACATATTTAGGGAGGTTGTATTTTTCAGCGAGCTCTATAGCAATATGGAGGTATTTTTCAATTCCTCCTTTATGTATGGTTAATATCAGGTCTCCTCCGCATTTGGTGCATTTTCCTATCAGAGGCACTCGGCGGAACTTGGTGTTGCATTTCTTGCAGCGGAACTCTTGGCGGGAGAACTTGCGCAGGTTTCCATAAATATCAGGGATAAAGTGGTCATTTATAATACGGGCGATAGCGTCCCTTACATCTACCGACTTCAGCTTTGCCATCATGGCTGCTTCCCTCTCCACCTTCTCCACCATGCTCTTAAGCTTTACATAGGTGGTCTCTTTTGGTCCTATTAAGATGGAGCTTTGAGGATGGGTGAGGTTGAAGAGGAAATAGGGAAAGTCTTCAAGATGGTTGCCCACCGTGTCTATCTTTACCTCACCTGGTGGCTTTTCCTCCAACGTCGCCTTATAGAACTCCAAAGAATAGGGCTCCACCTCCATCGTATAAACCTCATCATCCACTTCTTTAGGATTGATGTTTATGATAAGAACAATGGGCGCATCCATCGTTCCACCACGAGAAGCTCCTAAGTAGTGCTTGGAAAAGTTGAGGAAACCGTCCATGAGCAAGAATATGCTATCCTCATCTCCATCCACATTCCTGCGCTTAGCCGTGTGTAAAAATGGATGGCCAAAGATCCCTTTGATATCCGTATATCCAATAATACGGGCAACTATTCCTGCTGAGGTATGAGGCGATTGAGTGATAACAAGCTTTCCTATCATATCCTCTTTTTTCTCCACGTTGTAATAGGGGTCCATACCATAGATGTTCACAAGCATATCGTCTATCGCCTTTGCCGCCCTAAACAAATAATCCAATGCGCTTTCAGGTATCACAATGTCTTGGGGATAGAGCGGAACGATTTGGTCATCTCTCTCAAGAGGCTTACCCTCATAGTCTACTTCATATCCTAGCTCCTTAAGCTTTTCCACGCTTACTCCAATGTCCTTGGGCCTAAAATGAGTTAAGGTAATGTTAATGGCATCAAACCTCATCGTTCCATCTTTGTTCACCGGCAGCCCATACTTTGCCCTGAAATATCCCTTCTCTAGATATTCGGGGATTTTTTCCTTGCTTATCAAACCTCGCACCCCTTTGAGCTCACTTATGCTACCATACTTTTCTTTGAGCTTCTGCACCATCTCTTGAATGGGCAATATCCTGGTCTTGGCACCTTGGAAGGTTGTTCTTTTTCCGCAGAGCTCACACTTCGGATAGATGGTAATGTTTCCACATTCACAGAGGAAATGGGAGATCTCCACGCTTACCTCTTTATGCTTGAGCAGATCTCGCACAGTGGAGCCTGTAGGGAACAATACGCTGGGGCTTGCTTCCATCGTTCTTGGCTTGGCCTTCTCAGGCCTACCCATGCGCACCCCTATAAATACTCCCACTTTATCCCTTATCTCCACTCCAGCAGCCTTGGAAAGCCTCTCCAGAATCTCTCCTTGGGCCTGCTTCAGCTTCTCAAAGCTCCCATCATATCCCATATTTGCTAATAACATCTTTGCCCATTCTCCTTCTATTAACAAGCCTTCGGGCGTCACTTTATGAGGAACCAAAATCTCCTCTAATATCTCCTTGGCCTCCTTATCTACCAAAATCCTATCTTCCTCAATCTTAGCCTTTTCTAGATACTGGATGAGCTGGTCTAATTGTTGGTTGGTGATGTTTTTCCAGAAATAAATATACTTGGGGTGAAGGGGAACATTCTTTTCTTTGCTAATGCGGAGGGCTTCTTCCAAGGTTTCAGGATCCTTTTCCTCTTGGGCCTCTAGCCTCCACCACTCTTCTACATAAGGAGATGGCACCAAAGGATTGTTGCTTTTGAGGAAGTCTCCGTAAGTAGAGAGGATATCTCCCAAAAACAACACCTTTTCAACCTGTGAAACATCCTTGGGGTCATATACCACATCGCCGTTTTTTAATCTCACCACAGGCGGATGGAGGCTATCGTTGGATGTAATTATAGCTCCTTTTCCAGGCTTTTCCAGCTTGACATGGGTTCCATTGGCAATAAAGCTATCCAAGAGATACATTGCTGTGGGATGAATATTCTTTGCCATCAAGCCGTTGGTCATGCTCCTTCCATATCTTAGGCGGAATCCACCTTTTGCTCCAGGATAGGAGATTACAGGCCTGCCTGCCACCAATCCGTCCAAGTAAGCGGCATCTACCGCTCCTTTATCTCCAATCTCTTGCTTTATGCCCTTTAGCTCCCAAAGAAACTCCCAGCCATCTATGCCCAATTCTTTTACATATTTTTTGAGCTTCTTTGCCTTCTGGGCTATACCTTCTCCAATTACTAATGGGACACCTCCTCTTACACGGTTGGTCTCTATGCGAGGGAGATCTCGGGTGGACATCACCTCTACATCGGCGGTGGGATCTCCGTTGAGCTCTACCGGAATATTTTTATAGATGGTTTCTACATCTTCGTCAGGCGGCTTATACTGCAATCTTGCCACGCGGGAATCATAAAGGTTAACTTCCTCAATAACGCGCAAGACCTCCTCTCGCGTAGGCTTATAGGGTGGGATGTTGTTTTCTCTTCTTGCCAAATCTGCCAAGAGAGCAGTTACTGCGGCCACTGTTCCTCCTGCACTTCTAATAGGACCTGCGTAGTATATGCTCACATAAGGCTGACCTCCATCCTTTTTTATCACCACTTTAGATATACCTTCGGTGGGTGCTACTAGAACACCCTCTGTTAAAATGGCAGTTCCCACTCTAACCGCCAAATCAATCCTCTTTTCCACGTCTTGAATGCCCAAAAGCTCTCCTCGTGCAATCCTCTTGGTGATCTCAAAGGCCAGCTTCTCACGGGGCATGCCCGTTTTCTCAAGCTCACGTATGGTGTCCTTCAATCCTTCAATGCCCAACAATCCTTCAATCCTCTCAGCAAGGTCCTTTGCTAGGGCAATCTCTACATTTTCCTCAGGGTCGAAGGATCCTCTTTTTGCTTTGTTAGCATAATCATAAGCAGCCCTCGCTTCTTTATCCAGCCTTTCCCAGTATCGCTTTATCCGCTCATCCACGCCCTTATATACCAACATAGGCCTTTAAACCTATTGAAAGGGGCAAGATGCCTATTAGTTCCGCCCCTTTCAAACCCCTCCGCTATTAGGCGACTGAAAGGGTGAGAACCTATATAGATGGCCACAAAACCCGGACCTTTGTAGGCATCTAATTGGAATTCATAAAGGGACCTATTATGTTAGGCAAAAAAGTGGCGAAAGGTTTATAAAGGCAGGAAGCTATTTTATGGCGGGTGATAAAAAATGAAACTGAAGGTAGTCTTTTCTGAAAAGGGAACCTCTGGTCGTATGATAGCTGGACTAAACAGAGAAACCATGCTTAAGTTAGGTGTAAGACCTGGTGACATTATCAAGATTCAAGGAAAGAGAACTAGCTATGCCGCCGCTTGGCCTAATGATCGCATAGGAGAGAATGAGATTGCTCTCGATGGATTGATGAGAAAGAATGTAGGCGTGGGTGTAGGAGATTACGTAGATGTGGAGAAAGCACAGCTCAGAGATGCTAAGAAAGTAGTATTTGCTTTCCCAGAAGAAATAAAGCTTTCTCGAGAAGAGGAAGAATATGTGAAGAGAGTAATAAAGGAGGTTTACATGGATAAGCCAGTAAGTGTAGGAGATGTACTCTTGTTCCCAAGCTACACCCATCGCATCGAGATGCAGGTGTTAAGAGTATTGCCTGATAAAGCAGGTATCATCCGCCCTGATACTCAGATTGAGATTACCACCTCAAAGACTGCTGCTAACATCCCTCAGGTAACCTATGAAGATATCGGAGGATTAGAAGACGCTATCCAGAAGATAAGAGAGATGGTAGAGCTTCCTATGAGGCATCCTGAGCTCTTTGAGCGCTTGGGTATCACACCTCCTAAGGGAGTTCTCCTATATGGTCCTCCTGGAACCGGTAAAACTCTCTTGGCAAAGGCAGTAGCTAACGAGACTAATGCTTCTTTCTATCACATCGCAGGTCCTGAGATTGTGAGCAAGTTTGTGGGTGAGTCTGAGCAAAGATTGCGAAACATCTTCGAGGAGGCAAAGAAAAACGCTCCTAGTATCATTTTCATTGATGAGCTTGATGCCATTGCTCCTAAGAGAGGAGAGACCCACGGAGATGTGGAGAAGAGATTGGTAGCCCAGTTGCTTACTTTGATGGATGGTCTAGAGTCTCGTGGAGAAGTGGTTGTAATCGGAGCCACCAACAGACCTGACGACATCGATGAGGCTCTCCGAAGACCAGGTAGATTTGATAGAGAGATTGAGATTGGAATCCCTGACACCAAGGGCCGTTTGGAGATCTTGAAGATCCATACCCGAGATATGCCTTTGAAGGACGTAGATTTGGAGAAGCTAGCCGAACTAACCCATGGATATACAGGAGCTGACTTAGCAGCCCTTGCAAAAGAAGCTGCTCTTGCTGCTCTAAGACGCTATCTCCAAAAGCCAGAGTTTAAGGAGAAGGTAAAAGAAGGAAAGATCACTCAGGAGCTCTTGAGCCAGATTGTAGTAACCCAAGAGGACTTTGAAGAGGCCATGAAGTCTATCCAGCCTTCTGCATTGAGAGAGGTGTATGTAGAGAAGCCAAACGTAAAGTGGGAAGACGTAGGAGGTCTAGAGAAGGCAAAGCAGGAGCTCCAAGAGGCTATCAAGTACTCTCTCCAGTTCCCTCACATCTTGGAGCAATATGGCCTTACTCCTATCCGCGGAATAGTGCTTCACGGTCCTCCTGGAACGGGTAAAACTCTCTTGGCAAAGGCAGCAGCCGGTGAATCTGATGCCAACTTCATTGCCATCAACGGACCTGAGATTTATAGCAAGTGGGTAGGAGAGTCTGAGAAGACCCTAAGAGAGATCTTCAAGAAGGCAAGACAAGCTGCCCCAACCATCCTCTTTATCGATGAATTGGATGCCATTGCCCCTAAGAGAAGCGGAGCGGACAACACCCGCGTAAGCGAAAGAATCGTGAACACCTTATTAACAGAACTAGATGGTATCAAGACCAACCGACAGGTGCTAGTAATCGGAGCTACCAACCGTCTCGACATGATTGATCCTGCATTGCTAAGACCTGGAAGATTCGATAAGCAGATTGAGGTGGGCATCCCTGATGAGAAAGCAAGACTGGAGATCTTCAAGGTTCACACCCGAAACATGCCTTTGGAGAAGGATGTGGACCTCGAGGAGCTTGCCAAGATCACCGAGGGCTTCACAGGAGCTGATATCGCCGACGTAGTGAGAACAGCGGCCATGACCGCATTGAGAGAGGCTGTCAAGAGCGCAACCAAAGAGGATCTTAAGAAAGGAAAAGTAGCTATAAAGAAGGTAAGCCGAAAGCACTTCATCGAGGCTATCGAGAAGAAAAAGCAGCAGGCTAGGGCGAAGACAGGAGGGTACTTTTGATATTAGGAAAGTACCTCCTCCTTAAAGATAAACAATTCTATACCCGGGAGCGTAGGCTCCTGGGCCCTGCCCTTGCTGTGGCAAAAAAGCTTTCTGATTTTGTTTTTTTACATATCCATGACCTGGATTTTGAAAAAGGCCTAACCACAAACTTTGATGTCTATGATAAACTCACCTATTTCATCCATGTCCAAGTGGAGGTTTATCGGGAAAAAGGCCTCGAGACCTTGAGAGAGTATAACGTAAGATTGGTGGCCATTCCCGGACATTTCTCTGATCCCTCTCTCTATCAGGCCATAATGACGGATGACCTTGAGATAGCAAAGCCCTTTAAGGATGTGGTCACCCAGAACCCTGAGTTTTTGAAAACCTCTCACCGGGTCTTTTATCTTTGGAAAAAGGAGCCCCGGGCCTATGCCTCTATCCTTCCATAGTCGCTGTTCTCGCCACAGGTTTATAGATTTTTAACCATGTTGTTATATATCATGGCATGAATATTGAAAAGATATTTGCCAAGCACTCCAAAGTAGCTAAAAGGGTTCCCTCTGAATATCTGGAACGCTACAGGGAGCTGTTGGAGGCTTTGTTAAGGAACAATCCCATTGAAGGAGATTATCTTTACGGCAATGAGCTTGCCGAAAGCATCTTTAAACGCAAATACTATCTCAAGGATTGGCAAGGCGAATACATAGAAAAGGACCCACGAGAAAGCTATATGAGGATAGCGGCCTTTGTAGGCGCTGTTTTTGACGGGGAAAAAGAAGCTCAAGAGTTCTATGACAACATGGTTGAGAGCTACTGGATTCCTGGTGGTAGGGTGATTGCGGGTGCTGGAGATATCTACCGCCTAAAGACGCTTGCCAACTGCTTTGTTACCTTGATAGAGGATGATAGCATTGAGGCCATCTATGCAGCCGCCTACAGAGCAGCTCGCACCTACAGCTATGGAGGAGGTATGGGTGTGGATATCTCAGTATTGAGGCCTAAAGGCTCAGTGGTCCATAATGCTGCGGATACAAGCACAGGAGCTGTAAGCTTTATGGAGATCTATTCGTTGACAACGGGTTTGATAGGTCAGAGCGGCCGCCGTGGTGCTCTCATGATTACCATTGATGTAAAGCACCCCGACATCTTTGAGTTCATAAAGGCCAAGAGTGAGGCCAACTGGATGACCAAAGAGCTCATTGAAAAGATCAAATATACCTTGGATTTGCCACCTGAGAAGATGCAGCAGCTGGAGAGAAAGCTGGTAGAGAACCAGGTGCGCTTTGCCAACATCTCTATCAAGTTTACGGATGAATTTTTCCAAGCCTTAGAGGAGCAGGAAAAATACGGTGGCAATAAGCTGCTAGTCTATAGGATGAAAAAGCCCGAGAGGGTGATGGAAATCCCTCAAGATATAGAAAACGTCCATTATTCCTTTGGAATTCCTAGTAAAGATATCAGCAATTATGAGTTTGTAGGCGCCTTTGATTCCCTCTCAGAGCTTAACAGCTTCTTAGAGTCCAAAGGAAAGCCTCCTATTCGGGAACAGGATCTCAAGGATCCTACAAAACGAGATGTATATGGGGATTATGTAATCGATGAGTATGCAATCCGATATTCAGGAGACTTTTTGCTTTATTTCTCCTCTGTAAAAACCGGTTCTATAAAGAGATTGGTAAAGGCCAGAGATATCTGGAATAGGTTTGTGGAGGGCAACTACAGGGCAGCTGAGCCCGGTTTGATATTCTGGTCTAAGATGAAAAAATATAGTAACAGCGACTATGTAGGTAGACCTATAGTGGGAACCAATCCTTGTTCAGAGGTTCCTCTAGAGCCAGGAGGGGCCTGTAACCTGGCCAGCCTTAACCTATCTAGGTTTGTGAAACATCCTTTCACAGAGAGTGCAGAGGTGGATTTTGAGCTTTTGGACAAGGCCTTGAAATCCTTGGTAAGGTTTATGGATAATGTGGTAGAGTGGAATACCTACCTCCACCCATTAGAGGAGCAACGCCAGGCCACCCGCCTTACTCGCAGAGTAGGTATTGGTGTGATGGGTATTGCGGATATGTTCCTGCAACTAGGATTAGGGTATGATAGTGAAGAGGCCCTTCAGATGCTGGAGAAGGTATTATCCTTTATTGCTAACAAAGCCTACCGGTACTCTGCCGACCTTGCTCAAGAAAGAGGCACCTTTGATGCTTTCTCGCCTGATTTATGGCAATCTCCTTTCATCAAAGAGGCCCTCACTCCGGAGACTCAAGACTATATCAAAAATGGCATACGGAATGTTGCGTTGCTCTCCATCGCTCCTACCGGAACCATCTCCAACATTGCCATCTCCTTCAAGAGAGGAAAGAACTATATCGGAGTGAGCGGAGGTATAGAGCCTATATTTGCCCTCTATTATAAGCGCTATAGTGAGAGCCTCGGAAAGAGCTTCAACGTGTTCCATTCCACTGTGCAAGCCTATCTGGATATGAAAGGAATAGATGCCTCTGAGCTTAACGAAGAAAGCCTGAAGAACGTCCTTCCTTGGTATTTCTTCAGAACTGCTCATAAGATTGACCCTATAATGAGGGTAAAGATTCAAGGAGTGGCCCAGAAATACATAGACCATAGCATAAGCTCTACCGTTAACCTGCCTGAGGATATCCATCCTGAGGTCATTTCCCAGATTTATATACAGGCATGGAAGGAAGGCCTTAAAGGAATCACAGTCTATCGTGAGGGAAGCAGGTTTGCGGTTTTATCCACTGGTGATAATGGCAGCGACTTTTCCAAGTACAAAACAAAGCGCTTTAAAATCAAAACCCGCAATAACAAAGAGTATGTGGTTTATGGGGATGAGGTAATCATCCTCCCCAATCAGAAGCTTACCACCCCTTACCATTACCTCAAAGGTGATCGAAGATGATAGAATTGGATGATGATATTGCGGATATTGAAGAAAAACGCGAGAATATCATCAAAAGCAAGAGGAAGTCCAGGCCCGAGGTCCTAGAGGCCAAGGTCTATCAGCTTAACAGCGCCTTTGTGAACTATCCTGTGTTTATCACCATCAGCTATATCAAAGAGGAGGATGGCAGCCTAAGGCCTTTTGAGATCTTTATCAACAGCAAGGACCTAGCTAAAAGTGCCGAGTACACCGTATTAAGCAGGCTGATTAGCGAGATCTTCCGAAGGAGCGAGGACCCTACCTTTATCATTGAAGAACTCAGATCCATTCATGACCCTAACGGAGGTGCCTTTAAAGATGGAAGATATATCGCCAGCCTTTATGGTGAGATTGCCGATATCTTGGAGACCTTTTTCTATGAGATTGGGCTGGTGAAGAATAAGCCTAAGCCTGCTCAGAAGGTGTTGTTCGCATTTGCCGCTCCTAATAATGGAAAAAAGGTCCAAGGGGGAAATGGTGATGCTCATCTTAAGATCTGTCCTGCCTGTAACCAAAGGACCCTAAAGGTAGAGAATGGCTGTACCACCTGTATAAATCCTGATTGTGGTTATAGTAAATGCGAATAGTTGTGGTGGGAAGCGGAGTAGCGGGTTTGAGTTCTGCTCATTACCTCTCTAAACAAGGCCATGATGTGGTTGTAATTGATAATGTTTCCGCTTCTCTGCTCTCTCCTTGGAATGTAATGGTAAAAGAGAACATAGGAGAGTTAATGCTAAAAGCGGGCAAGCTTAACGACCCAACCAAAGTAGCCCTTTATGAGAAGCATTTTCCCTGGGTGTTCGAATTCTTTCAGGAGTTTGACATAGAAACCAGGTCCTCTAACATAGGCATAGTGCCCAAAGGAGATTTCCCTGGGAGAGAGGTACTTCAAAGGATCAAAAGCCGCATTAACGCCACTTTAGTTCAAGACACCATTCATACTATTTATTTTAACGGCAAAGGGTTGAGTGGAGTAGAGGGAAAAGAACACTATGAAGGAGATGCCTTCGTTCTGGCTATAGGAGGATTGGGTAATCTTTACCAATATTCTACCTATAAGCTTCCACCTTATGCCTTTCATGCCGCTTTATTCTCTCTAGGGTTGGAGTATGACTTTCTTCCCTTTAACATGTTCCACCCTTTTCTGATAGTGGATGAAAGGTTGCCAAGGGCTCTCATCTCAGGAGAGATCTTAACCCGCTTGAGGTTTGTTGATAAAGAAGGAAAGGAGTTTCTTTCTCCTGAGATTGCCCATGCCTTGCGCACCAACAACCACCATCATCTTTTCCATAAAATGATAAAGGAATTCTATAGGGCTTCTCAGCAAGGCCCTATATATGCAGAGGTCGTTCAACCTTTAGATGACCTGAAGGAAAAGGAGTTTGGATGGATTGTAAAGAAGATAACCATGGAAAAGTTCCAAATCCATCCTGCCTTTCATTACTCCCTCGGAGGGATAAAAGGAGATCCTTACGGACGAACTAACTTCAATAACGTGTTTGTGGTGGGAGAGGCCTCCACCGGTCTCCATGGAATAAATAGGATAGGAGGAACTGCTGTGGCCGAAGGGATTATCTTCGGGAGATTGTTAGCAGAGCACTTTTCCTTGAAAGAACGCCCTGCACCAGGAAGGCCCCATAAGCTGGAAAAAATTCAATCCCACCATCAACAGTTCTTCTGGGAGAATCTGGGAATAGAGATAAAAGAAAAAGAAATTCCTTTTGGTGGGGATTTAAGAAGGTTTGCAGAGGAGATATATCGTGAAAATAGGCATTATCGGAGGGAATAAAGGGATTGGTGCTTGGTTTGCCCGTTTGTTTGAGGAAAGATATCCAGTAAAGGTAGCCTCCCGTACTACCCCTCTCACCAAGGAAGAACTGGTAGAATGGGCCGATGTAGTTATTGTTTCTGTC
>JAADEL010000030.1 GCA_013153395.1 Microcaldota archaeon
TAATTAACTACCTCATGTTATTTAAATAAGCATATACCGGTATTCCCACATCCTCTATCTCGCTATAGAGGTAAAATAGGCTACTGTTTGAGAAGCTCTAACAATTATATTTCCTTAAGCCAGGCATAGAGACCCTCAGACTTCACCTCACCACAAAATGCTTACTTTTCCTGAAACAAATTATTTCCCATGACATCTATAAGAACTTGTTGAAAGGGCAGAGTAGTAAGAGCATCTAGCCCTTTCAGTCGCCTAATAGGGTCCGGGGTTTTTGAAAGGGCTGCTCTCTATAAGAGGACTAGCCCTTTCATTTGATAAAGGGGGCTGGCTATTAGGGGACTGGCCCTTTATAATGGACCCTGGGGGATTCGAACCCCCGGCCTCTCCCATGCCAAGGGAGCGATCTACCACTGATCTAAGGGCCCTCGTTTTTATTTTTGGTGAAGAAGGTTTTATAAATTTTCTCTCCAAGCGCCCAGAGGATGGACAACAACATCACATAAAGAATAAAAATCCTCTTATAACCATATACATATTGAATATTTCCGATAGGGAATGGGAGATAAACCACCGCTTCATTGCAATCATACTTCTCCACCGTTACATTCACTACCTTGGGCTCCACAAAAGGCAAGAACTCAATCGTCTTCAATGTCCCATTCTCGTAGATAAAGGCCTGGGTGCCATTATAGGCAAGGCAGATTTCCCCTGTAGGTTTTTCCGTATATTCCACAGGATAGATAAAATCTATGGCCGTATAAAGGAGGAAAAACAACGCCAAAGTAAAAAGCATGGCTTTCATCGATTCTTTCATCTGCTTCTTAGAGATCTCAATGAGCTTCTGCTGTCTCTCTTGAATCTTCTCTACGTCCGCACTAGGGCCCTCCTTAAGGAGCTCCTTATAGGTATCAAAGTACTCCTTGCGATATTGTTGAAGCTTCTCCCGACTATAAAAGAAAGGAGCCAAATAGCGGTTGGCCAGAATATAAATCAGGGCCAACACTAAGATGATTGTTTCCATGCATTCAACAACTCTTCCAGTTCCTTTACCGCCTCTTGAAGCTTGCCCTCTCTGTTCAAGATAATCTTAACCGGCGAACCTATCCGGATAGAACAAGCAGTAAGCACCGCTAGGTTCATGTTATCATGCAACCTGAGATGAAGGATGTCCTCTAGATCCCTATACCGACTGGCATCCCTTCTTCTTCTCTCTAGGATCTCCTCATGATCAGTGGTGATGTAGATAAAGCCCTTTATCTTCATCTTTTGAAGCATGATATCGTGGATACCTGGCATAAATCCATAGGGTGTCTTTACAGAGGCATGGGTATCCACCAATATAATCTTATCAGGATTCTCTTTCTCAATCTCATTGATGCGATCCACTGCCAGCTCCTGGAGATACTCGATTTGCTCGGCTGTGAGCTTCTTCCTCATCTCATCCCTATGCTGGATTCCAAACTCCTTCTGGGCTACCTCCAGCATCAGGCTACCAAAAGATATAATAATAAGGTCTCCGTTGTTCTTGCTCACTTCATTGAGCAGGGTGGTTTTTCCTGCTCCTGGCAAACCCGTAATCACCAATATCATACCTTCTCACCCAACAAACCAGCCAATTGAGGAGCATAAATCTTGATAGCCTCTCTAATCTGAGGCAACATCCTTTCATAGATAGAGATGGTTAGCAAGATACCTGTACCTGTTCCTAGCACCGCCAATGCATCTCCAATACCCGCCAACAACCCAATTACCAAAGAACTTAGCTTAATCAAAGGATCCACGTACTCCACAATCTTCTTCTCCAATATACGAGGATCCCTTCTATATCCTTGGACCTGAACCTGAGGGTATTGTCGAAGTTGCTTGGCCAAGGACTTTCCATCCTGGCCCATGGTCTCGGCCCATAGCACACCGAAAATCATCGAGGTTATTCCCAGCACAATGATGTGAATTATCAAATGGAGCCATTCTGGAATGCCCAACACAGGCACTGTTCCAGAGAATACGGTGTTAAGATAGGAAGGGATATTGTAGTGGTTGGCAGGCAAAGGTCCCAGCACATAGAGGATAGCCCCGATAAATCGGGCAATCTGGGCCAACAAGTCCTCACCCGGAATCTGAAGCAAGGAAAGGCCCAGCTGATAGAGCATAAGCAAGAATATGGATGCAAATATCACAGGAATAGTGGTAAGGTAAAAGAATGGGAGTTCTATCTTCCTATCTTGCCCCATTATGGTTAATGGAATGCTTACCTTCATGCTCTGGATCCAGGTAATCACATAGATGGCAATGGCGGTGGTTATCAATGGAATAATCTGAACTAGAGCAGTCTGGAGGGCCTCAATACCCACTCCTTTCAAGAATTGGGAGATTATTCCCACATCTTCATTAAACAAGATATAGAGAGCGCCTGACACCACCGCATAGGACACTCCTGCGGCAATAAAGAGGGAGATACCCGAGGTCAATCCATATTTGGTGGATATTTGATCAAGGTAAATCACAAATATAGCACCTAGCACAATCTGGAGGGCCACCAAGTGCATGGTAATAGGATTGCCATAAAAGGCCTCAGAAACATAAGGGCCAGTAGCTGTGGGACCTATTGCTCCATAGGCATAAAGATAGGCCTGAATCAAGGCCAATATCACAGCCACTACTACTTGAGCCTCAGCGAAGATTTTCCTTTTCTCCGGAGAATCCAGCTTAAAATTAACCACACCTCCTCCTATCAACAGCTGAAGGAGTAAGCTTGCAATAATAATAGGTCCAATACCCAAAGTAAGCAAGGTACCGGCACGGGATGCCACAATAATGCTCAAGAGGTCCATCTGGGTGTTGGTGTGCTTTACACCAATCACCACTGTATGCATCATCAAGAAATAAACCACAAGGATAGCTACACTCCAGAGTATCTTCTCCTTAAGAGAAAGCGCATACTTTGGACTAGGAATAGTAGGAAAATAACGATAAAGTTCAGCTAGCTTCTCTATCACTGATTATCACTTTTCCCCCAACTTTCTCAATCTTCTCGATTGCCTTCTGGGAAGCTGCCTTTGCCTCTACAATCACAGGAAAGTCTATCTTTCCTGTTCCCAGAAGCTTTCCTTCAAAGCTGAGCTTGTAGTAGTCTCCTTCTTTCTCCAGCTCGTTATTTCGGACCATGTTTACAATGTCGTAGATGTTAAGGGTAACCATGCGCTTCTTTCTCCTATAGAAGCCGTGTTTTCCTAGCTGGTCCATCTCATGGGCAGTTACCAGCGTCCACTTGTGCTTCCAGCGTCCTGCCCTTCCGAATCCTCCTCTGTTACCCGAACCTCTGCGGTTCTTGATGTTTCCATGACCAAAGCGTCTGCTACCCAGCTTCTTTAACTTCTTTTTCTTATGTCTCCTTACCATTTTACATCATCCTCTTTAACAACTCATCCATATTATCCCGAGGGCCTAATGCCCCATACGGATAGGCCTTTTTTATGGACTTCCATCCCTTCCTAGGAGGATGGAGCCTAAATACAGGGTCCATCAAATCATCGTATTTCTCTCCTTTCTTCATTCTTTCAAGAACCTCCTCAGGGTTGGCTACTTTCTTGGACCCCTTTTCTCCTCGCTTTTGGATAAGCTTGAGCAAGGTCTCATCGGAGACCTCACCATAGGTCACATAATCCTTTACCACCTTTAGCATTCCGCGAATAGCAGGTGTATCAGGTACCACTACCGCATGGTTAGGCTTGTGAAGCCTGAGCAGCTTTAAGGTGTGCCTAATCTTAGGAGCAACGTTGTGAATACCTCTTACTCTTACTACCACTATCATGCTACCTCACCCTCAATCTTCTTCAAGGCCTCAAACACGGCCTGTACCAAACTATAGCGGTTTTTCACAGACCCACGGACCTTAGACCAGATATCCTTTACTCCTGCCAGCCTCAAGATGGCCTTTACGTTATCGTTGGCCACTAGACCTACACCACGAGGTGCAGGGATGAGCTCTACAGAGGTGGCAGATACCTTAGCATCTACCTTGTGAGGCAATGAATGCTTAATATCACACTTACACTCCCAAGAACCACATCCTCCGATTACCTTAATAAGGTTTCTCTTTGCTCGGTTGATGGCCTTCTCACGGGCAGTGGCAAACTCGCTAGACTTACCCATTCCATATCCGATATGGCCTGCTTCATCTCCTACCACTACCACAACCCTGTAGGACATCTTCCTACCAGAGTCGGTTACTCGCTGGGTTGTTCTTACCTCAATAATCTCGGTCTTGAGGCCAGGAAGGAGATAATCTACAATCTGATGCTCCAGGATAGGCTTACCGAGGGCAAGCACCTCATCAATGCTCTTGAACTTTCCTTCTTTAACAGCACGCCCTAACTTGGTCTTTGGGATCCATTCAGTGGTCATTTAGCCTCACCCAACAACGACTTCACAAAGGAATCCACTTCCTCTTTTTTTACTTTACCAGAACTTTTATAAACCCTATCCATGTCTAGGTCCTCTGGAACCTTGATCTCTATGCCGGCATCCTGGGCACCCTTGGCCACATAGAAGGCAAAGTTTCCTCGAGTAGGGGTATGCAATCCCATATCCAATACCAATCTATCGTATCCCTTTTCCTTAGCCAGCTTTCCTAGGAGTACTCCTGTCACATATGCGGTAGGAATGTTCTTGGTGTGCTTCCAGCCCTTCTTTGCCAACACATGCCTATCCACCCTTATCACTGTTCTATCTCCCTTTTCATCAAACACTATGACCTGGGCAATCACCTGGGTGTTGGTTTTTCTTGCTACCAGCCTAGGCAAACCGCTCTTTAGGAGTGCAAGCCTCTTACGGTAGTTGGTCTTTCCCTCCCGACGACGTCTAAACGGAACATGATAGGTTGGTCCCTTTGCTCTAGACATCTACATCACCCTTCAACAGGTTATTGGATTTGAGGTAGTTGAGTAGGAAACGCTTGCTTCGGATATAACCTCCCTTTGCCTTGCGATAAACATCATTCTTTGTCCTTGTATCGATTTTGCCTTCCTGATGGAGCTGCTTGATAAGCTTCCTCAATGCCCTGATCTTCATCATCCACTGCTTCTTCTTTGGCAGTCGAGAATACTTGGTACCTTTTCTTCGACCAGGCCCTTGTTCTCTTTCCTTTTTCTTCCTCCTTCTTCCCTTGGCAGGGACGATGTAGGCAATCTCATGGAATCGAGCCTTTACATCCTCCCTTCTCACAATCTCCGCTTTCAATATCTCCAATACTTCTCGCCCTTCTTTGATCTTGATGCGGTTTTGGCCTACGCCGAATATATCTGAGGCAAGGCGTTTAAATGTAGCTATGTTCATTCTTTCTCACCTCCTTTACCAGGGTTGAGTACATGGATGTTGAGCTCCTTGGCCTTGGCCACTATCTCCAATCTCTTCTTCTTCCCTACTCGGGCAGCAATGCGGATAGCCTGTTTCTCAGGATCCACCTTTTCCAGGTCCTCTACTCTATATACTAGCACCTCGAAATAACCGGATGGATGCCTTCCTCGAAGAGAGTCGGGGTTTTTATAGCCGATGTTGGGAAGGGCACCTGCCCACTTCTTGCGAATGCGTTTTTTGTTACCTACTCCTCGAGGTCTTCTCCAGCGATCTTTAATGCGCTTTTTCATTGCATGCCCTCTACTAGGGCCAAGAACATTAAAGGTAGGTTTCTTCTTTTTCTTCATTCTATCACCTTATAGATTCCGTCTTGGAACACCCTTCTATCCTTGTTTCGGATGCGGGTGGCCTGCTTTATGCTGGTGTAAGCATTACCTAGGGCCTCCTTATCCCAGCTCTCCAGCTCAATCTCCTGTCCTTTGATGGTGACCTTAACATCCTTAGGGATCTTGGCCTCTCGAGGCTTCTTCTCTCCCAGGAAGTTCTCTATGATGAGCTTGTTGCCCTGCATCTTAAGCTTGATGGGGAAGTGGGCATACCTTGCCACCAATCTTAGCTTATAGGGCTCCTTTACACCTCTAATCATGTTCTGAACAATGCGCTTTACGGTGTTGATCATGGCCTTGTCTTTAGCCTCTACCTTGAGCTCTCCGTTCTCTATCCAGATTCTAAGGCCTTCTCCTTTGAACTCCTTCTTGTGAGGGCCCACATATACAGTGGTTCCCTCCACACGCACATTCTCATCCACTTCTACCTTGATATCTCTCATTGAGCATCACCTAGTAAACATAAGCCAACAATCTTCCACCAATACGGAGCTCTTTGGCCTTCTTGTTGCTCATCACTCCTTGAGGAGTTGTTAATATCAGGATGCCCTGGAGATAGGAAGGAAGATACTGCTTTTCATAATCCACTATCTCCAGATACTTTACAGGAAACCTAGGATAGATGGCCTTAAGCTCCTTTATCTTTCCGGCCAGCTTTACCTTAAGGGCCTCATGCCCTTGATATTCTACAGGCTCAAAATCCTCGATATATCCTTCCTCTTTAAGCACGTTAAGCACATCCTTGATGAGGCGAGAGGATTTCTTTACCAATATCTCCTTCTTTCCTACTCGCTCCGAGAGCATGATTTGGTTGAGTACTTCGGCCAACAAATACCTACTTGCCATTCTCCCACCTCAATGGAACTTATAAAATCCAAGTTCCTCGGCTCTTTCCCTGAAGCATCTTCGGCATATATAGAGTCCATACTTTCTTATCAATCCACGTGAGGTACCGCATATCCTGCACTTTCTCCTACCTTTACCACGAGCAGTATCCAAAGCCTTTAGTTTAGTCTTTTCATCCATTATACCACCTCAACACCGAATTTCTGTTTAATATATTCCATAGCCTCTTCAGGCTTAATACGATGATGCTTTCCCACTTTACTAGGAGCCCTCTTTCTCTTCTTCACCCTATAACCCGGTCTTTCCAGGGTTACCACCACATCAAATCCAAACATACCAATCTCAGGATCATACTTGGCTCCTGGGAAATCAATGTACTCCTTTATTCCAATGGAGAAGTTTCCTGCTTCATCAAAGCTCTTCTTGCTTATCTTGTTCTTCACCGACTTGAAGGCCTTCCTCAAGATCTCCTCAGCATCCTTTCCTCTAAGGGTGACCTTTACACCGATAGGCAAACCTGGTCGGATTTTGAAGGTAGGATTCCTTACCTTGGCCTGGGTAAAGGTGGCCTTTTTACCGGTGATCCTTTCAAGGAGCTTCTTAGCATTCTCTAATCTCTCTCCAGGCTGCCCTACTCCAATGTTTAAGGTTACCTTCTCAATCTTTATTTCTCTCATCGGATTCATGCTTCATCACCCAGGAAAAACAGGTATCGGTAGTCGGTGGAGATCTCGCCCTCCGGAGTATCTAAACGGGCAATCTTCTTTCCTCCAATATGATCCACTGCTATCAACCTTCCCTTTATTCCTCTGTGCTTACCGGTGGTGATAATGCAAAGGCTATCCACCTTTTGAGGAATAACCTTCACTATCTTTTTTTCACCAAGGTCAAATACTACCGTATCTCCTACCTTGATGGTATTGTCCTCGGTGAGATAGGTACGGCCATCATGGAAGGTAAGCTGGAGCTTACCTCCTTTTACCTTGTGTTTTCTTATCACCTTAAGCATCTTATGGGAGGTGTCTTCCACAGGATAAAGAGCAAACCCATCCTTGCTATACTCCACCTTATAGGACTTATCTCCTTCAATGGTAATATAATCTTGGTATCCGACAGGGAACTTCAAATCCTTGATGGTGCGGTTATCTACCTTTACCTTTCCTTGGCTAAGCACGTACTTTGCCTCTCGGGTATTCTGTACAATCCCTAGATAATCCCTCAACAGCACCCCGAGTGCTACACTATCCTTTAGAGGATGGGGTCCTGCTCTAGGCTTTAGAAGATAAGTATAAGCCTTTCTAAGCACTCGCACCACAGGAGGGGCACTTAATCTCTTCAAGTGATGTTTAGGTCCTCTTTGAGCCATCTATCTCACCTTTTTATGATAATAACATTAGAAGGATGAATAGGAATATAGACATCCTTTCCTTGGGAATTCTTTCTCTGGATTCCTTCAATGTAGATGCGCACCCTCTTCCTATCCACCTTTACTACCTTTCCCTCTTTACCTTTGTGATCTCCGCGAAGTACCCTAACTGTGTCTCCTGTCTTTACCACATCCCTCTTTTTATCGATGCCCGCCTCTTGGGCTACAGGAGCTCTTACTAGCTCCTTTCTCTTATGCACCGGAGTGTTGAAGAATTTCTTTCGGGAGGTTCTTCTTGTTCCCATTATACCACACCCTGGGCAATACCCGCTACCTTAGGGAATCTCTCGGCTGCCTCTCTAGCAACCACTCCTTTTACCTCTGTTCCCACTGGGATTCCTTCCTCGTTAATCACTACAGCAGCATTATCCTCAAAGGCCACTCTATAACCTCTGCGGTTGAATTCTTTCTTTTGGCGGATGATAACGGCTTTTACCACCGTTCCCACAAGCTTGGGATCCCCCTTCTTAACAGAGCAGATAACCACATCACCCACACCAGCTCTAGGATATCTTCCTCTTACTCCTTTATAGTGCTCCACTCCAATAATCATGAGAACCTTAGCACCACTATTATCATCGCATTTAAGATAAGTGCCCGTAGTTAAGGTCTTTACAACCTTTGCCCTAACCGCCTTCATGCTTCTTCACCTCTTTTTACAACCTTGGTCACAACCCATGCCTTGGTTTTGCTTATCTTGCGGGTTTGCTGTGCAATCACCTCATCTCCTACTCGGAGGGAGATGCCATCAGGTACATGGGCATGGATCTTGGACCTCTTTCTCATGTATCGCTTATACTTCGGGATGCGCACAATAAAGGTCCTTTCGATAGTAACAGTGTTTTTAGCCTTAGTGCTTACCACCTTACCTCTCACTGATATACCGCGCGGTAGGATCTTCTCCTCTTTAATGCGTTCTTGAAGTTTCTTATTCAACTCCTCTAAAGATGACATGGCTATCAAGTTTAGTATATCGGGCATATGTTTAAATACTTATAGGCTTTGCACTCCCTAAGCATTTATATGGAGTTGCGCTCAAAATAAACAATGCGCAAACAGATCTTCCAACCTCCAACCCCACTGCCTAAGGTAAGCTGGGAGAGATTTCACGAGAGAAAACCCCGTTCTCCATCTCAGCAAAAAAGAGAGGAAAAGAAACTTCCTAGTCCGCCTCCTCTTTCTCGCGAGGAAAAGCTCCTGGTAGGAGGAATAGTAGGTGGAATAAACGCATTGGTAGTAGGAGGAGTGGCTGCCTTCATGATGGGACCTGTGGCCGCTTTAGGCGTAGGTTTGCTAGGAGGAGCAGCTACCGCCCTAATAACCTACTATTTAGTCCAATAAAAAATGTGCCGAGGGGGGGACTTGAACCCCCGACCTCCAGATCCCCCAGGCCAGACACCGGATTAGTCCTACTTATGAGTCTGGCGCTCTAGCCTCCTGAGCTACCTCGGCTTAGTTCTATATAAGAAGAAAAGGTTTTTAATGATTTCATTTAGGGTTAATTGTGAAGAAAATACAGGAGCTGATTGAAAGGCATCAACCTTTTTATCAAAAGGAGTTAAGAGCTCTTCTAGAACGAATGAAAGAAAACAAGAATGGTGCAATGTTAGAAGTGGCCCGTTTTCACATCTTCTTACTAGGGAATGTACCCAAGGAAGCAAGCATTACCCAGGCAATGCTCGAGGAATATGACCTTATGCCCACCCTCCAAGTACTGGTGAAGAAAAGGGCAACGGTGGGCGAGTGGGCAAGGGCGCTCTATCTCTTAGACTATTTCAACAATCCTCATAAGGCTCCTTCTCTCCATCTAGCCCCTGCCGAACGCTACACCTTGCTAAAGCTTCCAAAGAGATACATCAATGAGCACGAGATAAATGCCCTTTTGTATCAGCATGTGAATGCTACTCTTGCTCTCGCTCATGTGGCCTTAGCTCCTATGTTTCCTGTATATGAGGCACCTTCTTTATTCTCTCTTATGCCCAAGCAGCCCGATGTTATAAAGGCGTTGTTTTTAGAGGAGGTAAAAAACTGGACCCATGAAACCGAAGAGGAGGTTCAAAAAATGGCTGTGATTTATGGAAGGGCACAAAAAATAAAAAGAATCTAACAACGTAGCTTCTCGGCCTTTTCTATTCTTTCTACCGCCTTTCTTAGGGCATTCTCCCTCATTTTCTTAGGATCTTGGGCATAGAGCTCCTTAAACACCTTGAGCACGAGAGAGGCAAGCTTCTCCTTCATAGCCTCTTCGCTGTGGAAGTTTCCTGATAGGTTGTAGGTCCATTCCAGATAGCTTCCAATAACACCTCCTGAGTTGGCCAAGATATCAGGAACAATGGTTCCTTTTACGAGGTCATCTGCATCCGGAGCTATAGGTCCATTAGCAAGCTCCACAATCCATCTTGCCTTTACGTCCTCGGCGTTCTTGGTGGTTATCTGGTTCTCTAGGGCTGCTGGCACCAAGATATCCACATCCAGAGTAAGCAACTCTTCATTGGAAATGTGCTGAGTGCCGGGATAATCGGCCAAGGTCTTATGCTCTTTCTTGTAATCCAGCACCTTCTGAGCATCCAGACCCTCAGGCTGGTAGATAGCTCCTTTGCTATCTGAGATTGCCACTACCTTATACCCGGCTTCTTGGAGCAAGCGGGCAAGGTTTCCTCCTGCATTTCCTGCTCCCTGAATGGCCACGGTGGGTGCTTTTCCCTCTATCTTCCTTATCTCCTCGATAATCACAAATCCACCATAAGAGGTAGAATACTGTCTCAAAGGAATGCCTCCTAGCTCTATAGGTTTTCCGGTAAAGGTGGCAGGAGCATGGGTATTGGTTACCCTTTCATAGGCATCCAGCATCCAGGCCATTACCTGAGGATTGGTGTTAACATCAGGGGCGGGAATATCCTTCCAAGGGCCGAACATATCATGGAAGGCAACCGCATACTTCTTGGAGAGCTTTTTATATTGCTCGCGGGTAAGGGTTTTTGGGTCTACCTTAAGACCACCTTTGGCTCCTCCGTAGGGAAGGCCCATCAAGGAGTTCTTGAGGCTCATGGTCATTGCTAGGAACTTTACCTCTTCTTCATTAACATCAGGGTGGAAGCGGATTCCTCCTTTGCTAGGCCCAAGGGCATCGTTGTGGATAATGCGATAGGCTTGATACTTCTGTCCGTCCATCTCTATAACTGCACTTCGGACTGTTTTCCAGTTCATCAAAAGCTGAGTATTGAGGCCCAGCTCCTCAAACCTCTTTCTAAACTTCTCTATCATGCCATGTTTTAATCCCTAAAGGCTTTTTAAATCTAATAGTAGCCCCAATCTGACAATTCCTCCTTTAAACTACCCAAAGGTGGAAGGGATACAAAAGAGAATTTTTCAACAGGTACTAAGTAAGGACCTTCTCCTGGCACAATACCCTTAAGCTCTTTCGCTACTTTTTCTTTACCTTGAATTAGGTTGCGATACTCTTGCAGTATGGAGAGAGGATTATCAGGAGTAAACATAGATCCTAAAATAATACTCCTTATTGGATGGCAACATCCATAAACACTCAAGATAGAGAACCATTCTTTTCCATCATGCCCATGAGGAACGTAAAATCTAACTCTCTGCAGATCCTTTAACATACCTTCTTCTGCTGAAAAGATAGGTATTTGATTTTTTACACTCATCTGATAAGCTTGATAAGCATGCATCAAGTTATACACCACCGTCTCCATGGTTACGGCGGTAGGATGTAAAACTACAGTATGAGTAGTAGGATCATATTGGCTACGACCTAATATAGTGGAGAATTTTTTTCCTTGGAATTCCTTATCTATTTTCCAGGAGAGTGTGGAAAGAAGATCCTGCAAAGTAGGATTCTTGATATTTTTTTCCAATTTATGAATAAAATGTTTTAGCTTTTTGGTTGCTTCTTCTATTTGAACGTCCGTTACAACCTTCCTTTTCCTCATAATCTACTATATGTGGGAAAAAGTATAAAAATGTGTATTATTGCGAGAAAAAGTGCTCGTCAATCTTCATCTTTGTTAAAAGGCCTACTCCACCTCCGATCACCAGGGCAGGAACGATGGCGGCTGGGCCTAGGGCAATAAGGAGACCGGCTGCAACCGCTAAGCCGCTGGCATAAGGAGCTGCCTTAGCCCAAGTAGGAAGAGAGGGTGCCTCTTTCTCCACGAAAGGAGCGGATTTAACAGGAGGATGCTCTATCTTTCTTGGGACCCTTTCCTTCATCCTATCCCAATGGGGACGGGGACCTATGATATCTATCTCCTTCCTCACCCGCTTCTGCATAGTGGATATAAACAAGTAAGGAATTTAAAAAGTTTCTCTCACATAAAGGATAGGAAGGGCCCGTGGTCGAAGGGCTAAGACGCCACCTTGACACGGTGGAGATTCCAGGTTCGAGTCCTGGCGGGCCCATTTTTAAACATATTCTCTCCCATACTACCATGCTCCTAACCAAACGCAACCATGAGCTTTATAACACCCTTGTTGAGCTTAGGGCAAGTGTTTGGGAAAAAACCAAGACCAACTATCCTATATATAGGCTTTCTGAGCTTATCACCTACTTCCGCCAACCTTTCTCGGTAGATCCTGAACATCATTTTTTCCTCAACCATGTTTTAAGCAACATGAGCCCAGGCGAGAAGGAGCGGTGGAGGAACATCTTTGCTCGCTTTAATGAGGCTGAAATAGAGTTGATGAAAAGTGTGCTAGAATCTTTGGGAGGGGGAATAAACGAAAGGCCCTATGTACGTTACAGGGGTTTTGGAGCTGAGACAACAGCAGCTAGCCTTTTGAGGTACGCCTTGACTTCGGATGATCCTTTCCCCATCTCACAATCAAAGCATGATACTCTTTGAAGATATCCACATCTCGCGGTAGGTTCCTTTCAAAGAACTCCCTATATTCATCGTAGTCTTTTCCTTCAAACAGCCCAAAGTGCTTGCAAAACCTCCTTGTATAAGCATCAATCACAAATATAGGCTTATGAAAGGCATAAAGCACGATGGAGTCGGCAGTCTCCTTTCCTATGCCTTTTACCCGGAGAAAATGCTCTCTTAGCTTCCTCCTGTCCCAATCAGGATTGGCCTCCAAAAAGGCCTTTGTCATCAGCTTCAGTCTCTCTGCCTTTTGATTGTAATATCCCGAGGGCCTTATCAGCTCCTTTATCTTTTCCAAGGGTGCCTCCAGCATTGCTTTAGGCGTTAGGAGGTTTGCTTTCTTGAGATTGGCTATGGCCTTTTCCACATTCTTCCAGTTGGTGTTTTGGGTTAAAATGGCACCTACCGCCATCTCATAAGGACTATCGGCTGGCCACCAGCCTTGAGGCCCATATCTCTCTAAGAGCGTTTTATATAGCTCATAAACCTTTTTCTCCATCCCTTTACCACCCTAATAGCCCGGTAAATGGTTTTGGTAGAGCGATGAGGATAAGCAGTATAAAACCTTGCTTTTTCTAATGCCTTCAAGAACTCCTTAGGACTCTCCAAATCAAAATCAGGGAGCTCTATTCTTGTGAGGCCGAGCTCATTGAAGAAATGGGCATCGGTGCCTACTGCCTTCAAGGCATCCTTAAAAAGCTCCTGCGTTCTCTGGTTGATTTCAGGAGGGGTTTTTGCGTTAAAGATCTCCACCACATCCGCCTTCCTTGCCCACTCTTCACCCATCGCAAACCTTTCAAAATCCAGGGGGTGAGGCGCATACACAATCCCGCCTTGCTCCCTTATCCTATCGAAAACCTCGCCTATCTCCAGGCCCTTGGGAATCTCCTCCTCCAAAAACCAGCCTATCACATCCACCTTTCTTCCTCCATCCAATGCCAGTATCTCCTCTCCCTTTATAAGGAGAATATCTTTGAGCAAAGGAATAGCTCTCATGGTGTTATGGTCCGAGATTCCCAAAACAAGGTTGTGCTTGCGGGCATGTCTCTTGAGCAAAGGTAAAGGATTAAAATATCCATCAGAGGCAGGAGTATGGATATGGAGCTCTATCTTCATTTTACCTCTAGCTTTAGGCCATCATGGGCGAGGATTACCTCTCCTTGAAAGTATCTTTTGGCCTCTTGGATAAGCTCTTCTTCAGGCACCTTATCATACCGAGAGCTTATATGGGTGAGCACCAGGGTTTTTACCCCTGCTTTTTGGGCAATACGGGCAGCATCCGCTATGGTGGAGTGTTTTTTCTGAATGGCATCTTGTTGGTCGGCTTCCCGAAAGGTAGCCTCATGGATGAGTAAATCTGCTCCCTTTATCTCTTCCACAATGGCCTCATAATACATTGTATCTCCAGTATATGCCACCTTGAGACCGGGCTTAAGATAGCTTACCTCATCTATGGAAACCTCTTTTCCTCCCACTACCGCATACCCATAGCGTTTAAAGGAGATAAAATGCCGGGGCTCCAAGCCCTTTATTTTCTCAGGAATAAACTTCCGGCGGGGAGCTTGCTCAAACACAAACCCATAACTCCCTCCAATATGCTTTACCCTAAAGGCCCTTATCTCAAAATCCTCACCTTGATAAACCTTGCCCGACCTAATCTGCTTTACCGGAATATCGTTTATCAGAGGGAAGCCTTTGGGAGCATAGACCTGGGGCATCTCAGGCAGATTCTGCATCTTCAGGGTCTCCCACAGCCCATAGAGACCCAGAAAATGGTCTAGATGCAAATGAGATATAAATATACCATCAATCCCAAATCCCAGCTTATGCTTTAGGAGCTGCCTCTGGGCACACTCTCCCACGTCCCAGAGAAAAAGCTGACCTTTATATCTTAAGGCAATGGCAGGCAGGCCCCTTTTGAGGGTGGGCGCTCCCGCCGAGGTTCCTAAGAAAAAAACCTCAATCATGAAATGGCCACTATCTTCACATGCTTAGGTAGTTGAGGAATAGCCCCAATCTTGTTCACTCCTATAACCTTGGCCTGCTTCTGGAGCAAGAGGCTGAGCAACCTTGGCGTCAATATCACATCTCCGTAGAACTCCTCGATGTTGTCTATCTTCTCAAGCTCCTTTAACACATAGCGGGAGGCAATCTCCTTTGTTCCCTTCTTGGTTATGATTTTGGTGGTGTTGGTTCCTACCATCTCCTGGACCTTTTGCTTGATCTCTTCATCGGAGATCTGAGGGGCCTTTTCCTCCTGAGTTTGCTGCTCTTCTGGTGGATGGAACTCCACCTTATTCCGTAAGGCCTTGATGATTTCCTTTCGTGTGAGCTCTTCTACCTCTTTTCCTTCAGGCGCCTTGGCTATGTAGTCAATCTCCACCCCTGCGCTTATCAAGTTCTTTAGAATCATGGAGGCACCGCTATCTCCGTCCAAGAACACAGTCACTGTTTTCTTTTTGCTTAGCTCCACTATGGAGGCAGGCACCTTGTTAGCCCCTCCAATAGACACCACGTTATAGATATCGGCCTTTACTAGGTTGATTACATCGGCTCTACCCTCTACCAAGATAATCTCATCATAGGTATCAAAGCCTTTTACTGCCGGCAATCTCTCAGGTCCGTATTCGATGATTTGGTCCTCTGCAGCCAATGAGATAAGCTCCGCTAGCAGCTCCTTTGTATCAGGAAGCTCTGTATTGATGAGCTGGCGATAGTACTGCTTGGCCTTTTCCACTATCTTTATGCGCTTCTCTTTTCGGGTATCCTCGATGCGGTCTATGTTGACTTTGGCAGCATAAGGTCCTACTCGCTCCACTGCCTCGATAGATGCGGCAATCAAAGCAGTCTCGATAGCGTTCAATCCTGAAGGGATCTTTATGCTCCCAAAGGTGCGGTTGCCCTTTACGTTGGCAACCACCTCTATCCTTCCTAGCTTACCGTTGTTTACCAAGGTTCTTATGTCAAGCTCAGGTCCTAGAAGACCTTCGGTCTGTCCGAAGATTGCACCCACGATGTCATTCTGCGTAACCTGTCCTCCTACCTCTATATGTGCATATACAATATACTTGGTTGAATCAAGATAGGTCTTTGCCATTTTCTCACCTCATAAAAAGGGCCGAGTAGTGTTGACCGAGTCCTTCACCCACATCCGGCCGGCCATCCCTACTCGGCTTCCAGTTTTGCCTTTTCTTCCACCAACTCAATGATAGATGGAAGGATGTTGAGTATGTCGTTTTTGGTAATGATCCCTGCCAGGTAGCCCTCTTTGGTAATCACTACCATCCTATCTACCTTATGCCTGGTCATAGCCTTGAGAGCCTCTTCTAACTCCGTCTCTGGGAATACCACAATCAAAGGAGCGCTCATCACCTCCTTCAAAGCTAAGGTATAGGGCTTTCCCTCTGCTACCACTCTTCTTACGATGTCTCCCTCTGTAATTATGCCCTTTGCCTCTTTTCCCTCAATCACTACCACTGACCCTATCTTTTTATCTCTCATAAGCTGAGCGGCTGCCTGGACAGTATCATCCACATTCAAGGTGTAAACATGCTTTTTTGCCAAATCACCTACAGTTAAACCGGTTGACATGTTTTTATATAGGGGTTTGCTATTTTAAATCTATCACACCCAGCGCAACCCCGTAATCTATCCCAAAGCGTTCTAATACCTCTGGTTTTACGATTCCCGCCCAGAAATCATATTCTCCGATGCGGCCGCTGTAGGCAAACTCATCCAAAAACAACCGGGGATTTTTGTTTTCCTCCGTAATCTTTACAGGGAGTTTCTCCTCTTGGGCCAAGGTTTTGAATACGCTCATATAATCCTCCACCTTGACAGGGTCCTTGCCTATAAGGAAGCCAAGCTGCCAGCGCTCTCCATTGTTGTATATCTTTCCGAGCTCTACGGTCTCGTGAGGGAAAGGCTCCCTTTTATTCCTAGCCTCCATCTCCAATAAAGGAATCTCCAGCCCAGGCCTTAGGGAGTTAAATTGCTCGGTAAGGGGATTTTGGATCTCCTGCACATTATCATAATACTCTTTAAAGAGGTTCTTATCCCCTAAGAACCAGGTATGGACCTCCCTGAAGCCCATTCTTAGGAAGGTATCGATAAAGGGCTCTTCTCGCACCTTTCCATAATGAGGAACAAAGTATTCTTGGGGGGTGATGTTTTCATATCCGTAGTTGATGGCTACTTCTTCTGCCACATCTGTCCAATCCATGAAATCCACACGATAAGGTGGAATGATGGCCTTCTGGCCATCGTATTCTATGCCTGATTTTTGGAGAAGCTCTTTATAGGGAGCTTGGAACCCTATCAGGCTTTCTATCTGGGAAGAAGGTGCTTCTATTTCATAGTATTTCATGGCCTGAGGATTATAGGCCCATACCTCCGCTCCATGGTCCTGGAACAAAGCCAACAATATATTCAACGTCTGCAAAAGGGCATGGGGATTGGTGCCTGTTATATCGATAAAAAACTGGGTTGTTTCCTCGGTAATCTTGGTCCTCTCGCTGTTTATTATGGGCGGAAAGGAAAGCACCCCCAAGCTATCCTTGAGCATAGGATAATGGCCTTCTTTTACAAGATGGCGATAGGCGATTCCCTTTTCATGCTCGTTTAAGATCTCTTCAATGCTGGCCTCTCTATCCCAACCTAGTGGAACAAACCTCTCCTCCTTTACTTCCTCGTAAATAATGGGCGGTTTGATCTTTCCATAGTCATGAATGCCGATGGCGATTTTCTTCCTTTTCCTTCCAAAGGTCTCGTGTATCTTTTCCTGCAAATCAATGAGCTCCTCTATCAGCGAGGGTGAGGGCTCGGGAAGCTGGGCAAGCCCAATCTCAATATAGGGCCTCAATGAGGGTTTTTTGTTTATGAACTCTATGTCCCATTTCTGGGCATAATACTTCCGGGGCTTTTCTCCTTTTTGGAGGGCAAGAAAGCGCTTTATGCCAGTGATGCTTAGTAGGTCAGGCCTGTTGGGGGTAATCTCAATCCAATATTCTCCATTTTCTTCCTCGGTGGGAAAACCCAGCTTATTGAGAAGTTCAACATCTACAGGTTCTTTGGTCTTAACTACAGCCATATCCTCTTTTTTGTGGAAAGGGTTTTATATGTTTCTTATGTTAGTTGAAGGGTGGAGGAAGCACTGCTGCTATTCATATGGGCTTTTTTTGAGAGTATAATATGGCCTATCCCGGTGGCCACCATATTACTGGGAATCGTTCTCAAGGATCCTAAGAACTGGTTTTTGTACGGGGCGGTAACTACCTTGGGCTCTGCTCTGGGAGGAACCTTTGCCGCCTACTTGGGAAAGCTCTTTCGCAAAAAGATATTGGAGGAAAAGGGCTTTTATTGGCTGAGAAGGGTAGTAGGAATAAATCCCGCTAATATCAAGGAGATAGAACAACAATACCAGAAGTATGGAACATGGGCTATATTGCTAGGGGCGCTTACCCCCTTACCCTATAAACTCTTTACTTGGGTTTCAGGTATATTGAATTATGATCTGAAGAAGTTCTTTGTGGTTTCGCTTATCTCGCGGGGAATCCTGTTCATGGGCGAGGCCTATGTGATAGCGGTGTTTGGAGAAGAGGTTTTCTATAAATACTTTGGGACGTTTGAGAACCTTCAATGGGTGATCTTTGCTATAGTGGCCATCTTGATAGTGTATTGGATAGCCAAACATTCTAAAGACTTTAGTTCCTAATATGGATATGGATGAGGTAGATGAGCAGCTCATTTATCTTTTGAGGAAAAATCCCAAGGCCACCCTCCGAGAACTGGCTCGTATTCTCAATAAACCCCTTTCCACCGTTCATGCTCGTATAAAACGCCTTAAAGAAAAAGGTATTATAAGGGACGCTTCTATCGAGATTAACTGGAAGGCATTAGGATATGAGGTGTTGGCTTTTGTGATTTTATGGTTAGAAAAGGATAAGGTAAAGCCCGAAGAGGCGTTAAGATTCTTGAAGAGCTTTGGTTTCGTGGAGGATGGATATGTTCTGCTTTCCAAGGGAGATGTGGTGCTCAAGATAAGGGCAAAGAACATGGAGGAGCTTTATGAGCTTACCTCCAAGCTAAAGGCCATGCCCTATGTAAAAAATCTCGATATTGTGCTTGCCAAAGAGGTTTAACAGGTTTTACAGATACCGAGGATCTTCTCCGCAGCCCATTGGATAGAAAGAAATATCAATCCCAGTCCTATCAAGCTTATCAACACCGAATATTGAGAAAGAAACAAGGCACCTCCCACTCCTAATAGGGCAACAAAAGGAGACAAGCATGCCACACAGCTGGCCGTGACCACAATGGTGGAGATCACCGCAGATACTATGCCCATTAAGCCTTCTTTTACCTCTATCTTCTTATTCTTGGCAGCCTCTCTGTTAGCATAGATAGACATCGGAATGGAGATGCCCGCAAATATGGTTAAAAGCCCGGCCAATAATATGTTCAAAGGCTCCTTAAGAAAGATATCCACAAAGGTGGAGATCCGGGTTTGAAGGTCGCCTTCCCCGGTCATGATATAAAAATTGAGGGCAAGTAATCCTAGAAACACCAACCAACCTAGGATTAAATAATGGGTACGTTTGAACACCAGCTTCATTGCCAAAAGGTAATCCATGTGTGCATTATCAAAAGGTAGTTTTAAAAGCCTAAGCGCCCCAATTTAGGTATGATTGATAGAAAACTCGAAGAAAAGATTGTAGAATACAACAAGAAGGAGGCAAAGCTTCTTACCCTCAGCGAAAGCCTAGCTCAGATGAAGGCCCAGTTGTTGGAGGTGGAAAGAACCTTGGAGGAGCTCTCTCAGTACGAAGAACCTTATGTGTATAAGCTCCAAGGAGGTATATTGATTAAGGTAAAGACGGAAAAGGCCAAAGAGGACTTGGAGAAGATGAAGGCCTTGTTGAGCTCCCGTATAGCCGCTCTTGAAAAAGAGGTGGAATCCCTTTCTCAGGCCTTAGAAAGATTGAGAAAGGCCTTAGAAGAAGAACTTCAACAATATCAAAGAGGAGGTCCTAGAGGAGGTGCCTAAGGCCTCCTCTTTTTAAAAAAATAAAAAAATCACAAACTTTATTCTGTTCTCTGTTTTTTCACTACAATTACGTCGGCTACTGAGGCCACGTGGTCATAAAGGATGGATTTCTCCTTTAAGACCTTAGCTGCCTTGTCCTTGGAGGTTGGAAGAGGCTCTAGCAAGAGCCTTACCACGTAGCCCTTCTCCACATCGATGATAAGCTCCTGGACAGTGCCTAGGAACTTACCAGTATCGGTAAAGACCTCCATTCCATAAAGCTTAGAGAGCTCCATGTTCTCACCTTTATTTCTCCAGCTCCTTGAGCTTCTTGGCCACTAGGTCCTTTCCACCTAGACCCAAGGCCAATCCAATACCCAAGGCAATACCAGCGGTCAACAAGAGCACTATGGTAGATACAAAGGCCACGTTGGTGCTAGGGAAGATGGCTGGAAGTACTACTAGCACACCTAGGAGGATCAAGAATCCCTGGATTCCTGCGGCCAACACATCGTTAAACTGGATGTCCTGTCTCTCTCGGATGCGGTCAGAGATGATATCTGCAACTAGCATCACAGCGGCCAAGAAGATCACTGCCTGCACAAACTGGGCATAGTAGGCTAGCAATCCTGTAAGCCATAGCTGGAGAGTAGGCATGCTGAGAGGACCTACTGCGATATACACTATGAGCAAGAACACATAAAATCCTATCAAGAAGGCCACTATATCCACTGGTTTTATTCCTATAAAGGCGTCCTGCACCTTGAGTTCCTCCAGCTTCTTATCTATTCCTAGCCCCTTCCAGGTCTTTCTCACTAGCTTCATAGCTATCCAGGCCACTATGTAGGCTATCACTAAGGCAATCACTAAGAAAAACGCTTGTACCAAGTATACCAAAGCACTCTCTAATGCTCCGGCTACTACATTCAAAAAGGTTTCTACGTAATTCATAACTAAAAATTACTTAGGGATGTTTTTAAACCTATCGCCCAATGTTAAAACATGAGGTTAGAGGAAGTTGAACGCCGTTTTTCTGAGCTTCTTCACCGCTACATCCAGAAATGGGAGAAGATAGAAGGAACGTTGAAAGAATATGAGGTAGGGGTAGGTATGGGAGGAAGCTCCATGGGCCTAAGAATATTAGAGGACCTAGGTCATATTACCAGGTACTCTACCTACTGGGAATGTCTTCCTTCCAAGCCCTCTAAAGCCCTTCTCATAAGCTACTCGGGCAACACGGAAGAAGTGCTTTCTTATCTGGGAAAGGTGGAACATCTGGGGATCACCGCAGGCGGCACCTTGGCCCAACATCCTCCTGTGCTAAAGCTCGACCAAGGCTATGTGCCTAGAGCCGGGGTAGTGGAGATGATACCCCTGTTAATGCTGGGATATGGTGAAAAGAAGAGATTGGAAGAATGGATGGACTATGAATTGGAAGGATGGGAGGAGGTGGTAAGATATCTGGAAGGCGCACCTTATGCTATCATCTATGGACTCGAATACAATCATTTCCCTTCTTATTACATGAAAGCCTCGTTGAATGAGAATGCGAAGATGCCCGTTAGCTGGGCCCTTCTTCCTGAGGATAACCACAACGGCTTGGAGGGCCTTCCTTCCCACATACCTATTGTTATTCTCGGAACTCCCAACAATAAGCGGGTGAAAAAAAGGATAGCATTCCTCCAGGAGGAGTTTGGAGCCCTCCATCTAGAAGGCACTCCTTTGGAGCTGGCCCATCTCTCCCTCAAAGTGAGCTTGGAGCTGGCCCGGAAGAAAGGGATTACCCCTGAGGACACTCCTCGAGTAGCCCGACTAAAAACATATTTAAAAGCTTAGCTCCTAAAAATAGTGTGTATTGGTTGTTTTTGCTGGGATTGGCTTTCGGGATAGAGTTGATAGAACCTGTTCAAAAGCCCATTCATGACGGCGAGATTATCTATGAGGCCAATCTTACACCTGTGGAGGAACTTACCCTGGCTTTCTCCCCTTATCAAGATGGAAAGGCCTATGATTATGCGGTGGTAGATGTCCCCGAAGGATGGAGGAAGATAGACTCTCCGCTCTATGCCAACCCCATTCAGGTTACTATTATTCCTTCGGAATTTGCCAAAGGAGAATACCTTATCCCTATCCATATCTACGATGAAGGAGGATTCGACAACCTTCCCAACCTCACCGTATATGTAAAAATAAACATTGAACAAGACTTTTTCAACATAAGCTATCCTAGCTATATTGCTGGAAACATAAAACAGCCGGTAAGGTTTCATGTGAACATTAGTACGCGCACCCCTACCGTGTTCGTGGTGGAGGCCGAAAGCGAATACAACACCTTCAAGAAAGAGATTCTGGTAAAGGACTTCCACTCTCAAACGATTGAGTTTATCTATCCTGTCCCCGATTACTATTGGATTAATATTACGGTTTACCCTAAGTATGCATCCTCCATAGTAAAGGAGGGCAAGATAAAGGCCCACATAAAGGAAAGTTTCTTCGATGACCTGAGGAGCTTTTCCTACGGTATTTTGCTATATTATCCTACTCAGCTTCTCTCCAACGGCCTTATTTCCTTCTTCTACTCTCTTCTATCCATCTCTTGAAGGCTTCCTCCACTTTTTTGAGGACCTCGAAGTTTTTCTCCATCTTCTGGTTTATGATCGAGATAAGGTCTTCATCTATGGTAAGATGGGACAATGGAGCACTCATATACACATTTCCCATCATCTCGATCAGATAACCTACTCGGGCCCGGGAGACTCCTGAACGCTTTACTCCAATCTCCTTTACCAAATCCACCACATCCAACGCTAACTCCCAATCCTTGGCCATTATATGGAGGATAAAGGGCTCTACTCTCAACCATCCTTCTTTGGGTAGATCCTGGAGGTCCTCAAGTGAGATGGTGCGATGGAAGGTGAGATATTTTTCGCTATCTACCTTTCTTCCCCTATCAATAAGCACCATCACCCTTCCTGAGCAGGAGGAAGTTGTAAAGAGCCCGGGATGGCTGTTTATGATCTCAAGCAAAGGAATAATAGGAGGATCCACCTCCTTTTCCTCCAGATAATACTGGAGTTTCTTCAAGGTAGCCTCCTTTTTCTCCTCGAAGCTCATCCTCTCACCAGGGCAATCACCTCCTCCGCACTCATATAACCGTAGCTCTTGTTCTCATAGATGAGGGTGGGAAAGGAGGTGACATTATAGCGTTGGGCCAGATACTCGCCCAACCCGGGCAGCAACCCATCGAAAGAATAAACCCTCAACGAGATGTTCATCTCCTTCAGCTTCTCCCGAGCCTTGGAGAGCTCAAATCCTTGATCATGACACTTAGGACACTTCCCTGGTTCATTGGTATAGAAGTAAATGAGTTGTTTGGTAGGATAGTTACATTCCTCGATAGCCTTTCTCACAATGAGCATATCTCGATATTCATACTCAAAATAGGTGTTCTTGAGCTGGGGATCTGTCTTTCCCTGCTCCTCCAGATATTGCAATCTCTCACCTATCTTCCAGCTCTCCTCTTCAAGCCGGGGAATAATATAAGATGTCATGTCGCAGAAGCTCTCATTCTCCAACAACAAGGCAAACTGGAGCACATTCAAGGATCCTGAGATATCCTGGGTTTTATCGATGAGATGGGTATTTATGGTCTCGGTATAAAAGATGCCGAAGATAAAACCAGCGATAAATATCAACAACGTGAGAACAAAGGCACTCAAGAAAAGGGCGGTAGAGAACTCCCGCTTCATCTTGTCTCCCATACCTCTTCCTTTGAGAGCAATTCTTTATAAAACACGAAGGGCCACACGATTACCCAGCCCACCGAGAATATGAACAAAAAGCCCAACACATCCACAATCTCCTTAAGAGAGATCTTAACATTGTGGGCCTTTTCTCGCATTAGGTTCACATAATAAACAAACCATGGCAGCATGGCCATCCAGAAGAATATCCCAATAAAGGTAATCGGTCCAAACCCGAATACCACCGCATCTGTTCCAAGCCTAAAGAACCAAAAGTTATTCTCCACCAAGAACAAAATAAAGGAAATGGACAAAGGCAGGATCTGAAAGAAGAAGATGAAATCTAGCCAATAGGAAAACACCATAAAGTCTCCCCACTTCCAGTTCAAGAGGTCAAGGTGCTTCACCCTATTCCAGATACCCCCACGCACCCATCTTGTTCTTTGTTTTATGAGCTGAGAAAGTGTGGGTGGTACCTGAGTATAGGAGAAGGCATCCAAAGAGGACCTAATCTTCCAGCCATGCTTTTGGAGGTTCATGGCAATCTCCTGGTCCTCTGTAAGGCTTCTCGTATCAAACAATCCCACCTCCATCAAAGCCTTCTTCCTAAAGGCGCTCAATCCTCCAGGGGTAACATACACGCTCTCAAAGGCCTCAAGCACCCGTCTATAAACCAAGATAATGTCATATTCAATGGCCTGCCACTTCTCTAGCATGTTCTTAGGGTCTTTTACGCGGACAGCTCCTGAAACACCTCCCACCTTAGGGTCCTTGAAGTAGGAGGCCAGCCTCTTTATAGCCTTAGAATCAATTATAGTATCAGAGTCCAAGGTTACAATAATATCGCCTTTGGCATGGAGTATTCCATAGTTCTTGGCAGAGGCTGCTCCTCCATTGGGCTTGCGCAATACCCGAATAGGATATTGGGAGGCAATCTCATAAGTATTGTCCTTGGAACCATCATCCACCACGATTACTTCCAGCTTATCCTTGGGATAATCAGAATTCAGAATACTTTCTATGGTGGCGCGGATGTTTTCCCCCTCATTGTAGGCAGGCACAACAACCGAGACAGTGGGAAAGTAATCCTCCTTAGAATCGCGTTCCACTCGTTCAGGATCCTGGATATACTTGAGCACGAAGATCATGGCCACAACTGAGATGGAGAAAAAGGCCAAGAAAGTAAGGATATAGGCAATCAGGGCCCCATACCCACTTAACACTGCTGCTGCTATAAAAAGCAGCACCAATGCAAGGAAGATCTTAGCGAGCGTTTTGCCTTTGAGCCGCATCTTTCAATACCTTTAGCTTGATGAAGTTCTCCCTTTCCATTTCATCTAGCTTTTGGAGGATTTTCTTGATATCTTCTTCTATTCTCGGGATAATCACATAATCCAGCGCGTTTACTCTTCGTCTTGTTTTCTTAAGGTCCTTGAGAAGTACCTTCAAGGAAACCTGGATCTCGGCCAGCTCTATCAGGGAGTATAGCAAGCTCCTGTAAATCTTTATTACCTTGTCCAGCTTCATGCTTCGAAGAAAAGGATAATAAGGAGGTCTTTCCTTGAAGGTGAACTTAAACTTAGGGATCTTCACACCCATGATGTTGCGTTCCTCTGCTTCTAGCTCATACTCTATGGCGTTGTACTTGGCATAGAGAAGAAGCTCTGCCTCCGTATACTGGAGGGAGGCAAGCTTCAGGGCCTTTTCAGCCTCTTCTATTCCCTTAAGGACTTCTTCTTGCCTTCCTTTAAGCTTCTTCAGGATCTCAAACAAGGTCATCACTAGTACATCCATCTTCTTTTTGAGCACTTTGTGCCCTTTTTTAGCTAGTTTGAGCTTGTTCTTTAGGCGCAACGCCTCCATGCGGGTAAATTGTATCTCGCTCATTTTTTCTTCTTCTTGAGATATTTTTCGATTTCTTCCTTTTTAACCTTTTTGAGTTCTCGCTCAGGCAAGATAGCCAATAGCTCCCATCCTAGGTCAAGGGACTCCTCAATTGTTCTTCTTTCATAGAAGCCCTGGGCAATAAACCTCTTCTCAAACTCATCCGCAAACTTCAAGTAAAGGCGGTCTACCTCAGTCAAGGACTCTTCACCCACTACAGCCGCCAATGCCCTCAAATCTCGTCCTGTAGCATAGGCTGCATAGAGCTGGTTGCTCACTGATTTGTGATCTTCACGGGTCTTACCCTTTCCGATACCGTTGTTCATGAGACGGCTAAGGCTAGGGAGGGGATCAATAGGAGGATAGATGTTCTTGCGGTGGAGATCCCTGCTCAACACTATCTGACCCTCGGTAATATATCCCGTAAGGTCAGGGATAGGGTGGGTTCTATCATCGCTAGGCATGGTGAGAATAGGGATTTGGGTTACTGTTCCCTTCTTTCCCTTCACACGACCTGCCCTTTCATAGATGGTGGCAAGGTCGGTGTACATGTAACCAGGATAACCTCGCCTACCAGGGATTTCCTTTCGGGCTCCTGAAATCTCTCGGAGTGCCTCTGCATAGTTGGTCATATCTGTTATGATAACAAGCACATGCATGTCCTTTTCAAAGGCTAGATATTCGGCAGTGGTAAGGGCAAGTCTAGGGGTTAGCAATCTCTCAATGGATGGGTCATCTGCAAGGTTTAAGAAGAGAACGCTGCGGCCTAGGGCACCCGTCTTCTCAAATTCCTTGATAAAGAATAAGGCCTCGTCGTGAGTAATACCCACAGCCGCAAACACTACGGCAAAGTCCTCTCCTCTTACATTAGCCTGTCGGGCAATCTGGACAGCAAGCTCGTTGTGGGGCAATCCTGAACCTGAGAAAATAGGTAACTTTTGTCCTCGCACTAAGGTATTCATCACATCAATGGTTGAGATACCAGTTTCTATAAAGTCATTAGGAGGAACTCGAGAATAAGGATTGATAGGCTCTCCGTTTACGTTGAGGCGCACTTCTGGCTTTATAGGAATCCCGTCCAAAGGCCTTCCAAATCCATCAAACTTCTTTCCCAGCACCTCCTCACTCACACCAAAGAGCATAGGTTCTCCTGTAAAGGCTACTGAGGTCTCCTTCCTGTCCATGCCCATCGTGCTTCCGAACACCTGAATAACAGCTATCTTCTCTTGAACCTCTAGCACCTGTCCTTTTACTATCTCTCCACTAGGGAGCTTTATATTCACAATCTCTCCGTATTTTACAGGGTGATCAACCTCTACAAACAGCAAAGGTCCTGCAATCTCCTTTATGGTTTTATATTCCTTCATGCTATCACCTTTATCTTCTCAATCAACTTCTCAATCTCTTCCTCAGACATATACTTCATTCGGGCAATCTCCTCTACCACCGGTAGCTCATAGAGCTCCTTGGCGGTCTTCTCCTCCAGGAGTTCTAGACCGCGGTGGTAGAAGGTAAGGATGGCTTTAAGCATGAGGGCCTGCTTCCTCAATGGAGTATAGGCATCTATCTCGTCAAAGGCGTTCTGCTGGAGGAAGTCCTCCCTTATCATCCTGGTCACAATAAGGATGAATTGCTCTCTTTCAGGTAGGGCATCTGTTCCCACCAACTGCACAATCTCCAAGAGCTCCGCTTCTTTCTGGAGGAGCTCCATGGCAAGCTTGGCATTCTTGGAAAATTCTGGGTCTACCTCCTTATCATAATACTGGTAAATCACCTCTTGGTAGAGGGAATAGCTCTTGAGCCAGTTGATAGCTGGGAAGTGTCTCCTTTGGGCCAAGGAGGCATCCAAAGCAAGGAAGGCCTTTACCACTCTCAAGGTGTTCTGGGATACAGGCTCGGAGAGGTCTCCACCAGGAGGGGACACTGCTCCAATAATGGTAACGCTACCTTCTCTATCGTTTAAGGTCTTTACACGACCTGCTCTCTCGTAGAACTCGGCAATCTTCTTTGCCAAGTAGGCAGGATATCCCTCTTCTCCAGGCATCTCCTCCAATCTACCTGAAATCTCTCTCAATGCCTCTGCCCATCTCGAGGTTGAATCTGCCATCAAAGCTACGTTATATCCCATGTCCCTGAAGTACTCGGCAATGGTAACTCCCACATAGATGCTTGCCTCACGTGCGGCCACAGGCATGTTAGAGGTGTTGGCAATCAACACCGTCCTATCCATCAAAGGTCCCCCTGTCTTAGGATCCTTGAGGTGAGGGAACTCGGTAAGGACCTCGGTCATCTCGTTTCCTCGCTCTCCACATCCGATATATACCACGATGTCAGCATCCGAGTACTTTGCCAAGGACTGCTGGGTCACGGTCTTTCCAGAACCAAAAGGGCCAGGGATTGCTACGGTTCCTCCCTTTGCTATAGGGAAGAAGCTATCAATAATCCTCATTCCGGTTACAAGCGGAAGGTCAGAGAAATACTTTTCCTTAAAAGGCCTTGGCTTTCTCACAGGCCAGTATTGAGCGAGCTTGAGCTCCTTCTTCTTTCCATCCACCTTTACCTCTCCAATCACATCATCCACGGTGTATTCTCCTGATTTTAGGTCGGTAAGCTCTCCCTCATAAGGAGAAAGGACATAATGCTTGATGTGAGGGGTCTCCTGCACATATCCTAGGATATCTCCTACATGCACATGCTTTTTCTTTATGGTTTTCTTGAACTCCCATTTCTTCTCCCTGTCCAAGGAAGGTACCTCTATACCTCGTTTGATAAATATGCTACCGGAGATCTCCTCTATCTTGGAAAGAGGTCTCTCCAGACCATCATAGATTCCCTTGAGGATACCTGGTCCTAGTTCAACCGAAAGAGGTTTTCCGGTGGCCTCCACAGGCTCTCCTACCTGAAGGCCCGTAGTATCCTCATAAACCTGAATCACTGCATCATTCCCTACTATCTTGATAACCTCTCCAAACAGCCTTTCCTCTCCTACCTTTACTATCTCGTACATTGAAGCTTTTAGGTTTGCAACAACCACAGGTCCTGAAATCTTCTTTATCTTTCCTTTCATTTCATCACCTCAATTCCCAAAGCCTCTTTTATCTCTTCTTTGAGTTGAGAAACATCACCTAAGTAGAGGAGTACTGGGAAGGTCTTTCCCAAGTACTTTTTCAATATCTTACGGTCCACCTTAAACTTATTATCACAAATAATCAATCCATAATCGCTCTGATAGAGTTCATCTATCTTTTTGTTGAATTCCTCTTCGGTTTCCACAAAATAAACATCAGGGATGCCCGCTACATAAAATCCCAACGCAAACTCCTTTCGGCCCACCACTCCAATCCTCATACTCTCACCTTCTTCAAAATCTGGAGCTTCTCATGCTCCAACATCTTGAGCACCACATAGGCCTTCTCCACCAGATACCAAGAGGCAGGATATTTTTTTCTATAAAGTGAAAGAATATATTCCTCCAGCAGGTATTCAATCTCCTCCAGAGGTTTGTCCTTCCATTCTTCAGGAGGAGGAAGGGGCTTTACGGGAATAATAGGCTTTCCAAGATAGCGTTCTAGGATGTAAGCACGATAGGCCAGCTCTTTCTTTAACACGCTGGAGATTACTTTAGTGCGTTTTATGAGCTCCCTCTTGATCTCCAGCACAAGATAATCCAAGGCCACAGGAACCCTGTCTTCGGGCTTCATGTCCTTGGCAAACTCCAAATCCAAGTTGATTTCCCTTCCCATCTTCATGGACCTGAGAAAGCTCAATAGAGAACGAGTTTTATAGGCTTTCATAAGCTTCTGCTTGTTATCGAGTAGGGAGTAAAGACGGGGATTCTCAACCCCACGATACTTTTGATCATAGTTAAGGAGAACATAACGGGCCTCATACTCATAAATAAACAAACGATAAAGGTCTTGATAGGATTCGGGGACAGCCTTTCCTATCTTATGGATTACCTCGATGAAACGCTTTTCTAGGGCCTTTTCTATGGAGCTCTGGATGCTCTCCCTGTAATCCAGGTATTTTCCATAATGGGTTTTCTTGAGAAGGTCGAATATGCTGGCCACACTGGTGGCCTTTTCGATCTCGTCCATCAGATGCTCAGGGATGAAGCTTCCTCTGATTCCACTAAGATAGGCGTTTAGATAGTCCATTTTTACATCTCAGCGTAGATATATTCGGGATGCTCGTCTATGATCTCATCCGCCAAGGCGCTTATGTAGTACTTCTTTCCCTTGGGCCTGTACTTTATTCCAAAGCCTGTTTTTGGGATGATAGCTTCTTCAGCCTGCTTTGCTATCTTCTCCACGTCCTTCTTGGCCTTCTTCCTAAACAACGCTAGGATCTCCTCTTTAACCTTCTGGGCCATGGCTTTCTTCTTCTCGGCCAGCTCTTTCTCGCACTGATGCTTTTTCTCGGTTAGCTTCTCCTGGAGCCACTCTTGGAGCTCCTGCTCATAGCGCTTGAGCTCTTCCTTGGCCTTTTTCTTGAGCTCTTCCTCGTATTTCTGGGCCTCCCAAGAATATTGAGAGAGAAGGGAGGCATACTCTGCCTCTAGCTTCTCCCTCTCCTCCTTGAGAATAGTGGATGTAAATCTTTCAATCATAGCTTCTCAATCAACAAGTAGGCAATTGCAAACGCAAACAACACTATGGTTTCAGGGATTACTAGGTACAACAGCATGGATCCCTGCATCTCAGGTCTCTCTGCAGAGGCTGCGGCCATTGCGCTACCTATCTTACCCTGGGCATATCCAGCGCCTAGAGCTCCTAGTCCGATTGCTAGTCCTGCACCCAATCCGATCAATCCAACTTCAGCAAGCTTAGCCATTGCTTCTTCTGCCATCTTTAATCACCTCTTTCTTTAGCATGAAAGGTTTAAAAAGCCGACCTCCACCCGTATAGAACTTAGACCTAAACTCTACTAGGTTTAATCGGCCTGCTTGAATGGATCCCTCCAACAAAATCAACAAAGCGTGGGCAAAGTGCAATATCAACACAAATATCAATCCCACAATAATGCTCGGTAGGCCGCCCAACAACCCGTTGATGAGCTCGGCCAGTATCACACTCACAATACCCACAATCGGTAATCGAAGGTAGGAAAGGAGATTGGATACAATGGATGGGAGCTCGATTATGCCCATCAATCCCTCTCCATACACAATGAATATCAACCCTATCAAGGCAAGCAAGACCTGGATAGAGATACCTCCTATAGAAAGGTCGGCATTCAAGGCCACCAACCCAATATCAATCAACAGCAACAGCCATCCTAGCTTGGCCAAGGTGTGCTTGAGGTCTGCTTTAAGCACCCAGTACTTGTAAAGCCCGAGAAGATAGGCTAACAAAAGATGTACATATCCCAGTACCAATCCCACTAACATATAGGTTCCCACATCATGGGCCCTGTGAAGAATAGGATGGTATTCAATATGGATGCCTAAAGGCTCGAGGAAAGCCTGAATAGGGAATCCCATAAACTCATTGAAGGCAATACCGAAAATGATGGAGGCGATAGCTCCTAGCTTCCAGAGCTTAGCATAGTCCCGAAGCTTCTCATGCTTCTCTGCCCAATAGGCCAACGCCAATATTATCAATCCGTATAGGGCATCTCCTACGATAAATCCAAACATGATAGGCACAAAGATATAATAAAAGAAACTAGGGTCAATATCCACATAGGAAGGTACTCCAAACTGGAGATTAAGGCGGTGGAAGCTCTCTACCATCTTCGGAATCTCCAGGTAGGTAGGAGGCTGCTTCTTAGCCTCCTCATACTCGATATAAACCTTGTCTCCAAAATGCTTTTGGATAGCGTTCAAAGCAGGCTTGAGGAACTTCTCAGGAATATAAGCCTCCAGAAGATAGAAGTGCTTTCCGCGGGCAAAGAGGGCTTTGGCATTCTCCCTCTCTAAATAAACCGACACTGAGGCTTTAGCATCCTTGAGTAAAGGATCCTTTTGATAGCGGGAGATTTCCTCCTCTAGCTTCTTGAGCTCCTCAGAGATCTTCTTGAGCTCTTGCTGGTATTGGTGGAGCTCTTTCTCGCTCTTGGGAACATAGAGCTTCTCTCCTTCAGGGAAGGAGACCTCCTGGTCTGCTGGTGTGATTCCTATTACCAGCACATTCTTTCCGAGGTCGTAATATTCTGCCTCGGTAAAACGTTTGAGCATCTCAGGCTTGAACTTCTTCTTAGGTACTAAGAAAGCATGAAGCTTAAACCTCTCAGGCAGCTCCTTATAAGGCACATAGGTAAGTATAAGGTTGCCATCTTCTATCTTTTCCAGGAGCTCCTGCTGCTTTGCCCTTAGCTGCTTTCTCTTCAGATAAAGCTCCTGAAGGTGTTGGGCCTTTTTCTGAATCTCGGGCAGCTTGAGGGCAAGCTCATCCAAAGAGAGAAGCTTTCCTCCATCCTCCACTGCCTGAAGGTCATACTCCAGCTTGCTAAAGATAGCATGTTCTTTGTCTAAGATGTTGGTAGGGAATTCTTTGATCTCGGGCTGCTTTAGCTCAAATACCCCTAGCTCATGGAGTTTCTTGAGTAGTTCATCTTTAATATCAGGCAGAAAATAAAACCTCACCTGATATATCTTACTCGGTATCATTTAACCTCTCCTTCCAGATTTTGTAGTAGATTTTAAAAAGCTTTTCAGCGTCAGGCTTCTTCAGCTTGGTCTTCTTGCAGTCCTCCTCTATCTTCTCCTCCTCTTTGGCCAGCTTCTGCTCGTACTTCTTCTTTAACTTGGCCTTCTCCTTCTCTAGCCACTTGGCCACTTCCCTCTCAATCTTCTGAAGCTCCTTCTCGTGATCCTCCTTGAGTTTTTTCTTCTTTTCCTCAAACTCCCTTCTCAACTCCTCTACTTCCTTCTCTACATCCAACAACCTGTCAAGGGTATCTTTAAGGGACACGCTATTATACTAAACCTAAGGGTTTTTAAATAGGAACTATGGCTGTGGATAGTACCTTTCCACGTCTTATTACTTTATTAGAGAAAAAGCAATATTTGCTCCCTTATACGGCGGGAGAAGGTAATCTAATAGAAGAACTATGCGGCTGCCGGGATTCGAACCCGGGTCGCTGGCTTGGAAGGCCAGCATCCTACCACTAGACTACAGCCGCTACCCTAAATATTGGCTAAAGGTTTTAAAAACATAACTGGTAGTCTAACTATGCGAGAGTACATCCTTGCCTTTCTTCTTGGCCTTGTTATAGGTCTTATTATTGGGATAATGGGTCAATCCCAGGCCCCTTCTACTGATATCCTTTACATCTATGGACCTTTTAAAATAGTGGACGGAGACACAGTGCAGAAGGTCTATCGCGATAAATATATGGACACACCTGAACTTCGTACCGCCAAGGAATCCCAACTCTCCCTTATCAATAACTCTAGTTGTTTGAAGTATTATGCCTCTCTTGCCAAAAACTACACCGCCCAGTACTTGAGTGTGGTAGAACCGCTTGGATCTCCGGATAGATATGATAGGGAGCTTGCCATCTTTTATTCTACCACAGGAGGCATTCTGGCACTGGAGATGGTGGAGAAAGGATTAAGCTTCTGTTATTATAGGTCTCCGGTGGATGAGATCTCCGCCCAATGCCTTACATTAGAGGAAAGAGCCCGGGAAAACAAGGTAGGGATGTGGAGCTGCAAATGATTTAAAAACGTTAGTGTTAATAAAATAGAGAGGGCCCGTGGTCGAAGGGCTAAGATGCCGCCCTTACAAGGCGGAGGTCCAGGTTCGAGTCCTGGCGGGCCCACTCATACCAAAAATCCTATTAGGGCTCCTACCAAAGAACCGATAATATTGGAGGTTTCTTTTGTCCCTATTCCTTGGGCCTCAAAGTGGCCTGCCACCGAATCCGCCAAGGACCCTAGAAAACCTGCCAAGGTGATAATAAGGGTTTTCTCCAACGGAAGCTCGAACAAAAATCCTCCTACCAAGGCAATAATGGCCGCTCCTACCAAAGATGCTAGCAACCCATACTTGCTCACGCCTCCATCTCGACCAGGATCCACCTTCTTTCTCTTCACCACATCCCATACCTCCTTATCGAAAATGCCTAGCTCAGAGGCGAATTTATCCGCTGTCACAGCGGCCATAGCTCCTAAAAAAGGCCCGGGCATGTTGAGAATAGCAAATATAACGGGCACCAACCCGTTGGATATAACATTCTTTATTCCTCGCTTGAACTCAAAGAAGCCATGGGTTTTCTTATAGGCAATTCCGATAGTGGTTACATAGGCGGCGGCCAGCAAAAACACCACCATAACCGCAATATACCTCCAATCCCCAGTAATCCCAATAATCAAAACAACGATAAAAAGAGCACCAAGAACACCTTTCCAGTCTAAGGTTAACATGGTGCAGGGGGCAGGATTTGAACCTGCGCAGCCACTAAGGCACCAGATTTCTCCGCCTTCTCTTGAGTCTGGCCCGTTTGACCAGGCTCCGGCACCCCTGCTATCTTACCAACCCTCGGGCTTTACGCCCAGCTGAGGTAAGGCCGCGATAGGCCCTCCCTCTCCTTTTTATTATCTGCGCAATCTTTTTATTTTTTACTCCTCGGTCTGCCAATATAACCTCAAAGTACTTATACACTCCATCTTCTCCTACCCAATACGAGTTTATAACCTCGGCATTAGGGTGTTTGCGGTTGGCCCTTTGCTCTGCAATCACCTGAAGGCTAAGCTGAGGTGGAAGAAACCTGTAGTTATGTCGAGCCTTACGGCCTGCCTTTGGGTCCCTTCTCTTTCTTCTTCCCTTTCTTACCTTTACTCGCACCACAAACACGCCCTGAACCGCTCTATATCCCAAGGACCTGGCACGGGCTATGTTGGTAGGCTTCTCTATGCGCACTATGGCTGGCTCTTTTCTCCACTGCATCAATCTCTCCTTGTAGGCAGGAGATCTCTCCTTATAGCTTTTTTGAAAGTTCTTCTGTATTATGGAATACATCATTCCTCACCCATCATTATGGCCTTGGCAACATCCCCTCCGGCCTTTCGGAAGAGCTCATAGGCCTTCTCTCTATCCACATTGGCCCCTTCCATGATGAGTTGGAGCTCCTCCTCGGAGGGTTCTGCCTCCTCCTTTTTAGCAGAAATAATATAAAAGGTTTGTCCTTGAATGGTTACCTTCAATATCTCAGGTTCTACAAGGGCAAAAGGATTTTGGGATTTTATAATCACGCGGGAGGCCTTTATCTTCTCGGTTTTCCCTCCCATGCTGCGGAATAAGGCCTCTGCCTGTCTTGGGTCCATCATCATGCTTCAAACTTCTTTACAACCACAGTCTCCACAGGATTCACTTTGTTTACTTCCTTGAACACATCTGCTACCAACGTTCCCTTTACTACTGCATTCACAAAGTCAGGATATCTCATCTTCTTTACCCTGTCCACAATAGCACTCTCAAAGGCCTTTCTGAGGTTGCTCTTCACAGTGTGAGAGACCTTTTTCAAGGTAACCAACATCGCCTTTACTCTTACCTTCTTTCCATCTTTGAGCACAATATCCAATACGCTGTGGATCACGCTCCTTCTTTTCCTAGCCAAAGACTTCAGATAAGAAAAGGCCATCTCATAGCCATCTACTTCAGTAACCACCTTAGAGCCATCTACTCGAGTAGCCCTTAGGTTGACAGAGGCATATACCGCCTCTGGGGAAAACGAACCTGTAATATCGGAGATAGGTACCTTAATCCTTCGACCTGGAATATTCTCAGGATCATGGGAGATAATCTCTCCAATCTCCTTATCGCCAAGGTAATCGGGAGTAACCACCATATACCAGCGCTTAAGCTTCCACTTATCGCTCTTACGGGTTCTTGTCTTAGTTGCCATTTTATCTCACCAACAAAGCCGCACTCTCAGGAGAATACTTCCACTTAGGGTCAAGCACTCCCTTTTTCTTATAATATTTGGCTAGACGGTTGATCTTGGAGACGATGTGCTGGTACTTTACGCGGTTGTGGATGTCTTTTTTGTTTCTTTGGAGATGATTGTGCATGCGAACAGCCTTTCTTAGCAAGGAGAGAAGGTCCTCAGGCATTTTTAAGAGGCCCTCTCGCCTTAGGATAGCATAAAGCTTCTTCTTAAAGGTAGCGCGGATAGAAGGAACTCCGTAAATATCCCTTAATAACATACCAATTTGAGAAGGAGGCATTCCTTGCCTTGCGTGCTTTAATATAATCTGCTCAACTTCCTCAGGGGAGAGCTCCTGCCACTCAGGCATCTCCCAGCGCTTTGGATGCCTTGACCTACTTCGACCGTGTTTCTTTGAATGTAATCGGGCCAATGTTTCACCTCAACTCTATTTTTTGAGCATACTTTTTTAAAGCTTCACCTAATGTAGGGTGAGGTGCTCTCTTTTTCTTTATCCTCTACCTCTAACTTGATCCTCTCCATAACTTCCTTTGTTTCATTAATCTTTTTCTCGATATCCTGAAGGTTGACAGGCAAACCGAACACATCTCTCAAGATGGTGATAGCTTCTTGGAGGGCAAGCAAATCATACACTCCTCCTGGCGTTGTCATAAGCAAAACCATGGCAGGGATTTTATAATACTTTGCCACCACTGGAATCAACCCCGCCAATCCCACGATAATCCCTCTTGCCTTGCCCACCTCTCCTTTGCCTTTCCACTCTTCCTTCCACTTTTGGAGCATCTGCTTGTTGTTGGCTACAATGTAGGCCTTATTAGCCTCTGCACTATCCCTTACCACATATCCTCCTACCGTAATGATATATTCAATCTTGAGTTTCTTAAGGGTCTCAACTATCTTATAGGAAAGCTCATACTGCCCTACGCTTTCATTAGGCTGATAATCACCTACCACAAACAATATATCCTTATAACGATAGAGGGTGACGCGGGTAGGTCGGAGAAGTCCGCTCTTGAGCATGACAGCCTGATGGGGATAATAAGGAGAGATAATCTCTCCAATCTTCTCTGCCTTAAGCTGCCTTACCATCATCCTTACGCTAGCCAAGCCTATCATTCCCACTCCTGGAAAACCTATGATAGCTACCTTGAGCTTTCGAGGTCTTTTTTTAAGATATACCTGAGATTCCATGTGCTAAAGTTAGCTTAGGATATTTATAAAGCTTTTTATGGAAGTATAGTTGTGAAGGGCCAACTCTCGTTAGAGGCCTTACTTCTTACCCTTTTTCAGATTGTTTCATTGGCCTTGATAGTAGGTGTGAGCTTCCTCTTTCTCCAAGCAACCGACAAGATGGTGGAAAAATATAATTACCTCAAAGAACATCATTGGTTGTTGGAGGTGGCCAAGGAGGTATGCGTATTAGGAGATGGGCAGAGAAGACCTGTGAGATTGAGATTTGCCCACAACATCTCTACCGAGTGTGGTGAGCTTAGCCTAGGTCCAGGAAGCTATGTGCTCGAAAACCAGCAAGGAACCCTTAGAGCTTTCCAATAACCTTCTCCCATAGCTTCTCAGAGGGCATCACACTTTCTAGGTATCCCTTGGCCAACAAAGATATCCCTTCTTGAGGTGTGAGCCCCCGGGTTTGAAGGTAAAAAATCATGTCCTCAGGTACCTTGGAAATAGAGGAAGAATGGCTGGCCCTCACTTGGTTGTTCTTTATTCTCAGGGCGGGCCAGGTAAAGGCATGGGAATCCTCATCCAACAGGATTACATGTTGTTCGAGATAGGAGTTGGTATCAGAGGCCTCAGGTCCGATATCTATCAATCCTCGTATCTGGGCATGGGAGCCTTTGTTGAGCAATGCCCTGACATGAGAATAGGATTTTCCATGAGGTTGGGCATGGAGGAGGGTGCTTTCCCATCTTATGGTTTCCTCCTTAAGAAAGGCAATTCCCCTTTCTTCTAGTTCTCCCTCCAGGGAGTAATGGGAATAGAGTTCGCTCTCTCCCAGCACCAACGTTCCCCATCTTACCTTTCCTTTGGACCTTACTTCTCGCTTTAGATAGGTGTAGTTTTCTGGTTTTACCACGCTGAAAATGTGGAAATCCCCTTCTATTTCCCAGCTTTCCTTTACCATGCTTTCCAGATAATAAACCCACAATGTTCCCTTTCCCTTTAGTTTCCATCTTACCTTGTGGGTGCCCACAAACACCTTTTCATAATCGCCTGTGATTACCTCCTCATCCTCTATACCCACCTCCTCAATATAGGCATCAGGGCTCTCCGCCTCCTTTAAAAGATACTTGTAGTTTTTCATCCTATCGAACCCTCCATCTCTAGCTTTATCAGCCTATTGAGTTCCACCGCATACTCCAGAGGTATTTCTTTTATGAATTCTTCCACAAACCCCATCACTATCATCGTTTTGGCAGTCTCCTCATCAAATCCTCGGGACATAAGATAGAAAAGTTGCTCTTCCTCTATCTTTCCTACTGTGGCTTCATGAGTGATCTGGGTATCCTTTTCATGGATATCGATGTTGGGATAGGTATCGGTGCGAGACTCCTTGTCCAACAGAAGAGCATCACAATTTACCGAGACCTTGGCATGTTTTGCTCCTTTTGCCACCTTTATCCAGCCTCTGTATTTGGAGATCCCGCTTCCCATGGAGATGCTCTTTGAGATTATGGTTGAGGAAGTATGAGGTGCTAGATGGATGGCCTTTCCTCCTGAATCTATAAGCTGTCCTGAAGAAGCAGAGGCAATAGAAAGGATTTTGGCCTTGGCATAAGGTTCTTTGAGGATGATTCCCGGGTATTTGTAGGTGACCTTGGAGCCCATATTTCCGTCCAACCACTCTATATAGGCTCCTTCATAGGCCATTCCCCTTTTTGTTACCAGGTTGTAGACATTCTTGCTCCAGTTTTGGACAGTGGTATATCGCACCCGAGAGCGTTTATGGGCAAAGACCTCTACTACGGCGGCGTGTAATGAAGCCTTGCTGTAAATAGGGGCAGAACATCCCTCTACATAGGAGACCTCGGCATCCTCCTCTACGATAATAAGCGTTCTCTCAAACTGCCCGAGCGATTGCATCTGGATGCGGAAGTAGGCCTGCAGGATGCGGTCTACCTTTACTCCCTTGGGAACATAGAGAAAGACCCCTCCTGACCAAAAGGCGGTGTTCAATGCAGCAAACTTATTATCATTTATGGGAACGAGCTTGGCAAAGTATTTTCTCACAAGCTCAGGATATTTCTGGACTGCTTCATCCAGGCTTATGAAGATTACCCCTTTCTCCGCCAGATATTGTTCCACTTTCTCATAAAGTACCGAACTCTCAAACTGGGCGGTTACCCCTGCCAGGTATTTTTTCTCCGCCTCTGGGATACCTAGTTGATCATATATTTTTCTTATGTCCTCGGGAAGCTCCTCCCAACTCTGGGCCTTTTCCGCCTTAGGCTTCAGATAGTAGATAATTTCATCGTAGTTGAGGTCCTCTAAGCCCTCTACCCAAGGTGGAAGCTCCAGCTTCTTGAACCACTCAAAGGCCTTTAGCCTGAGCTCGAGCATCCATTCAGGCTCGTTCTTTTGCTTGCTCAGGTAGCGGACTGCCTCCTCGGAAAGTCCCTTGTCCCAGATGGCCTCGTAATCCATTATACCCGCCTAAAGATATGGACCACCGCGGTTGCTCCTGAACCTCCTACGTTATGGGTAAGTCCATATTGAGCGTCCTTTACTTGTCTCTCCCCTGCCTTTCCTCGGAGCTGAGTAACTATTTCATAGGCCTGCTTGAGGCCGGTTGCTCCCACAGGATGGCCTGCCGCCTTCAATCCTCCCGAAGTATTTACCACCACCTTTCCTCCGAAGGTGGTAAGCCCTTCTCGGGCCGCCTTTGCTCCCTCTCCGTACTTGAAAAAGCCTAGGCCCTCTATGGCAAGCACCTCACCCACCGTAAAGGCATCATGCACCTCGGCCACATCTATATCCTCTGGCCCTATGTTGGCTTGTTTGTAGGCCTGCTGGGCAGCAATCTCGGTTGCTTTTACCCTGGTTAAGTATTCTCGATCGTGGAGGGCAATGGTGTCGGAGGCTTGACCTGAGGCCACAATCTCCACAGGGTCTGAGGTATAAGAATAAGCCTCATCCAAAGGTGCCAATATCAACACAGCGGCTCCATCGGTAATAGGAGAGGCATCAAACACCTTTATAGGAGTGGCAATATACTTGGACTTCATCACGGTTTCAAGGGTAATCTCCCTTGGGAATTGGGCATAAGGAACCTTGGTAGCATGCTTGTGGTTTTTTACAGCCACCCATGCAAAATCTTCCTCGGTAGCTCCGTGCTCTAGCATATAGGCCCTCATCATAAGGGCATAGAGTGAAGGAAAGGTAGCACCTACAAAGCCTTCCCATTCTCGATCTCCGGCTGCTGCCAATATCTCAGTCACGGTTTCGGTGTCAAGGTCGGTCATCTTCTCCACACCTGCAGCAACCACAAAGTCATGCTGGCCCGAGGCAACCGAGAGATAGGCCTGCCTCAAGGCAATACCACCAGAGGCACAGGCCGCCTCTACCCTAGTAACAGGAAGGGGATTTAGTCCCATGTGGTCGGCAAGCAATGCTCCCAAGTGCTCCTGAGAGGCAAAGGATCCTCCGGCCATGTTTCCTACAAAACCCGCATCCAGGCGCTCTCCCTCTATACCTGCATCCTCAATGGCCTTTATTCCAGCCTCTAATGCTAGCTCTCTGAGATCTTTTCCCCAATGCTCTCCAAATTTCGTAATCCCAATACCGATAACAGCAACCCTTCTCATGATGCTTTCATATCTTCCTTAATGATTAAAAATCTAAAGTGAAATCTAGGGCTGTTATTATTTTATCTCTTTCCTCAGGTGGGAGTCGGTAGAATGCTCGAAAGGCATCGTAAAGGGACTCTAAAGCGGCCGGGATATTGGGGGCATCCACAAACACCACAGCTCCTCTTAATCTCTCTATATCTTGGACCACTGCTCTCATAAACTGGGCGGTGGGCTCAGTAAGCAAGGCACGGGCATATCTTTTTCTTGTTATTATAGTACCATGGACGTAGGCAGAGGGCAAAAAGGCAAATCCCCAGAAAAGGCTGCCTAGGCCCACCAGCTCTCCAGGAGCGAGTACCGCATGCACACCGAAGTGAAGCAAGGTAAGCCCACATATCCCTCCTGTAATAAACTGCCTAGGCCAGTAGTAGGCGTTAAGCTTCTTCCAAAGAGGCTCTAGTCCAAACCTCACTTCCCTTTTCTTCTCCGGATGGATGGTGACATAAACAGGAGAAGTACGTTCCAGTATGCGATTAACCTCCTCTCTCACCTCTCCCACAAAAAAGGAGGTACCTGCCCGTTTTGGAGCGGCAAAGAGATAGAGTGGACGATTATTTTTGTATCCTACAACGTAGGACCTCAATTCCAACGGAACGGCCATATTTAAATACACCTTAAATCCTTATAAAGGGATTCCCTCTTTATGTTAGCATGATTAAATCTGTAAAACCTGGTCAGGAGGTTACCCTCTATGGCTATGTCCATGAGTTTAGGGACCTGGGAAAGATCAAGTTTATCCAGTTAAGGGATAGGACAGGAACCATTCAAGTAACCGTGAAGAATCAGCCTGACCTTGAACTAAATCGTGAAGATGTGGTAAAGGTAAAGGGAAAGGTGCAAGAATCTAATATAGCAAAAGCAGGTATTGAGGTTATTTCAGAGAAGGTAGAGGTACTCTCCAAGGTAAAGAAAAAGCTCCCGGTAGACCCTACCGGAGTGGTCCCTAGTGAATTGGATACCCGCTTAAAATACCGAGTTTTGGATCTAAGAAAGCCGGAGATAAGGAGAATATTCGAGGCAAAAAGCCATCTTGCCTTTGCCTTCCGAGATTATCTCTACCACCGCGGGTTTATTGAGATACATACAAGCTCTATTGTGGCGGCTGCTACTGAAGGAGGTGCAGAGCTATTTGAGGTCCAGTATTTTGAGAAAAAGGCTTATTTGGCCCAGTCTCCCCAGCTCTATAAGCAGATTGCGGTAGTGGGAGGATTGGAGAAGGTTTATCTTACAACTCCTATCTTCAGGGCCGAGAAGCACAACACCATCTACCATCTTAACGAGGCTATCTCTCTCGATGTGGAGATGGCCTTTATTGAGGACCATCATGATGTAATAAAGGTGCTCAAGGACGTTTTCAAGCACATGATTAACTATACAGCTGAGAAGATGGGAATGCCCGAGAACAAAATCAACGAAATCAAAACCTATACTTATACAGAGGCTGTGGATATGTTGAACAAGCATGGAACCAAAATAGAATGGGGAGAGGATTTCTCCAAAGAACACGAGAAAGCCCTTTACGAGATACTAAAAGAGGATGCCTATGTTATCACGGATTTCCCGGCTGATATTAGAGCATTCTATACCATGAGAGATCCTGAGGACCCCCGCATCGGTAGGTCCTTTGACCTTTTCTATAGAGGATTGGAGGTTTCCTCAGGTGCTCAGCGTATCCATATCCCTGAGGTGCTGGAGGAGGAGCTCCGCAAGAGAGGGTTGGACCCGCTGGACTTTGAATTCTATATCGAGGCCTTTAGGTATGGAGCACCACCTCACGGAGGATTTGGTATGGGGCTGGAAAGGGTAACGATGAAGTTCATGAACCTTAACAACATCAGAGAGGCTATGTTGTTCCCTCGAGACAGGACCAGGGTAACGCCATAATGCTTTAAAACCCAAAACACAATATTTAGCCTATGGACACTAAACGCGATACTAAACTGGATGCTCAACAATATTACGAGATGGGTACAGAGTACCTTAAACGCAAAGAATATGATAAAGCTATTGAGAAGTTCTCCACTGCTATCATCCTTAACAGGGTGATGTCCGAGGCTTATTTCGGAAGGGCCCTTGCCCATTATCACCTTAAAGAATATGATGAGGCCCTTAAGGACTATACCAAGGCCCTAGAGCTTGACCCAAAAAACCCTGTCATATACAACAACCGAGGAGATGTTTATTACAAGAAAGGAGACCTAAAGGCCGCTATCAAGGATTATGATAAAGCCATCCTCTACAATCCCAATTATATGAAGGCCTACTATAACCGAGGGCTTTGTTATGCCTCGTTGGAGCAATATGACAAGGCAATCGAGGACTTTACCACCACCATCCAGCTCCAGCCTGATTTTGCGGAGGCCTATTATCTTCGAGGTCTTGCCTATGAGTATTCCAACATGTTTGATGAGGCCATCAAGGACTTCGAGAAGGCCCTGGAGTTGGACCCGATGTTCGAGGAGGCCCGCCAGCACCTAGAGGCAGTAAAGGCCAAAAAGGCAGGAGGAGGAGATAGCTCCTCGGGTCAAGGAAGCGGAGATGTCAGGGTAATCAAGGACACTGGATTAACCTTCAAGGATTTGGCGGGTATGGAGAAGCTTAAGGAGGAGCTCCGCCAAGCCATCATTTACCCTATGGAGAACCCAGACCTTGCCCGTGAATATGGTGTGCTAGGAGGTGGAGGTATCTTGATGTATGGACCTCCGGGTTGTGGAAAGACATATTTTGTGAAGGCGGCAGCTGGAGAGGCTAAGGTGGCCTTTATCAATGTGAAGCTCTCTGATATCTTGGATATGTATGTGGGTAATACGGAAAAAAACCTTCACAAGGTGTTCGAGACTGCAAGAAAGCATGCTCCTGCCATCTTGTTCTTCGATGAGGTAGATGCTATCGGAGGACGCCGAGATGCCGGAGGTGGAGAGGCAGGACAGGCGTTGAGGTCGGCTATCAACCAGTTCCTTATTGAGATGGACGGTATAGAGGCCAATAACGAGAATGTGTTAGTAATTGCAGCAACCAACGCTCCCTGGGATGTGGACCCTGCGTTAAGAAGGTCAGGAAGGTTCTCCCGCAACATCTTTGTTCCGCCACCTGACTTTAAATCCCGTTTGGAGATCCTGAAGATCCATTCCAGGAAAAAGCCTCTGGCCAAGCATATTGCCTGGAACAGGTTGGCTATGCTTACAGTGGGATATTCCTCGGCTGATATCAAGGCATTGGTGGATAAGGCAGCTACCTACCCTTGGATAGAGGCAAAGAAAACAGGTAAAAAGAGAAAGATAACCACCGCTGACTTTATCAGAGCCTCTAACGAGATCAAGAGCTCCTTAGGACCTTGGTATGCCCAGGCAAAGAAGAAGCTGGGTAAGAAAAAGGAGGTCATGTATATTGATGGAAAGAAGCATGAGAAGGAAATCGAGTCTGACATGGACCCAGAGGAAAAGGAGCAGTTCAAGCAACTAATTGATATTATTGAAAAGAATAATAAGTGGTATGTGAAAGCGGGTATTGCAGGGATGAGATTGCTGGCCAAGTACGCACCTATTCCTTTTTAATCTTCTCTCGGATGGACTGGAGCTTCTTAGGAGGCTCCTGTTTATTCTTCTTGTAATAGAAGTAATAGAGGCCCACTGCCCCCAGAATAATTATTCCTCCTAGCCAAATAGGGAATCCTTCGCCCTTTTCTTGGGTTTGGACAGTAGGTTCAGGGAGCTTTACCTTCTTGGCAAGCTGGTAGGCTTTCTTGAGTTGACCTTCTTCAAGGGCGGTTTTTGCCTCTGTGATATCTCCTCCGAGGCTTTCTAGCTCTTGGAGCTGAAGGGAGATCTTAGTGCGGGCTCTCTCGTATTGGGCCTTCATCTCCGCTTCTAAGCGGGTGAGCTCCTCTTTGGCCTTGGTTTGGTTGAATAGCCAGATTTCTGCTATCTCCTCTAATCGTGCCTTCACTTCCTTAGGAGAAAGGTTCATATACTCAGGGAAATAGACCTCCTCATACCACTTCACAAAAGAGATGTTATAGGTGAAAGGATTGGCTTGGAGCTTCTCCAACTGAGAGAGGGCATAGAGGTCTCCTTTACTGGCATTGGTGTAAAGGGAGTTAAGATAGGTAAGGGCTTTGATGGTCTTATAGTTGCGTTTGAGTGTGGAAAGGATAGGGGTGGCTGCTGATTTGGCCTCTTTAGCCAGATAATTATCCGGATACTTGTACTTGAGAGGGTTTTCTAGATAGTATTGGAGGTATTCGCGATAGCGCTCTTTTATGGTCTGGGCAAGAGGAGTATCTACCATTATACTCTCCAACTCGGCAAGCTTTTGCTCTATGATGGATTTCCTTTCCTCTATCTCTTTTTCTTCGGCCAATCTCTCCGAGATTTTCTCTTGGAGCTTCAAGAGCTCAGGAAGGGTGCTTACATTCTCCAACCGTTCCTTTTCTTCTTCCGTGAGGTTGAGAGTGAGAAGCTCTGCTTTAAGGCGGGCAAAGGTGGTGTTGTTGGAAGGATGGGCAAGCATGATAGGCTCTCCTTCTCGAACAAGAGCTGGGAACTCCTTCAATGGTGTCCAGTTAAAGTAATGGAATTCCTCGATATAGAGGGTGTCCTCAGGCCATATTATCTTGCTAATCACATGGGTTTCATTCTCCTGGAAGTCCTGAAGGGAGAGGTTGATAGGCTGGGTGGTTGTGAGATTGAGGGTGATTATCTCTCCGGCCTCATATGGTCCTTTATAAAGTTTGTTATCCCAAACAATGCTCTCTACCGGATAGTTAAATGCCAGGGTGGCCTCTTCTATAGTGATCAAGGTATGGTTGTAGAGTTTGCTAGAGGAAGAGGTAAATTCTAGCAATACTGGAACAAGGGTTATCTCCCCGGTCTCCAACTTACATTCTCTAGGTAGAAGAGAAGGATAGGTAAAGTATTCGCCGAAGGCCTCCACATAATCGTTCTTTACCTTTACTTTCACATTCTCCAAAGTTATGTTGTAAGGGTTACATATGCGGGCTGTGACAGTGAGAGAAACCTCCTCGTTAGGGACTACTTCTTCTAAAACAGGGGCATCATAATCCACGATAGGTGAAAGCCTCTGAGCTAACTCCTTTATCAAAGCCCTATATTGGGATTCGATGTACTTGAGGTTACCGAGATCCTCTTTGAAGTCCAGATCTCCTCCATCTATCTCCTCTAATCGGGTATTCACATAGGTGGTAAGGCCTGATGCGGTTGCTACTTCCAGGATAGTCCTCCTAAGCTCCGGAAGATAGTAGTATTTGTTGGAGGCCTTTTCTATAATGGAGGAGGCGAGCTGGGCAATCTTGAGCTCATACTCAGGGTCGAAGATAGAGAGAGCTCGGAAGATAGCTTCTTCTACACTCACATCGATATCGTCTCTTTTGGCCTTTTCTATGAGCTCGGAAAGTCCTAGTTCCTGTTCTAAAAGGTCCTCATAGAGAGCAAGGTCAAAGGAAGAAAGATAGAGATAGGTGGCTCCCAGCGTTTCTCTATCTCGATTGATATCGGCAAGAAGCTCTTGCTTAATAGAGGAGGTGGTGGAAAGCTTGTTAATGTATTCAGTGAGGTTAA
>JAADEL010000036.1 GCA_013153395.1 Microcaldota archaeon
ATATTTTCCTCAATATATCGGGCACCCTTTACCCCAATCCTTGCCAAGATCTCTTTCATAATGAATACTTTTCTTTGATAATGCGCTCAAGGTTCTCCTTAAGAGGTTCGGGTGGATAGCCCGAAAGATAGGATATATCGTGGGAAAGATAGTTCACATAACGCATGAGGGCGCTTTTCTTCTTCTCCAGCTCCCGAGAGCGTATTTTCTTGTTGATGTGGATCTTTATCTTGCGGGCTGCCTCCATCAAAGCATTCTTGATTTCTTGGACGATTTCCTCCTCCTGAGAGATGGCAGTCTTTCCGGCTGAAACATAGGGCACAAACACGCTGTTCAAGCTTACTAGGGCAAGCACCGGCTCATTATCAAAGTCCTTTATGCCATAGCGCTTCCAATCGATGCTCTTTACGGCTTTGGTTATTGCACAGGCAGAGGAATCAAACAACAAAGGCACTCTGTTGGCAAACCTCATTATAGAGCCTTTGAAGTTTCCTCCATAGGCAATTCCCACCTCTACTACATAAGGGATACCTCCTCGGTAGATCTTGGGGTCTCGGGTTCGGGTGATAACAATCTCGGGCTTGAGAATAGCTTCCAACGAGCCCTTTATCTGGTCCTCTCCGATAGGATAGACCACATCCTTGCGAGGGGCCATCCACTGCATCGACCTTATTGCCTTTACGAGATCCTCGGCCTCCTGCCATGTAAGCTCCTTAGGGCTTTTATTGAGATCAACATTTACCAGCTTTTCAAGCTCCTGCACCTTGGCAGTGCTAAACCTCTCGAAGGTCTCCACAAAGAAACGCTTTAAGGTCTTGGAGGTGCTTCTCTTTGCAAGCTCGATAAGCTCGTAGGTGAGCACTCCTAGGGGATGGGGCTTTACCTCTTTAGGAGGCGGTGGCACCTTATCAGAGGTGCGAGGAAAGCTATACTGCTCTCCGTTTATCACAAGCTCAAAGGAGGCATGAGGATTGGCGATGGCCGTTCTTTTGATATATTCTAACACGCTGTATTCGCTCTTATCCACCTTCACATCTCCGAATACTCCTTCCACAATGGTCCCATGGAAATCGGCCTCGTCCTCAATAAGGTTGGTGATAAGGGGCTGATTTTTCTGAATGTCTACGGTGATATCCGCACTTACCAGTTTTCCCTCATGGGCAGAGATAATGTGAAGTGGGAGACCGGTGGTGAGCTTGGCATACATGGCTACACCGGCCGCACCAATACCCTGCTGTCCTCTCTGTTGTTTGTATTTGTGGAACTTGGTTCCTGCCAGCAGCTGCCCAAATACCTTCCCCAATAGCTCCTTAGGGATACCGGGTCCATTATCGGATACAACCACCTTGTATTTATCCACATCTACCTGAGAGATCTCCACCCTTATATCGGGCAAGATCTGGGCTTCTTCACAGGCATCCAAGGCGTTGGTAACAAGCTCATGGATAATAGTGGTCATGCTCTTTATCTTTCCCGAGAATCCCAGCATATGCCTATTTTTCTTGAAAAACTCGGCTACGCTATACTCTCGAAAGTCCTCGAACATCCTACTATTCTATAAAAAGAAGGATTTATAAGGCTAATTTAGATAGGGCTCCAGCATTTTTTGAAGGGTTTTGTAATCTACCCATTTCCCATCTTGAAAGAGGTAGAAGTTATCCTCGCCAAAGATGATGTAGATATAATAGTTTTCATCACAGGCCGTTCCCTCCTTACATATCTTCAAAGCTTCTCCTAGCTCTCCAAGATACTCGCCTGTCTGGGGCTCGAATAGGGTGCCTGAGGTAAAATAAGGGGGCTCTTGATTGCTAACCAAGGATACACAATGCCCGCTCCACTCATCCACCCCATAGCACACTCCATACACCTTAGTATAAGGCACCAACACCTCCTCTGCTTCTGTATAATACCATATATAACGGTCATCCTCATATACAATATATTCGTCCCAGGGACTGGCATTCTTCCACAAGGAGATATACTTGGGATTGAAAGTACGAATATAGGCATTTATGAGCAACGTCCAATCCTCGCAATCTCCACCGTATTTTAGGGTTTCATTAAGGGATTGGAGCCTATCAGCATCTCCTTCGTCTTTATATTCGATGCCCTGGTTGTTGAGCATCATGTTCAGACAAGCAATGTTGAGCTTGAACCCTTGGAGACATTCTCTCATATCAGGTGGGATCTCGCTCACCCGGGAGTTGGCCTTAAACCACTCCATATAGGTGCTTAGATTGAGATAGACTCTTTCTAGCATCATAAGCAGCTCTTCACTTACCTCTAGGCTAGCATTGTACTCTCCTTCCAGCTCCTTATATTCTTTTTCGAGTTCCTGATACTGGAGTTGGAGCTGGCTGTAGTTCTGAGAAAGCTCTTGATATTGTTGTTGGAGTTGGGAGAGGTTGGAGGCAAGCTCTTGGATGCGGTTCCTTTGCTCAAGGAGCTGGGCCTTGCTCTCATTATAGCGGAGCTCCCAAAGCAAGGATTGGTTCTTGTAAAAGGCAAGCTGTTGGTCGCAATTCTCTTTTGCCACCCACAATACAAACACCGCATAAAATAATACCACCAAAATTACTCCCAGCACCAACAACCTCCAATCCACGTTCTCACCTATGGAAGGGGTGGGATTTGAACCCACGAACCCACTACGGGACCAGGCCCTGAACCTGGCGCCTTTGACCTGGCTTGGCTACCCTTCCTGTTTAAATATGGTTTTTGGTATATAAATATTATGCCGAACCTCCTTAAACCCGGCAGCCTAAAAAAGGTGCCCAACAACACCACCATCATTCCTTTGGATTGGGGCTTTGGTGAGAGAAAAGAACGTGGAGAAAAGAAGATATTGGACCTAGAGTTGGGAGGGGTATTTTATAGAGGGGAGGAAAGAGTGCCTGTAGGAGTGGAAAGGATAGAGTGGATGGGGAGTTATCCCGGTAGGCCCCTTCGCTATCTGCAGCTAAAAGGAGTACCTCGAGAAGTAGAGTTGAGAGAGGGTTATGTGAAAGTGGTAATGGCCAACAACGAGGTAATTGAAGCAAGAAAAACAAAGAAACCGCCGTTTTTCGAGGTAAGCATTAAAAACCCCTGAGGGATATTTAGGGCATGCTCATCTACCGCTTGAAGGATAACATTGCTTATGCTCTCGAGGAAACCGGACAAGAGCGAGTACTTATAAACGAAGGATTTGTGGAGGAGCCCG
>JAADEL010000005.1 GCA_013153395.1 Microcaldota archaeon
TGGAATCTCAGGATGCTATGGAATGAGCAAGGTGACCTCTGCCCATAAGCACATGCACAATTCCCCTTTTTATACTTTGAAAGAGGCAAGCTATGATATGTCTCTTCTGCTCTCTAAGAAAAAGCCCTTTTTAGTGTTGGTGGATTTTGGAGGGAATGAGGGAAGTGAAGAGGCCCTAAAGCTTATCGAGAAAGCTAACATCCCCTATCAAGTGATTGATCACCATCCCTATGAAACCACCAATCCCTCTATATTTAACTCCTGGAAATACGATAAGACGGGTCAATATACGGCTGGTTATCTGGCCTGTGAGATCGCTAGGATGTTAAACCGCGATGTGGAGAGCATGATTAACGTGGGGTTGGCAGGAGATAAAAGCACCATCGCCCCAATAACAGAGGAAGATAGGGAAAAGGCTTTGGTGATTGATTATCTTACTACCTACACCAATGACATCAATTTCATAATAATGATGTTGGATAAGCCTGAGCTTTATCAGGAATTTAGGGCTCAGGCAAAGCAAAAACTAGAAGAGATTCACGACCTTCTCGGAGAGCTCGAATACATCCCTATTGGAGATATCAAACTCTACCTCATTAATATTGATGATATCATAAAACGTACGGAGTTCCAGAGCAGCGGAAAGATTGCCTCCTTCTTATTGGAGCGAGAAGGTCCTGATGCAGTGGTAATTGCCCAAACCAGGAATATATTTGTAATGAGGGTGGGTGAAGGCGCCTATAAAAAAGGTGTGAATACCAAAAAGATTTTAGACTATTTCAAGGATATTGGAAGTGGAGGCGGGCATGAGAAAGCAGGTGCGATGCGAGTGCCTCCAAAGTATATGGGGTATGTGAGGGGAGAGATCCCTAGGTTGATTAAAAGGATGGTGGAAGGCGCTCTATAGTGGAGGTTATTCGGAGGATGGAGTTGAGGATGCGGCGGGCAGCCACACTATCCTGAGCCTCTATCTCCACTACTAAAACGTTCTCCTCTAGTCTTAAGGAAAAAGGAGCACGGGGGTCAGGCTTGAGGGCCTTTAACGCATAATAAACATGCTCAGGATCCTTGGTATATCTCAAGATTATGTGCATTCTATGTAATATGTTTTGTATAAACCTTTATTAGTGTATATGCGGAGGGCAAGCGGACAACTCTCCCATCCAACCTCAATAGTATGATTAGAGCTCCCAATGGTAAGATTTTTGTCGTAGCTTTCCACTCGTTCGATAAAAAGCCCTTCGCGGTTGTAGATATAGAGAGTGTTATTAGCATATTTTACCAAAATGGGCGAGAGGTTTTGATACTCTTGGGCCTTTTCATGCTGGAGAGATTGAGAATAGATAAGATAGATTTCGAACATCACCACTGCAAACAACAATCCCAGCACTATCAACACTAATTGCCTCATCTTACCCCTGCATCCCTACCTGGCTTTCTTGTAGAGTAATCGAGGGAGAGGTCCTTCCACCAGTTTCCTCCTGTTACATCCTTAAGCTGTTCTTCCGCACTCTTGCTGTATTCTACAGCTTCTTGGATGTGATGGGCATGAATAAGAGGAGAGCTTTCTGCCCGTGCTAGGTCGCCAGCCGCCCTGATCAATCCGCCCAGCTTCCTCAATCTCAATGTAATACCATCCGCTTCATCTATCTCTTTGGCCATTCTCTTTGCTATACGGTAGATCTCCTCAAGAGCCTCTCTATCGGCATGGGGAATCCTCTTATCTTTGGCAATCTCCTGAGCTACAAACTGGAAAAGCTTAGCTTTGTTTTCCTCAGTATCCTCCATCCAGGTTCGAAGGAGAATCTCATATCCTTCTCCTTTTATACGGCTTCTTAGAGCAGGGTGGAGATACTCTAAATCAGTCACGTTTATAGCCCCTACGAGGATAAAGTCGGCAGGCACATCCTCTACTTTTACTATCGCTCCTGTGCCCGAAGGATTTCTTCCCGTGATGGTGAACTTCTTTTCCTGCATGGCAGTAAGCAACGCTCGCTGCACGTTGGGCTTTAAGGTAGAAAGTTCATCGATATAAAGTACTCCTTCGTGGGCTTCATGGATAGCTCCTGGTACTACCCTCTTATAATGAGGAATGCCAATCTCAGGATGTCCTCCATAAGGGTCATGTTCCACATCTCCAAGAAGCTCAGTTTCATTGGCTGAAGTAGCGTGCACAAACAAAGACCTGTTGAAAGGAACTAATATTTTCTTTTCTTCTTGCCTTCGCCCTCTTTTAGGATTCTTGTGGATGTAAAGGAGAACCTTCTCCCCATTTGCCACATACTCTCTAATATGGTTGGAATGGATGCTCTTTACTGTTACTGAATTTCTCAATGTGACAGGATGGAGATCTCCGAAAGGTCCCGAGCCGTACTTCCTGAATCCACAGTGAGGGCAGATGTTCTGAGAAGGGAGAGAAATCTCCCCACATCTCTTACATCGATAGCCCAGCTCATAAGCTATAGCAAAGGGAATCTCCTTAGGATCAAGCTCCAGAGGAGGGTTTTCCTCCTCATTAGCGGCCATATGCTCCTCATAGGTTTCGATCTTGAGGATAGGTCTCTCTGGGCGAGTAGGATTGTGGAGAACAGAGATTTGTTGCTTAGGTCGAGGAAGAACAGAAGCCATTGCCTTGGCAATCATCGATTTACCCACACCTGGCGGACCTATGAGTAATAGATGACGATGTTGAGCAGCAGCAATACGGGCTAGTTTAACTGCTTTATCCTGCCCGATTATTTGCATGAAGGGATCTGAAGGGATTTTGATTTCTTTAGTCGTGTCTATATCCATATTTTGTTATTATTAGGCTTGGGGTATTTAAAGGTTAAGCTTAAAAAATAACGTGGGAAAATATGAATATAATGGAACATGCGCTCAAGCCTGTTGAAGCGCAGGTTAGTGTAAATAGCTGGGAGGATGTGATGGATTATGCTGCCGAGATCTTTGCCCATCTAGAAGAGGGCAACCGCCAAGAGGCCTGGAAGCTCATTATAGGGGTAAAGGAAAAGATAAAGGAGAATTATGAAAAGGCTACCCTTCCCCAGGAAAAGGAATTGTGGGGAAAGCTTCTGG
>JAADEL010000041.1 GCA_013153395.1 Microcaldota archaeon
CCTATCCTCACCCCATATGGAGAAGTTGATAAGGGTGGTATTGTAGGTAATGGGTTCAGGGAGATAGATCTCAATCTCGGGAGGGCGATTCCTGGACTCTCGAGGAGAAGAAGGTGTAATGGAAGAAAGAGGAAGGGTAAGAGGATAATAATCAATAGTGAAGCTGTCAATCTCATAAGGAAGGTCACAAAAGCCATCTCCATTAGTTTCTTCACAGGTCTCCGAATATCCGGTGCCATCGGGTTTTGCCCAGAAGTTACCTCCGATATAAGGACCGTTAATGATGTTAGGCCCAGGCATAGGGGAAACATTATAACTCATAACCACCTGATTCCCGGTAAAGATTACTTGGGAAGGGGCCGCATAGCTAGAGTTAAAGTAGTTATTGTAAACCTGGAAATTGAGTAGATCGTTGCTCTCTAGCCTTAGGAAAGGGCCATCAGTGGAAGGGTAAAAGAGGAAGTAGGAGTTGTTTACCTCTCCCTCAATGAGAGGAGCTTGAGAAACAATAAGCTCGCGATGGTTTTCTAAACCAGCAAAGGTGCTGTTGGAGATATAGAACTCTAAACTGGTGGCTCCTGTATGATTAAAGAGAGGTTGGATTGTCTCTCCTGTGGCATTTTCCCAAGTAAGATTGAAGATAGTAACAAAGGAGGCGTCTTCAGTAAGTTGGAAAGGTGCTTGGTCGGTAATGTAGGTTCCATATCGGGTATAAGCATAGCTCTTTACCCGGGTAAAGTTCTTGAGCGTTACATTTTCTATTATTAACCTTTCTCCTTCAAAGTAGCCTTTTCCTTCTACGTTCTCAATGTGGGTATTATAGAGGGTGAGATGGAAAGTGGTGAAAAGGACGCTGGCATCCCGGCTGCTTGTCCAATAAAAGCTCACACTTCGGAGTACGCTTAAATCCTTGAAAAGAGAGTTATCGATAGTGAGTTGGAGGGTATCCATGCCTTGGCTGGAGATGTTGGAAAAGGAAGAGTGATTGAGGAGTACTTTGGCTGCTTGGAGGAGGAGAGACCAGGAGTTTCCATAGGTTCCGGAAAAGGTGGTGTTGATGTTAAGAAAGCTTAGGTTGGTGGCCTCTATATTGCCCGAGGTATTGATGATTCCAGAATGATAGTTTCCGGCAATGATGCTATCTCTTATTTCCACATTCTCCAAAATCAAGTCCCCTTGCGAAAGAATAAGATAAGGGGGAGGACCCGAAGTAAGGGCTTCGGCCTGGGTGAAGTTTCCTTCTAGCCCAAGGTTCTTGATAAAAAGAGGATGCACAAAGTTGGTGGCGTTGATGATGGCAGAAGGATAGTTAAAGGAAAGGGAAAGATGGTAGTTGAAATAGATGGTATGTCCTTGTCCATCAATCTCCACAGGCCCATCCACGCTTTGGTTTAGGGTGATACAGGGTTGGTAAGTGAGTTGGATAAGGTCTTGAGTAATGGTATAATTGCCGCTTTGGTTTATCACATACCCACAAGAATCGATATTTGAAGCGCATGCCATCGATAGCAAAAACAAAAGAATGATCATCATAGATATCTCTCCCTCAACCTTTATAATAGCTTCCTTAAGGGATAGAATTATGAAGCAGGTGGTGTTTGTTGGGGGAAGAAAGGAGGCAAGTTTGGATGGGATAAGGCTGGTAGCAGAGGAGCTAGGAGCAAAGGATCTCCTGGTGTATTATAGTCCTCAGTCTAAACAGGTGTGGGAGGAGATAAAAAAAGAAATTCCCTATAAATATAAAGCGGAGGAATTGGATTTTACCACCTTTCATGCTTTGCTTCCCGTGCTTGCTCAAGTAAAAGGCAAAAAGGTTGTGATGAATGTCACTGGGTTGCCCAAAGATGTGTTTGCCTTTTTGTTCTTCTTTTTGGTGTATAAGCTGATGAAAAACAAGGAAAGAAAAAAGAACACTCGAGATTGGTATATCAAGATTGCCATGGTGCAATATAAAAATAAGCTTGTGTTATTTCCCATTCGCACTATGCTTAATATCCTGGAGAAAAATGCCAAATCCCTTCATGCCTTTAAGCGCTATGTTTTTAACATTCCCCCAGAAGGAATAACCCAAGCAAAATTAGCACAAAAAATAGGTCGCCAGCCCAACACCATAAGCGGTTGGATCAGGAGGGCAGAGGAGATCGGCCTCGTCTATCGGAAAAAGAAGCGTATTTTTACCACACCCTTTGCTAAAGAACTCTTAACCTTTTTGGAGGAGGTAAAAACCTCCAAACTACCATAACTTCTCAAGCACATTTATAAATGATGGGAAGTATAAGTTAATATGCAGGATAGGGCCTTCCTCCTTACCACCGCTGCTCTTCTTCATGACGTGGGGAAGGCGTTTCGTAAGATGGGACATTTTTCACTTTCTTCTCCGCAAAAGGCCCATCCTATTATAGGAAGTCAAATCGTTTTGCAAGCAGTAGAAGAATTAGAAAAAGAAGGCTCTAAAAGTGAGGAAATTTCTACAAGAATAAAAAAATTGAAAGCCCTTGCTTATCTCATTTTAGCTCATCATGAACAGTATCAAAATTATTGGCAAGAGAAATTTACCGATTTAGATATTAATCATCTTTTACCACTACTCTATATTTTAAGAGCTATGGATGGCCTATCAGCATTTTACCGAGAAAAAGGAGAGGAAGAAGAAAATAAAATAGAACAACAAGGAGTACTGAAGTTCTTTTATACGTTGGAGGAGGTAAAAGGAATATCTGAAGAGGAAAGAGAACGTTATCTTTTTTATCCTATGGGCTATTATGACTTTCCTCTTATTGAATTAGAAAAGGAAAAATCCCAAAAAAGAGAAAAATATGGAAAGAATCTTACTACTCACTTATATAAGGAATTATTAAATCATCTGAAAAGAATCCCTGTGAGAGAGGAGGAAGAAGATAGATGGATACTTTCACTTTTGCGTATTCTGCGAGAATATACTCTATTTGTAAATTCTTACCAACAAGCTTCTTTACCTGTTATTTCCCTTTACACTCATTTGTTAAGCACCGCT
>JAADEL010000018.1 GCA_013153395.1 Microcaldota archaeon
CCACAGGTACATGACATTCTTTAGTTATGTTGATGTGATAGATGCCTTTTTCTAGTTCTAAAAGGACCTCGCTTCCCTGCTTAAACAACTCCCCGTTTAGATAGATAGAGGCGGTGGTAGGATTACCCTCCATATCCCGGATAGAGATGTTTATAGGGGTGCCTTCTTTTACTTCTAGCGCAGAGACAGTGACATTAAGATAATCTAGAGGACCTACTGCCGTCCTTGTTATCTCGGCTTTGTCACTTATTCTGTTCTCTACCACACACTTCAGAATGTATTTTCCGCTTAGCTCTTGGGGCGAGATCTCAATTCCCTCTCTTAAATCCCCCGACAAGGTGTTGTTTTCTAGCATTACGATAGGCTTTATCAAGAAGTATTGTCCGGTGATGTTGATAGGCTTACAATAGGCCAAGTATATGCGTTTGTTGAAGAAACAGCCGGCCGCTCTATAGGCAGAGAGGGTATTGTTTTGGAGTACATAGAAGATATTTAGAGGTTTGTAGTAGGTAATATCTCCTCCCTTGAACTCGTACTTTGCCCTCGGGAATTCCTTGTAAAGATAGGAGAAGTTTACTCCCTCTACAATCCACATATCCTTTTCTACCTGTTGGGCATCCAGCCAGAAAGGATGCTCTATCTCCTTGGAGCTATTGCCCCAGTAGGTGGCATTATAGGTATGGACATAAAGGGTGTTGTTAACAAAGGTGGCACCATACACGGTGCTAGGGAACCACAGATCCTCTACTAGGGCATTATCCTTGGTATAGATATAAATGTGATTATACCAAGGCACAAAGAAGTGGGTATCGTTGTAGGTAATAGGACCAGTGGGAATTACCCAGAGTTTATAGTATCCTGGCTGGGTTATCTCGATGAGGTTTCCTCGGTTGTCATAGAGATAGAAGAAGATACCCCATGGCATAAACTCATATTCATAAGAGCCTCCTTTGGAGAGTTTTATAGAGGTTTTGTTCCAAACCTCGGTGAAGTTTCGGTCAAACTCATAGAGAATCACTTCTTTATTATTTTCTCCTATTCCGTAGTAGCGACCATTCCAATAAAAGAGTTCATTTACCCAGACCGGGCTATCCTTTACATAGCTTTTATATTGTTGTCCTTGAAGGACAAAGAAAACCAGTTTATTCCCGGCCGGAGCGATTATTCTATTTCTTTCAATAATTCCCTTTCCTAAGATGGTGGTGGGAGCATCATATTTCTGATAAAGGGAGAGATTGCGATAGAGGATATAATAGCCGTCAGATGCCACCACCTGAATAAAAAGGTCTCCTACTTGGTAATTATAGGGAGTCCCCTCTAAAAAGGTGTATTGGGCCAAGGGAGCCCCAAAGGCAAGGGCCAAAAAGAATAAAACAATCATATTCCCTCTAGAGCATCTACGTCAATCTCCCTTGGGTCCTTGCCATCTACCGTTACTCCCATGCTTACACAGGTTCCCAATACCTCCTTTACTCGGGCCTTTAGGGATTTGGCTTCGGATTTTCCAAAGGTGCTTTTAGCAATCTCAATTACCTTCTCAAGGGAGATATCTCCTGCCACCTCGCTTCCCGGTGCTCCTGAACCCTTCTCGATGCCAGCCTCTTTCTTGATAAGCTCGGCAGTAGGAGGCACACCCACCTCAATCTCAAACTCTTGACCTTCATACCTTATAACCACAGGCACCTTCAGGCCTTTAAAAGAAGCGGTTGCCTCGTTTATTTTCTTTATTACCTCCCCTACATTGAGCTTAGCGGCACTAAGAGCAGGTCCTAGCGGTGGCATGGGTTTGGCTGCTCCTCCCTCTACTATTGCTTTAATCTCCTTTTTCATGTTTAAAGTTTAGCGTACAATAATCTTTAAAGCTTATGTGATAAAATTAAGTTGTGTCTGTGCATGACTATCTTCAGGAGAAGATAAAGAAAGGCGAGAAGCTCCTTTTTGCTGTTATTGACCCCATCGATTATCCTTCTATTGAAAAGGCAGTGGAGACGGCAGGAAAAGCAGAGGAGGCAGGCTTTGATGCCCTGTTGGTGGGAGGTTCTACCGAGGTCCAAGGCTATATTCTGGATGAGACAGTAAAACGCATCAAGCAAAACTTCTCCTTGCCTGTGATTTTGTTCCCGGGCAACATCGGGACCTTAACGCCCCATGCGGATGCCCTTTATTTCATGTCATTGCTCAACTCCCGGAATGCTTATTGGATTACCAAGGCCCAGCTGTTAGCATTACCTGTTATCAAACGCATGGGATTGGAGATCCTCTCCACCGCCTATGTGGTGGTAGAGCCTGGTGGAACAGTGGGCTGGGTGGGTGATGCGGATTTGATCCCAAGAAACAAGCCTAAGATATTGGCAGGCTTTGCCATGCTTGCCCAAGAGATTGGATACAAGTATTTTTTGATGGACGTGGGCAGCAATGCACCCGAGCATGTTCCTTTAGAAGCTATCTCTCTGGTAAAGAAGGCAGCTCCTGATATAACGGTGATAGTGGCAGGAGGTGTAAAGACTCCTGAACAACTTCGTGAAATCTACAAGGCAGGAGCCGATATTGTGCAGATAGGCACTGTGCTTGAGCAAGGAAAGGACCCTAGACCTTTTGTGGAGGCAAAATGGATATAGGATATGTGATATCAGATTCCAATACCAAGGATTTTTCCTTTGTTATTGAAGGGGAGGTAAAGGTAGGAGATTATGTAGAGACCGAGGAAGGGGTCCTGGGCCGCGTAGGCGAGATCACCATAAAAAGCGAGCATCTCTCCGATGAGCTTGCTCTCAGCTTGGGCGAAGAGCTCTTCAATCACTATCCCATAAAGGATGGGCTAGTGAGGATTGCTCAGGTAGATATTATCGGGAGATATGACGGAGAGTATGAGAGGACGCTTGTTCCGCCTGAGCCCGGGTCTAAGGTAAGAAAGGCCTCTATGGAAAAGATAAAGGAGCTTTTGGAAGTTCTCCCCGGAGAGCATACCATCCATGTGGGCAATCTTAGAGGATATAAAGAGGATGTTTATCTTAACGTGGAGAAGCTTATCGGAAAGCACCTCTCTATCTTGGCAATGAGCGGTGCGGGCAAAAGCAACTTTGTTTCAGTGATGGTGGATGAGCTCATGCAGAGAGGAAACGAATTCCCTATTGTGATATTGGATATCCATGGAGAGTATGCAGGTCTAGAGAAAAAGTATCCCACTCGCGTGATAAAATACACAGACAAGGATATCAAGCTTAGCTTTGACGAGATAGAGAGCGCCATCGTAAGGGATCTTTATAACATTACGGAACAGCTAGAGCTTTATCTCGATATTGTGATAGAGAGGTTGCGAGAACAGGGACGGCTAACCCTGGAGAACCTGATGGAGGAGGTTTCTCAGATAAAAAAAGGACAGGTGGCCAAGGGGCTGTTGTGGAGGTTAAGAAAGCTCCAGAGGCAGGGTATATTCCAGGAGAGGGCCTATCCTGCCTTGGAAGATATCCAACCCGGAAACCTGATATTGGTGGATTTTTCCGAGGTCTATAATCCGAGAAAGCTCTCCATCTTAGGATATGTGTTGTTAAAGAGGTTGTTTGATGCCCGCCGTAGGGGTCGAATTCCCCCTCTGATAGTGGTGGTTGAGGAGGCCCATAACCTAGCGCCTGAGCGCACTGAGGCCCGACTCTCCCGTCAGATGCTGGAAAGGATTGCTCGTGAAGGAAGAAAGTTTGGGGTGTTTTTGGTGGTTGTTTCTCAGAGGCCTGCCTATCTTAGCCAAACGCTCTTGGCCCAGATGAACGTTCAAGTTACCTTACGCATAACCAATCCCCATGACTTGCAGTATATCTCCCAGAGCTCTGAACATATCTCCAGCACTGCTTTGAAGGAAATCCCCTCTCTCTTGCCCGGAGAGGCCATCCTTACCGGATATGCACGCTTTCCCCTTTATATAAAGACCAAGCGCCGAGACCGCATTATTGAAGAGGTCAAGAACAAAAGCCCTTATGAGATGTTGGAAGAATGGCAAAACTTACCCTATTGACCTTCTTATAAGCTCTAAGGATCCATAGGCCTTCCAAGCCTTGGCCAACTCCAGCAGGTTGCCCCATTCAGGATGCTCCAGCACTTTCTTTGGGTCTTCCCGTTCAAATATCCTTTCCAACACTGGCTTATAGAACTCCACCATCCTCTCCACTTGCTTAGGATGGTAGGGATATTGTCCTTTCACGGTGTGGTCACTCTCGTATTTTATAATCTTATAAAGGAGCTCTTGCATTCCTCGTGGAGATATCTCTTCCACTAGCTCCTTCTTCTTTCCCCCTAGCCAAAACAGAAGATGGACATTGTGTTCTTCTTTAGTTTTGAACATGATTATCACCTCAGAAGTGCGGCCGCCGGGATTTGAACCCGGGCCTCTGGCTTGGCAAGCCAGCATCCTACCACTAGACTACGGCCGCTACGCTTTAATATTGTTGGGTTATATTTAAAAGCATGTCCCGTTACCTACTTGTTCTCCAAGAAAGGTTAAGAAGCGGAAAGGATATAGACATTCCTTGGAGGAGGGTGAACAAGGAGCTCGACTTCTATAGAAGAAAGGTGAAATTCAAGGTCCCTAAGGTGGCCAAATCCCTTATTTATCATTATTATAGTAGCCCTACTCCCAGTGCTCTTTCCTATATTCCTTGGGGACCTAAGCGGGATATCCTTAAAGAGCATCTTCCCACACCTCTGGTAGTGGGAAAAGGAACGCTGCTTGATATCTATGCTTTATTCTATCTGGATTTGCTTGATCCCAACTTCCAGGAGAAAAGCCTCCATAACACCGCTCTCCATGTTGCGGTTACCACCAACAATCTTAGGGCTTTGGAGATTCTTTTAAGATACGGAGCCCAGAATCTCCCCAATAAAAATGGTATTACACCTCTGGATTGGGCCAAGCTTCTGGGAAGAGAGGAAGCTTACCATATCCTTGCCCACCACTTTAAAACCCTTAATGAGGAAATAAAGACATGAACGCAGTAGAGCTTGCCCAGTCTTTGAACATATTCTATCCAAGCAATGAAATCTACGGCAGCATAGCAGGCTTCTACAATCTAGGGCCGGTGGGATTGAAGCTCAAGAATAGGATTGTTGACCTCTGGCGTTATATGTTCGTGAAGGCCCATAACTTTGTGGAGATTGAAACGGCCCTTGTTACTCCGGAAATCGTGCTCAAGGCCTCAGGCCATTACGACAGCTTCACCGACCCTATCACCCAATGTAAGGAGTGTGGTGCTGTTTATAGAGCAGATAAGCTCATCGAGGAAAAAGGCCAGAAGTGGGTTCCTGAAAAGGCCGAAGAGCTTATCGCCCAAGAGAGATGCCCTGCTTGTGAGGGTGAGCTTACCCCTCCCAAAGAGGTAAATCTCATGTTTGAGACCCGTATCGGATACGGAGGAAAGAACGTGGCATTCTTGAGGCCTGAGACTGCTCAAGGCATCTTCACCGATTTCCCTCGTTTATATAAATACTATAACAAACTTCCTCTGGCCATTGCTCAGGTGGGAAAGAGCTTCCGCAATGAGATAAGCCCAAGAAAGGGCCTTACACGAGCCCGCGAATTCCACCAGATGGAGATCGAGTATTTCTTTCAACCTAACAACCCAAGATTTCCCCACTTTGAAAGATATAAGGATAAGAGCTTTAGGCTTAAGCAAGGAGACCAGGTCTTTTGGATAACGGCTCAAGAGTTTGTGGAAAAGGTAATGGACAATGAGATTATGGCCGCCTTCCTTGCCCTTGAATGGGAATACTACGTTGCTTTGGGACTGGACCCCAACAAGATGTGGATTAGGGAGCTAGAAAAAGACGAGGTTCCCCACTACTCCCAAGGAAACTACGACGTGGAGGTAGAAACCCAATACGGGATTCTGGAGATAGCGGGAAATGCCTATCGCACCGATTATGACCTTTCTCGCCATAAAGAGTTCTCTAAAAAGAAGTTTCCAACCCCCCATGTGGTAGAGGCCTCTCTAGGTATAGAGAGGTTGCTCTATGTGATGGTGGAGCAAGCCTTTAAGGGAGATCATTTCGAGTTTTCTCCACTGGCCCAGCCTTATGATGTTGCCCTCTTTGGGATAAATGCTAAGATCAAACCTTGGGAGGCTTTGAGGTTCCTTTCAAGCTTTGATATTGAGGTGCTTTTCCTAGATCAAAAGGCCCCTCCTATAAAGAAGATAGAGAAGGCCAAGGAGATCGGAGTTAAAGAGTTTGTAATCCAAGACTACTTAGGCTACACCCTCTATGATGGCAAGAATGAAAGGCTTTCCCTGCCTGAGATTGCCCATCGCCTTAAACAGAAAAGAGCCTCACTCCTCCAAGGCCTTCTTTAGATAAGGCGGCATATAGAAATTGTAATCTTTGCTTATGCCTTTGAGCTCAGGCCATCTTACAGGAAAAGAGAGCTCTTTATCGCTGGCCACGATAAAGCCCCATATCTCATCAAAGGATTCAATATAATGCACATAGATAAAGGTGTGCTTAAAGTGAGGTTTTATTTTCTTGTAAAGTTCTTGAGCTTCGGGCTTAGAGATGTTGAAGGCGCCTGCGTTGGTAGCAAATACCCCTCCCGGCTTTAACATTTTCTTGAAAAGCTCTATCTTATAGAGGAATTCATGGTCTCCAGGATCCACCAAATCCCCTACCACCAAATCAAACCTCTCATTGCTTTTTTCCATATACTCCAGGGCATCTCCTATGATGAGCTCCAGCCTCGGGTCCTCAAAGCTCCCCTCCTGCAGATCCCCGAACCACCTTTTTGAGACCTCGATTACTTCTTTATCAAGCTCCACCATGGTGACCCTTTCCACCGGGTGCTTCCAAAGCTCCCTTAAGGCAAGCCCATCCCCTGCTCCCAACAACAGAACCCTTTTTGCCTGGGAAAAATGCATGGCAGGATGGATCAAAAGCTCGTGATAAATCCTCTCATCTAATTCAGCAATCTGCAAAGAACCATCCAGCAACAGAATCCTCCCAAGCCCGGGAGCCTTTCCTACAATAATCTCCTGATAAGGAGACCTTCTCCACTCTAAAATATCATAAAGCAGGGAGTTCTTGTCTGGTATGTTTTCGTATAATCTCATTTTCCACATAGGGGGCCGAAGCCCCTAATCCCTAAAATAATCCCCTCTCTATGCGCTTTACATAGTACTTGGTCATCTTGAATGCCTTCTTCAAGAACTCTAGGGCTTTTTCTGGCTCTCCGTCGCATACCTCAATATCTAGCACTCCGAAGCTATACTCAGGCCATGTATGAATGGAGATATGGCTTTCTTCCAAGAACACAAATCCACTCAATCCCTGCACCGGGAATTGGTGAAAATTCGAGGATATAATAGAAATATCGGCTTCTTTAGCGGCCTTTACCAATGCATCCTTCACATATTCAACATCATTCAGGAGCTTAGGATCCTCAGTGTAAAAATCTACTGAAATCTGCCACATTAAAGGTTTTTGCAAGGATCTCTTCTCCAGATTCTCATTTTTCAAAAACACCCCATCCATGCTTCTATATTAAACAGGGTAATGCTTAAAAATGGGGGGGTTATAAACCTTTCCCTACAATAATTATAGGTTTTGCATCCATTCCAGATATTCAGGATTGGCTTCGGCCTTTATCACCAGGATCTCAGGCACCTCATAATCATGGAGCTCTTTGAGGGCTTTTATTGCCTCCTCTTTCTTTTCCTCTGTGGTCTTTAGGAAAAACCTGTATTCCTTTTCTTCCTCCATCTTTCCTTTCCACCAATAAACCGAGGTTACCTCGTCTCGGGAGGCGCATGCCACTACCTTCCTTTCCACAAGTTTTCTTCCCAGCTCAGGGTCTTGGGAAGTGGTAATTATCAATATCATACTTTACATTCGAAGGAGATGTTTAAAAGCCTGTGGGCATAGAAAGAGATATGCGCGTATTGGTCCAGCTTCCCGAGGGACTAAAGCCCAAGGCACCCGAGATTGTCCGAGAGCTCGAGGAAAAAGGCTATGAGGTAATATTATCAGCTTCTCCTATGTATGGAGGATGTGATATTGCCTATGAGGAGGCAAAAGCAGTAGGTGCTCAAAAGATAATTCACGTAGGACATTCTTATTTCCCTCTAAAACGCACCTTTGAGGATATTGAGGTTGAATATATCCCTTATCACATTGATATTGAGATAGGGTGGCCCGAGCTCGTGAAGGAGCTTAAGTCCAAGAATATAAAAACCCTCTCGGTGCTCACTACCGTCCAACACATCCACCAATTTCCCCAAATCAAGGAATACTTTGAGAAGGAGGGCTTTGAGGTTAAGGTAAGGAAAGGTCCTTTTTGCACCTATGAAGGCCAAGTGCTAGGATGTGATGCCTATGGAATCCATCCTGAAGCTGAGGCCGCTGTTATCATTGCTGACGGAGATTTCCATCATACTGCCGCCACCCATATAGCCCATAAGATGCCTGTGTATGGTGTCAATCCCTATACAAAGGCCTTTTCTCAGGTTAATGAAAAGCTGATAAGATTGCTCAAGCGAAGGAGAGGAAGTTTGCTTAAGGCATTGGAGGCCCAACACTTTGGAATATTGGTTTCCACAAAGCCTGGTCAATGGGGCTTTAAGCTCGCGCTGGAAATAAAGAAAAAGCTGGAGGCCCGAGGAAAAAAGGCCTATATCCTGGTGGGAAATGAGCTCTTTCCTGACAGCCTCTACAACTACCTTTTTATCGAGGTCTATATCAACACTGCCTGCCCCCGCATTGTGGATGATGTGGAAAAATACAAAAAACCCATAATAAATCCTGACCAGCTTCAGGAGTTCTTCACTCTTTTGGGACAAGACACACAGTAAGCGTTATTTTATGGCCTACTCCTTCCTCATCCACCGCATAACGGTGGAAGGTGATTTTCTTGATGGCGTTATCACAACTCTCGTTGGAGCTTAGCATAAACTCCGCCAATGTGTCATTATCATTTTTCAGAGGAGGGTCAAACGTAATCACAAAGTTGGATATATAATTGCCTTCTACATATCTCTCCTGGGCTGCGGCTGTTAGTTTCATCCTCACTGTTGTTGGGTCAGCGTAGATTACTTTTCCCTCTTTATAAATACCGTAAAAGGGCTCCTCGGAAAAGATAAGCTCATTCAATCGAGTAGCATATATGGTGAATTGATCCACTCCTCCTTCAAATCCTACCAAGAATAAATAAACTCCGAGGATTAGGATGATAAAGGCAAGGCCTGCCGCGATAATATCCAGACTAAAAAGCTGTCCTTTCATTCTTCCACCTCAATAATAAGTTTTTTATCTTCTTTGTCAGTATAAATCACATAAGTTTTTCCACTTTCTAGCTCAAAGGGAGGAGAGGATTCCCCTCCATTTTCTACCTTGGAGAGCCCATAGTTAGTACGTATCAAAAACCCATAGCTAGCGTTATTAGGGAATATGATTTCTCCTAAGTAATATCCTTCAATGGAATTATTATTTTCATCTACCGCCTGAGCAATCTTTAAGGTGTAGTTGTAGCCGAGAAGATGGGAAGGAAGCTGGAATTTAAGATAAGCGTTATCACCCAGTTGAGCCGCCTTTTCAAAGATAGTACTCAACTGTAGCTCCACCAGATACATGGTGATAGCTTGCTCTAAGGTGGTTTTTACCTGCATGAAGTTCAAAACCCATATGATGAGTCCGCCTAATAGCAACATCAACAAGCCGAAGTAGAGGAAAACCTCCATAGAGGCCTGTGCTTTCTTAGCCAACCTGGATCACCCCACCTGCTGTCTCACAGCTTATGTTTAATATGATGTTGCTACCATTGACAGTATATTCAGTTAGAGAGTGAGGAGTGTAGAGAGCCACGTCTCCTATCTCCCTACTTCTCACTACCACAAAGCTACCACTTTTACCTTCGATTGGGTTGATCTCCAAGGTTACGGTAGAAAGGAATCTCATCTCTACCTTATCTTGAGCAGGGCAATTAAGCATCAAGCTATTTACTTTCTTAAAGAGCTTGGCAAGGTTGTTGAAGATAGTAGCACTTTGGGCTTTATAGTCCATTTCTCTCTTTAGCTCGAAGGCACTTACTAGAGCTGCCACTATAATCAAGGCAAACATCGCAAACAACAACATTACTTCCAACGATATTTGGGCTTTCATTGTGGCCACATCAATTCTCCAAGTTCGCTTATAGGACATAGACCTGTTCCATCATCTGCTCCTAATAAGGTCTCGCTGATCCTTAGCACTCCCTTTCCTAGACAGTTGTAAGGCGCATCACCTACTAAACTCCTAGGAGCCTTACATCCTGCCAATCCTCTGATAGGATCTCCGGCTATTCCTCCTAACTTTTCGAAGGCTATAGAACTTCTCGTGTCACTCTCATCACTATAGAATTCGTCTTCAATCAAAAACACAATATAACCATATTGACTTCCCCTCTCCTTAAAGTTACTATAAAATCTTCCTATATAATCAGGCGCTACATACTCACCATCATTGCCTTTAGCAGCAAATGGAAGACCCTTTCCACAGTTTATTAATGTCCTCCACCCCTCCACATTCACCAGTTTTATAGGCTGATTATCTTTATACTCTTTACTTCCGAATGGATTATCGGTAAGGATAAGGGTGGTGGTTTGATTGAGTTCATTCACCCCCAATCCTCCCTCAGTGCTTTTTACCAGGATCCAAGCCTTGTCAGTATGATAAAGAGGACCAGCTTCCACACATTTATAACTCCACTCTAAACAAGTGTCAGTTACTTCATCATAGTTTATACACTCATAGGGATCTTCTCTCCATCTTCGGTCATTGAAGGTGTTGGTTTCATTGAAATGAAGGGTAGCATTATAATTAACGGTGTTTTGACAGACTTGCACTTTTTTTACTCCCTCTGGCTCCACAATGATAAATCCATCTATTTTTTCATCGTTAATATAGTTCTTTACATAATCAAAAGAACCCATGAGGATGTTGGGTTCATCATGGTTGTTGGGAACATCCTCAATATCAGTGTATACTCTTCCATATACCCAGCCGTTTCCTTGTTCTCCAAAAGTAAAGGTAAATTCAGGCTTTTCTCCTAGCTGAATCGGCAGATAATAAGGAGTGTTAATTCCGTAGTCGCTAATAAGGCGGGCTGCTAGAGGCTCAGGCAATCCGGTGATGTTAATCTCTAGTATTTGATTCTCGTAGGTTACATTCTTTCCGGTCGTATTGGCAATATCATAAACTAGCACTTCGATGCTGTATTCGAGTTGAAGGAGAGTAAAGTCTTTCATCTCCGCTTTCAAATCCTTAAGCCTTACCTCATACTGGAATCCGCTTTGCTTAGCTCTCTCGTTAATGCGGGCGGTCAAATCCTTCAAGCTGAATCTTTGGTCCGGCAATGACAATTCATTTCCTCCTACAAAATAATCCCCGCTTACACTTCCGTTGTTAAGGAGTTCCATCAAAACCTTGGAGAAATTGACATCCTCCTTTAATCCTTGATTTTCTGCCGCATGAAAGGTCAAGACAATCAAAGCGTACTTGGTGCTAGTGTTAAGATAGGATTGGAGATTTTTTTCATTCAAAAGATTGGCAAACTCGAGCATGGTATGGGTTTTTGTGAGAGTACCGTAGGTTTCGTCCAAAAGCTTTACATTTTCCGATTTAATAATCACTAAATAAAAGGATACGAGCAACAGCACAAAAGCCGCTAAGGTAAATACATATCCTCTCATGTGAACACCCTCACCTCAATCAAACCTTCTACCACCAACCCATTCTCCACAGGATTTAATACCTCATCTTTAGTATAGGGGGAATGGAGGCTACAACGATAGATAGGAACACTTCCATTCATTGCACTACAGGCATTAGGATCTCCTTTTCTATTGTAGAAATAAGCATCTTCAGGACTGTTGAGAGGTTTGATCTCCATTATTCCGTATGCGATTCCGCTTCCTACCTTAGTTGCCTGTTCTATATCCCCTTTACTGCAAATCATCTCTCCATTCAACATTACCAGATAATTAAGGTGAGAAGGAACAATGTTATTCATTACATTACTACAACTACCCGAATCCTTTAAAGCCTCCATATTGTGGGAAAGATAGTAAGCAGCATCAGAAGCAATGAGCTTGAGCTTATAGATATCCTCCCATTGAGAGCTTAAAAAGCCCTCTGCATACACAACCAGCCCTACCACCCCTAAGAGGATGATAGCGGCTATGATAAGGTCAGTCGTATAGGACAATCCTTTCATTATGTTATAATTGTTAAAGGTAGGTGTTTTAAACCTAATGCTTACTCAAACATACATTATTTACCACAAAACATCAGGTTTTTAAACACATTTTGCTAAATATTAACATGGCAGTTCCAAACATCCAAGAAGCCTCTTCACAGCAACTAGATAGGGGAGAAATTACATCTACTTTCACCGATGGGGAGAACAAGCACTTCTTAAGCATTCACCTATATTCTTCGGCAGAATCAAGCACCTTCCTTTTATCAGCTGGAAACCTTCTTCATGCTGCTCTCAATGGATCCAGTACTAGTCAAGAACCTGTTGAAGAGGCAGAGGCTATTAGGCTGCTTACTTCTACAGGCCTAATCTCTCCTGAGCAAGCTCGAGAGATCTATCTATTCCTCAAGACTTATGCAGAGAAGGCTAATCGTCCTTTGAGAGCATTAATAGAAAATGCCGCTTCTTATATCGAGGCCACTACCACCGTAGATAGCGCAATCCAAAATCTCCGCCCAGGTATATTTGGAAGCAGAGAAGGCACAGTAATAGATGAAAACATCAAAGATCAGATGAAAAAGGAAGGAAGGGGAAGTAAGGAGCTTACTGTAGGAGGGATCCCTATTACTGCTAAGCTAGATGCCCAAGGTACTGTATATTATTTACACAATAATAAAATAATCGATGGTGAAGGATGGGTAATTGCTTTGAATAAAAAGGGCGAGATCATAGGGAGGATAAAAGTACAAGGAGATAAAACCACCTCTGTATATGATGCCTATAAAAAAGCTCAAGAGTTGGAAGGTGCTAGTGAATTTCTTTATGTGTATAAAGGTGCGTTGGGAAGAGGGGAGAACAAGAAACCAGCCCTTATTGTAGAGAAGTTAGGAACTTCTTATCGAGATGGTACTCATTATTATGGACCATCGGTGCTTACCCAACTTTATGTACAAAACAAAGTAGGAAAAGTAGCTGTTTTACAATTCCGTGTATTGAATGTAAATGGAACCTATCAAACCTGGTACAGATTGCTTTCTTTAGAAGAGGCTCATCGCCTGGGAGAGGATGAATTAAGATTTGATAAGTGGATGAGATTTAATGGTGAGGCAAGCTTTAACAAAAGGG
>JAADEL010000019.1 GCA_013153395.1 Microcaldota archaeon
TCAGAAACATTACTGTAATTTTATAATATACGGGACTGTATTTTTTGGGAAAGATATGGTCCACAATATCCTCCAACGGAAGAAGGTTTCGAGTAGGGGTTTCATCATCCGTTTGAAAGCGCCTTTTAAGAGAGTAATGGGCAGGAAGATAGAGACATTCACGGCTTTTCACTCCTTTAGGAACACTCACACTTTTAACATGGGTGCTTAAAGATTTAAACATTATTACGGTAATGGAAAGCATGAAGATTCTAGCTATGGATGAAAAAGAGAACGAGCTAACCATCACCTACGAGACCCATGATGTGGCCTTGTTTGAGTTGGTGGTTTCTCGCCTTAACCAGGAGAAAGGAGTAGAGGCCACTTATATTAAAGAACATCCTCTTGTACCTAAAGTGGTGCTTACTATTCGAGGGAAAGATCCTAAGAAAAGCCTAGAAAAGGTTATCAAGAAGCTAGAAAAAGAGTTTAAATGATAGAGAAGCTCAAGGATTGGAAGGTCCAACTGGCTGTCCTTCTTGTTTTAATCGCCCTTTACGTCCTTACCAAACATCCTTTGGTAGGTGTGATTACTGTAATCTTTATCGTGGTTGCCTTTATCGTAGAGCTTAAGGAGAATGCTAAGGAGAAAGGCTGGAAAGAAGAGCTCAAGGACATGGTTGTATTGTTTATTATTATCTTCCTGGGATTGAAGCTGCTTGGCGTGGTTTTGAACACCGAAGCGCCTTTGAGCGCTATTCCTACCTGTTCTATGGAGCCCACCTATCATCGAGGGGATGTGATAGTGGCAGCGGGATGGCCTGTGGAAACGATGTATCACAACGGAACCTTTGGAGAGATAGAGATATACTATAACGGGACTCTTTTGGATGTGAGCATTCCGATGTGGTCCTATTGTAAGTCCAATCCCTTCAGCATCGAGTGTAGGGAGTTTAGAAGCTGCCCTAGCTGCTTTGAGGAAAGGTATGGTGATCTTTCCGTATATTATGATTTTTGCTATCGAGGCGAGGAAAAGGAGATATGTAGTGTGGCCTATAGTGTGAAAGGAGAAAAATATCCTTTCAATTATTCCACCGATACCATCATCTATAAGCCTTTGCCCGATAGTCTGTTTGGGCCCTATGGCCTGGTAGTCCATCGGGCTTTGTTTGCTTTATGTAACAGCACCGAATGCCTTTACTTTACTAAAGGTGATAACAACAATGTGTTCGATTTCCAATATTACTTCCACAACCTTGGCAATCCTCCGGTAAAGGAGGAGCAGATTGTGGGAAAGGTGATCTTCCGCATACCTTATCTGGGATATCCTCGCATATTCCTCTCCGGTTATGTTCAGGAAGACCCCTATTGTAAGGTGACGTTAAAATGAACTCTCTCAACAAACTGGAAGAAGTGCTTGCAAGAGGAGAAGTGGTAGAAGTAAGGAAGGTGAATCACTACACGCCCCCTCTCCAACCCTTGATAGACCATCCTAAGGGGTGGACCATCTACAAGACCTCTGACCCCATCAAGATAGAGAAAAGAAGATTCTTAGGAAAGACCACCTCCTGGGTAGAGATCCCCATCATCTACAAGGAGAACGGAGAGGAGAAAAGCTACCTTCTGATAGTGCCCCGAGAGGAGAAGGAGCTAGCACTGGATGGAGGAACCCCTTTATTGGCCCGTTACCTTTTGTTGAGCTACCATCAGGATCAAGAAATCTTAACTGTGCTTCGGGAGATGAGAGAAGAGCTTTCTCAAATTACCCAGCTCAATAGCGAGAGGGAAAAGGCTTATTATTCTCTTACCATTACTGAGACCTCCAAGCTTCTTAAGCGCCTTACCCCTATCTTTAGCCCGGATAAGGGAATCTATGTGCCAGCGGAGATTGAGCAAATCCGAGCTGAAATAAAAAGGATAGAGAAATTGCTAGGAGACTATATCAAAAGAATTTCTTGAACGCTACCACCGAATCCTCTAGCTTAAGGAAGTAGAAGTCTCTGTCAATAAGGACCTTAGCCTCTAGGGAAGGGTTTACCTTAAGCTTCTCCAGAGGCTCGGTAAGCTCGGTAAGGAGAAAGTCGAATTCCTCTTCTTTAGCAATCTCCTCCATCTTCTCCAACAGGGCATGTCGTATATGTTCTCCGTCATATTCGGGCTTTATATCAAACTCAAAGTAAAGGGCGTTTTCATCATCTATAAACTCTGCACCATTGAAACCTGCTACCCACCCTAGAAGCACACCCACCAGCCTTCCATTCACATAGGCACCTAGGCTGAGCTCTTCCTCGATAATATCCTCGATGTCATCTAGCTCCGAGGTATCAGCTACAGCTCCGAGGGAGAGGAAGAACTCCTCTACCTCGTTGAAATCCTCAGGGGTAAGACGTTTTATCTCCAGAGTTCCTCTTTCCTCCCTCTTCTGCTTGAAAGCTATCATTTATTTACACCTGTGATCCCTGGTGTCACATACCATACCAGGGTCACAATCGGCATCGCTAGCACAGAATCCTGGCTGAGGCTCACAGAACCTTGTCTCTAGATTACAGTACTGCCAAGTGGTATCACAATCTGCATTGCTATTACATCTTCCAGGGGCAGGCTCACAGATGTGATATCTCCTGTTACACTCTTCCCAGTAGTTACAATCGTCGTTATCATCACAGAATCCTGGCTTTGGCATACATCGATTCTCGGTTATGTTACAGAACTGCCAGTCTCTACAATCTCCATCTGTATCACAATAGCCGTATCGTGGAACACACTCATGGGTACGGCGGTTACACTTCTCGTAAGGATCACAATCGCTATCTACGTTACATCTATCCGGTAAAGGCACACATCTTTCATTCACACAGGTCTCCCATGCATTACACTGCAGGTCTGTTTCACAATATCCTGGCTTAAGCTTACAGCGGTTGGTCTTTTTATCACATACCTCAATGTCTCTACAATCCTGGTCTGATCCACAGTATCCAGGTCTGGCCTCACACTTGTGGGTGGTCATATTACAGAACTGCCATACCTCACAATCACCATTATCCGCACAGAAGCCCTGTTTCAAAACACAGGTATTGGTTTTCTTATCACACTTCTCGAAAAAGTCACAATGCTCATCCTTTTCACAGAATCCTGGTTTGAACACACAGGTGTTGTTAACACATTCTTGATAAGGCTTACAATCTTCATCCACCTCACACTGAGGGCCTTGGGCCTTCTCAGCTTCTCCTCCTAAACAACCCGCTAACAACAACAAACCTGCCAATGCTAATATAACATAAAGCCTCATTTCTTCACCACCTTTAGAGGAGTTTTTCCTTTTTCGTATTCTACATAGGCCACATATACTGGGTCAAGAAAACCAATCTCCTCTGGATTAACGTTAATATTAGGGAGGGCGTTAAGAGCAAGTTGAAAAGCGCGAGCACCCACTTTACGGGCCTTCTCGAACTTATTATCTGCCATGGTTTATCATTCCTCCGAAGTTTTTTTAACCTTTCTCCTACGTCTTGTTCTTTTATGGCCGATTTCCTCGTCTCTCTTTTCTACCCTGTAGAGCAGCTGGGTGCTAAAGTCATGGGGTCTGTCCAAAGCCTCCAGAACAAATTCACTTAATTTAATATCGGTGGCTGCGGTGGTAATAATCACCTTTCCCACATTCAGAATCCTATGCGGAATGGGGTAAATGATGGAGACGTTTTGGATCTTCTCATAAGGAATCCTCTGGAACTTCTTAATCACAATCCCTTCTTCTAGAATGAACTCCTTATCTCCAAAGGCATATCTAAAGTTATCATACTTGAGCTGAATATATCCTAAATAAGCGGCCAACAATATCAACAGAAGCCCACCTACTATAAGCAATAAACTTCCCAATATATCGATATCCATGCTGAGCACAAAATAGGCGGTGGCATATATCACCACCAACAACAATATGATAGCAAACAGAAACTTACCTGCCCAAAGAAGCTTTACTTTAGGAGATAAGTGGTACTTTTTGATATCCATTGCTATATTTTTAGCGCCTAAGAATTTAAAAAGCTAACCTAGGAGAGCGCCTATAAACTTGATAGCAATCGTGACTGCCAGCATTATAGCAATAGCCTGCTTTGGAGGGATCTTTATGCCTGCAAGCTCCTCATCAATAGAAAAAGAAAGAAAACCGGCCGAAGTGGCCAGCTGCATAGGCTTTTTCTTTATCTTTGCCATTTTAGTCCATCCTGGTAGTTATGTAAAGGCGGCCTGTTCTAAGTGGAGCGCCTTCTAGGTCGTTGTCGTACTTGTACTTGAATTCGAACACTCCATCAAATACCTTGCCTGGCTGGTATTCTAAGCGACTTCCATCTCTGTTATAACACTCTACTCCACTAATCTCTTTCACATCCCCTGCTCCGATAGAAATACCGTTTGGTTCATAAGAGGTAGGTCTAATTCTGTCCGGCTTTTCCTTACCTTCATAACAAGTCGCCGTATATACTTTTATTCCTCTTAGGTTTCCATTGTAGAGCTTTACACCAATTTCTGCATAGCTATCGTTGTTTACATCGGTTACCTGGAACACATTATCAGCACACTGGAAGGTCTTTGGCTCACCTACACAAACGGTGTTCTGACCAAAGGCACCGAACATATTTAACAACACAGCAATAACAATAACAATGATAAGCAAGGCAACTCCGTATATGGCAAGATATTCAATTCCTGCTTGTCCTTTCTTCATTTTCCCACCTTAATATATCACAGTAATTGTTTAAATAATATATCGAGCAGTGCTTGGGAGATAAAGAACACCGCGAATGCCACTATCCACAACCCTATCAAGTATCGGAAGTATGCAGTCTTTGAGCTCTCGCCAGCCGCTATAATCCTGGCACTAAAGAATGCCGTGATAAAGATGGACAACAGAGCAAAGTAGAAGAAACTCTCTGGAGAGATCCTAGGCAACGCAAAGGTAAGACCTCCTCCCAATATCTGAGCAGGTAGGGTTATTCCCTCTACCTGACTCAATGCTGAATAAAGCACCTCAATAATCTTCATAGAGACGGCATATAGGAAAGGCATACCTAGTGCGGTGGCAAAGAAGATGAACATCTTATATACCAAGATGTTGGTTTTCATTTCCTCTTTGTATTGTTGGATTTCACGAATCTCATCTGCTGTTCTCTCCAACACCGTGCTCAACTCCGCACCTGTTTTTATCGCCTCTGTAATCATACGGATGGTTCGGGTAAAGAGCAAGGAGGTATTGAAGTCCTCTGCCAACTGCTCCAAAGCCTCTTCAATAGGCTTTCCTCCAAAGGCCTCTTTGATGCGGAGCTTGGTGGCCTCTGCCAACACTCCGAATTCAGGTTTGGCCGCATTCCAGATAGCCTGGTCTAGCGGCATACCACTACGGAGGTTAGAGGAAATCAAGATAAGGAAATCGGGCAGGTACTTCTCCACCATTTGTTTTCTCTTTTCGGCCAAGTATTCTAACCATCCTACCAATATGGCATATCCGCTAAAGAACAACACAGCAAAATACACCACTGTTCCTGTGAACATCCTAGCCCAGAAGTTGGTCACATTCAAGGCCTTAAACACTCCCAGCAAATCCGTATAGCTCAAAAACACCGCTACTATAAAGGAAATAATGGCCCAGATGATGAGCAGCCCCAAGAGGGTAGCTCCTTCAACGTTTATACCGGCCGCTCTTGCTTTCAACTCCCATTCTTTCTGAACCTTCTCAGGTAAGTGCCTACCTAACACATACAATATATCCATTTTCTCACCTCACTCAAACAGACTATACCTAGGCCTTGCCCTTATCACATACTCTGAGAACAAGAACTGTATTATTCCTACTAGTAGGAGCAGCAACCCTAGGTGAATAGGTCCAAACTGACTTCCCTTTCCTGTGAAGGTTAGGATGATAATAAGGAAGGCAATGGCCAATGTAGGGAACACTATTCCTGCAATCATATATATCATAATCAAAGGATTCAAGGAATATCCATATCTCTTGAACTCATTCACCTTCTCTTTGGTAATCTGTTTTTCCAGATCCTCCAATATCTTGGCAATATCCGCACCCGATACCACCGCATTGGAGATTTGGAGAAGCACTCTTCTTAAGTTGAGAGAAGGGGTTTTCTCCGCCCTTTCTTTAAGCACGATAGTGAGGGGTTCTCCGAGGGAGGTTTTCTGCACAATCTTGGCAAACTCCTCACTCGCCTTCCCATATCCTTTAGACACATGAACCAAGGCATCGAACAAAGGAATACCTGCCTTTAAGGAAATTACCAGATGTTTTAGGAGGAATCCTAGTTCATACTCTATCTCATTCTTGAGCTTGGTTAGATAAGCATCTACTTTCTTTACGCTTATCATAAACCAGAAATAATAAGAAATACCAAGCACCACCAAGCTTATCAATACCTTCTGCCATAGCTCTATGTTGCTTCCGTAGTAGAGGAAAATAAAGATAAGCACTGCGGTAAAGAAGGCGAGCACTATAGCCTCCCTTTGAGCCTGCTTTAGATACTCGTCGGGATCTATATCCCATTCGAGCATCTCTAACTTCTTCCTTAACTCTTCTTTGTCTATCATCTAATCACCCACCAATGAGCGAGCCTCTTCCTCGCTCAAACCTTTGGAGGTTAATATTATTATCTTACCTTCTTTTAACACTTTATCTTTATCAATCTTACCCTGGCTATACTGCAGAAAGAGCTCCCTGTTGTTCTTTACCACCGCCATAATCAAGAAGCCTTCGCTGAGGTTGTTAACTTCTTCTAGGAGCTTCTGATGCTCAGGGTTGATAGTAGGGGACTGAGGTTGAGGGGTTTCTTCTTGCTTTTGTTCCTTGAGCTTCTTAAGATGGGCAATCCTTGCCTTAATCTCCTCCTTTTTCTTAGGATCTTTCTCCGACCTATATTTTTTCATCAAACGTAAGATCTCCTGATTGATGTCCGCGGGTACTTCTTCTTCCTTTACAGGAGCAGGTGGAGGATTGTCAGCCGCTTCTTTTACCTCTTCCCAAAGCTCAGTAGAAGGCTCTTCCTTAACAGGAGGCTCTACCACTCCAGGTTCTTCAGAAGGAGGTTGGGGAGCTTCTTGCTGGGAGAACTTCTGTCCCAATAAAAGGAGCTTGAGTTTGTTTCGGAGGTCGGATTCATAAACAGTGACTTCGGAGATCTTGATCTTAGGTTTTTCCACAGGAAGCGCATATCCAGTGATTAAGTTTTTATCATCAAATATCAATCTCCCACCTCTTATCCTCCCTCACATACTCCATCAATTCTTCTTTGTTGGAATAATACTTGGCAATAAGATATCCTACTTCATCCACATCATAGTACTCATGGGCAACCATCCACTCTAATACTTCTTGCTTTTCTTTTAAATCCCTTTCTATTTCCTTGGCATCCTTACCCGAGTAAAGGGAGATTACCTCAATGGTTTTCTGGAATTGGCCTACTTGCTCTATCTCGTCCTTCTTGCTATTCCATCGATAAAGCACATTTACATCTCCTGATTCTAGCACCTCAGCAAACTCCAAACTCCTCCTAATCTTAAGCCTTCTTTGCCTTAGCTGAACTATAATTCCTCCCACTGCATCCATCATCTCCTTAGGTAGGTCAATAGGAGGGGTTGTGAGACGCTTTATTGTTTGAACAGCGTTATCGGCGTGAAGGGTTGCATATACGCTGTGACCAGTGCGCATTGCCTCAAACAGGATTTCAGCCTCACGCTTTCTGCGGATCTCACCCACTAGGATGCGGTCAGGTCTCATTCTAAGGCTGTTTACCAACAAATCAAGCATGGTCACCTCTCCTTTTCCTTCTGGGTTAGGCTGTCGGGTCATCAAAGGCACCCACTGCAGATATTTAGGCAAGGTAAGCTCTCTGGTGTCTTCAATAGAAATCACACGCTGGTTAGGAGGAATAAACTGGGAGATGGCATTCAAGAAGGAGGTCTTTCCAGAACCTGTACCTCCTGCTACTATCAAAGAAAGCTCATATTGCACATAGAGCCATATCAAGGCCATCAATTCCGAGGAAGTTGTGTTATTGGCAATAAGCCTGGTTACAGACCAAGGATTCTTGGAGAATTTTCTTATTGTGAGGGTATTTCCAAAGGCGGATATTGGGGCAAGGGTAGCATTTACTCTGCTGCCATCAGGCAATGTTGCATCCAATAGAGGGTTAAGAACATTAATTTGCTTTCCTACCCTACGGGCAATCAAAGAAGCATAGTTGTAGATGGTTTCTTCATCCTTGGGCTTGAGGTTGGTCTTACACCATCCCCATCGTTTGTGATATACCCAGATGGGTTGGGCCGAGGAGTTTATGGTAATCTCCTCCAAATGGTCATCGTAAGAGAGAATCTCAAGCTCTCCCAAACCGATGGTGTTTATCACAAGATAATTTACCAACATCTGGACAACTTTCTCATCAAGATTGCGGAAGTTCTCCTTTACTACCTCATAGGCTGCTTTTTTGAACTTTTCCTTTACTCTTTCACTTTCCTTGGGATCTAAGAGCTCCCGCATATCCACATCTACTTTGGAAAGGAGCTCGGGCTTGAGTTTATTTTCAATAAGAATACGAGTTCCTTCGCTTATCTCAGGGATCTTGACCTCATAAATAGGCACGAATTGGTGAGGAGGCTGCTTGATAGTGACATCCACTACCAAGCCCTCCTTTTCAACCTTGTACTTATCTAACTGCATTACTTATTTTTTGGGGCATTAGTTTTAATAATAATCTCCAAAATGCCATTGCTAAAGCTCTTTTGGATGCTGTCCTTGTCAATCTCTCCCGATACAGGGATAAAGACTTTGTATTTTCTTTCTCCGGTGGTTTTTACCTCGATTCCCCCTTCCTTTACCTCGTATTCTATTTCATCCTCTTTTACTCCTGGAAGCTCCACAGTAATATAAACCTTGCCATCCTTCTCATATACATCCACAAAAGGCTTGCGGTATTTTTCTCCTCCTTCTACAGGTACAGGAGGCCTTTCCTCCTCGTAGCTGGTTTCTCCTCGAGGTAAGGCTCTTTCAATCTCCTCCGGTACATCTCCAAATCTCTTTACATATACCTTTCCATCAGGCCCTACTCGGATTGATATTCCGTATTTTCTTACCTTTACTCTTGGGTCTCCACTCTTCTCTAGTTTCTCCATCTCCCTGAATATCTTTTCAAAATCCTCCATCATTCTTCGTTCCATCTCCTTAAATAGTTCATCAAAGTCCCTCAGGTTCATAATCCAATCAAAGAATCTTCTCCTTCTTTCATCCATTTTATCACCCATTCATAAATATCTTGGGGGGTTTTTAAACCTTTCGTGTCTCCAAAACCTCCCACACTTAGAGGTCTTTTGTTCCCTTCTAAGGAAGCACCAGGATATATTTCTTTTATTTGAGCCAGAGATTTTCTCCGTCCGCCTATCTCAACTCAAGGATGAAACAAAAAGATCCTCTCGCAACTATCCTATTTCTTGGTTGAATAAAATGCGAAAAGGAAGATCTTAGGCTCCTTTTTGATATATGAATTACAAAGGCTTTTTCCATGGAAGGTAAAGGGAGGAAGCTCATAAAGCAAGAGACAACGGCTTAAATCCACCCCTCCTATAAAAACAGAACTGGAAGCTTTTTTAGATCCTATTTCTATTTTCGGTAGTAATGGTCTAATAAAAAGGTGCGATAACCTAAATTATAGACTTGTATAGGCAAAGGAAAGATAGAGGGCTTTGGGCAGGGTTTGAAGGGCTTGTATGAGCATTACTTTTTTTATCTATTCCTACGAAAGGCCTGCCTTTTTGCAGGAAATTATCAAACTTGCGGCCAATTTGACAATTTCACTTTTTCAAATTGTCCACATCTGTGATAATTACCTTTTCAATCTCGCAAGGACTTTCTAGAACTGTATTCTCTCTCACTACCACTATTCGGCGTTCTATATCAAGCTTGGTATTGCATAGGGTGGAAAGCTCCCTTTTCCTTACTCGGGTCTTGGCTTTTACCTCTATGGCCATTTTTTCCTCAGGAAAGTAAAAATCAATCTCCCGATTTCCCTTTCTCCAAAAGAATTCGGCTTGGGTGCTTTCTGCTACATAGCTTTCATACAACAGCCCTATCTCAGGAATGCCTCCATAATAAGCTAGCATGCTGTAAAAAGGATAGAACTTTTTGGCCTTTACCTCGGATTTTCTTCGGCTTCCTCGGTAGTTATATACCTTCCTTACCAAGGCCAACCATTCTAAAGCTTGGAGATAGCGGGATATGGTAGGTCGGCTTGCTCCATATTCTTGGGCCAGATCCTCTATTATCACAATCTGCCCCGACCTATCCATCAATCCCCGGAATATGCTTTCCAATAAAGAGGTGTTTCCAACCCCTAACAATCGGCTATCTTCATGAATAGCCTTTTTCACTAATTCTGAGAGATAAAGATAGGGCTCGGCCTCAGGATGGAGAGCAAGATAGGGAAGTTGTCGGGTAAGAAACTCCTGAAACACATATTCGGCTTTAGGACTTCCTGTAAAGGAAAGGTACTCTTCAAAGCTCAGGGCTCCTATCTTGAATACATACATTCTACCTGCTAAGCTCTCTCTTCCTTTCTCCAAGGCAAGAGAAACAGATCCACTTATTATGATGGGTTTTTCCTCCATGTCATAGATGCGTTTGAGCTCTTCCTTCCAGCGAGGGGCATACTGCACCTCATCCAAAAACAGGTAAGAGGGTTCTCGGGCCATAAGCATTTTATAGGCTTTAAGCACCTCCCAGATGCTCCCGCCTTCTTCAAATGAATAATAAAGGATGCCTTTTCGCTCTACCCCTTCTTTCATTAAATGATTGATGAGTTGTTTTAATATCACAGATTTCCCTACTCTCCGAGGACCTACTAAGGCCTTTATTATAGGTTCGTGTAGATAACGCTTGAGCTTTGCTACCCATTTTCTCTCTTTCTCATACTTGTAAAAATAACCGTTCTTCCAATGAGGATTGAGATAAATCAACGCATCCCTGAGCTCCATATCCAACTATGAAAGGAACTTTTTATAAACTTGCGGCCAATTTGAAAACCCTAAGATTGTTAAATTATCCAGAACTTTGTTAATCTCCAAGTGTTTAAAAACCCTGTGGGGATAAAATAACCATGCGAGCTAAGCTTGAGATTGTGGCGATGTTTGTGGCCGCTGTGGCATTTATTGTGTCCTTGATAGCCATTTTCCTTTCCTTGGATGCTATTTCTCGACAACCGGTGATAGCAAGTCCTTATTCTGATCCAGTGTTGGCCTATGCCTATCAATTCCACATCAACATGACCGAATTTCAAGAATGTTTGGAAAAAGAGAATGTTTATGATAAATGGATGCAGGATGCCAAGGCCCTAGGAGTGCGAGGAACACCCACCTTTATCATCAATGGAAGAAAGATAGAAGGAAACCAACCCAATCTCATCAAACAAACTATTGAAGAAGAACTTCAGAATCCTTCTCCCCATGACCTGTGGCAGTATGTAAATAAAGATATTATATTAGGAAATAAAAGCGCTCCTGTATTAGCTATTGAGGTTTCTAGCTTTACCTGTCCTCATTGTAGAGCCTTCCATAAGTCCGCTTTCCCAGAGATAAAGGAAAGCTACATCGATACAGGGAAGATTGCTTGGGTACCTAAGATCCTAGGAGATAAGAAGAAATCCAATGCTATCTATTGTTTCTACCTCCAGCGCCCTGATAAAGTGGTAGAATATATTGATTTGCTGTTTGAGTAAAGTTTATAAATAGATGGGAGGTTAATTATACATGAAGGTGACAACCATGAACAAGATGGGTTTGCTGTTTAGCGTGCTGCTAGTGCTAAGCCTAGGATTTGCCACCAACTTAAATACAGGCACCATTACTAACGCTACCAACGAATTAGCTAGGTTTATTTGTACTACCATCCCTATGATTATATTCCTGGCAATAGTGTTCGCAGCTCTACTTTACGGAGTAGCACAGATGTTGCCAGCTGACCAGAAGGCCAGAGTAATGCAGTTTGCAGGAGCCGCCATGGTAGCTGCTTTCTTGAGCGCATTGATATACATCCTAGCTCCGTCTCTAATGGGTATCTTGCTCCCAAGCAATACCAATTCATTCGATTGTAATAACTATTAGCTGAATTTTATCCTTTTCCTTTTTTATTTTCCCCGTGTGGTGGTTTCTCCTTTTGATGGTGGGAACCGCCGCGGGTTGGAATGATGTTTTGGTTAAGTATAACGGGACTGTATATGAACTGGTTTCTCCCCTTGAGGTTTTAACCGCCTATAGTATTCTTTCTAACCTTACTCCTCTTTATGGAGAAAACTCCACCAATTGGGAGAAAGCTCTCTATTATCTCAATCAATCGGCTGAGGCCGCTCCTTACTGTCGTGAGCTTCCGTGGGAATGGTTTATATGTAAGCCTTATCATACTTTCTCTCTCTACGTTGTTTTGGAAACTAGGTTGTCCAGTCAAGCTACTTTAAAAAGCATCTACGAGGATCCTATGTGGAGAGACTTCTACCTGTTTTTTGGTTATGAGATAGTTAAACAGGAGACTACCTATGTGGATCCTGAAACTAATGAAACTTGGGTAAAGGAAAGTTATACTTATAACTATGTAGGAGGAGAAAAATGCGAGCCTTTTGATGCTGGTCGTTTAGCTCAGCTTATCCTTTATTACTATCCCGTTTCTGTCGTCACCCCCTTTCCTCCCCTTCTTATTGCTCTCATCATACAATTATACAACATCGAAGATTATCTTATTCGATCTTTCCTTTCCTATTGGGCCTGTGCCGATATGGTAGAAAACTACAATCGCTCTCTCTATTATCTTTCCCTCTATCTAGAGGATAAGGAGAGGGTTTATAATCAAACAGTGGCGGAGTTTTTGGAGAGTTATCAGAACTTCACAGCAGAGGGAGGTTGTGAGGTATTCCCTCAATACTGCAATATCTCAATCAATCGGCTGAGGCCGCTCCTTACTGTCGTGAGCTTCCGTGGGAATGG
>JAADEL010000032.1 GCA_013153395.1 Microcaldota archaeon
CCTTTCCTATGCGATTTCCCACTGGCGGAAGGAAGATATAAAAGTCCTTGGGCACTGGGTAAAAGGGATTGGGCAAGAATCTTTCTTCGGTGGGCTCGAAGAGATTGTGATAGATAGAATGGGGCAAACGAGCTCCTGAATTGGTCACATAAAGATTGCGATTTGGGTCTAGCATATACACATCCAATCCTGTGATCTCCTCCAATGCATGAAAGAAATCAGACAGTGTTCTCAACCACTTCTTGGACCTTTCTCCTTTCATCCCTTGAACTACCGCTATCACTAGTGCCCTAGGGCGGAAGAAATCAGAAGCTATCATGAAAGGAATCCTTCCCAGCTGTCGATCTCCTTCATATACCTTGTAGGTAAGAAGACTTTCGAGCATAGAATGCCTTATCTCATAGCGGAAGCCCTTGTGGGTTAAGATAGGGAGGGTAATATTCTTCTCCCTTTCTTCCCGGAGATAAGAGACCCAACAACGAGCTCCAAATGCTAGCAATGAGCTTCCTAGCACGAAAAAGGCAGGATGATAAAAGGTGGCCAAAAGAGAACCTCCTCCTAATACCCCCATTACATAAGCATTCTCTTTGTAGAGGTCGGTATGCCAGTAGAGGTTCTTCTCGCTTACATAATCCTTTACCTTACGCCTTTCTACCACTTCCATTCTTCTATCCACCTCAAGAATGTTTTTTCTTCCGGTGGCAAAGACTTATAGTAGACGTAAAGGGTTTTTCCCAGATTATCTATTCCCTCCCAGAAAAGCTCCGGGTTTTCCACTAGCATCAATCCCCTTATCTTCCTATGAAGAGGTTCTACCCCTTCTCTCCCGTAATGTTCCTCCAACAAAGAAAATACATCCTTCTTAAGCCCCTTAGCATAAAGAGTAACAGCCTTCTCTCTCCAGCGATCAACCATCACATGAGAAAAGAGATGGAGTATGTTGGAGGCAATCCATCCTCTCAATTCATACTGAGCCACCATCGCGCCCCACAAACCAGCCATCACGCTCCATAGAGGGCTTTTCTCCCGCACTCCAGTAATGAAGGATTGAAGATAGTGAAAAGGAAGGATGCTGGTAGGAAGCTGAGGAAGGAGAGGGCCGCGGAGAAGGGCCTCTTCTGTGATAATCCTCTCCACACTCCAGTCAGGTTTAAAGAATCTCACTCGTTTTTCAGGATAGTGGGTTTGGTAGTAACGGCGTAAATGGGCCAAGAGTTTATATCTCGGACTACCAGCAAAGGAAAGAGCTTGAAAGGCCACATTCCCCAGTCCCAACACTATTCCCCAACTAACCATCTCCTCAAAGCTGAGAGTTAAAGACCAAAAGAAAGGGGCACTGGTAGAAGCCACAGCCGAATAAAGATAAGGAAGGGCTTTTTTCCACTTAGACGGGGATTGAGGTTTAGGAGCAGGAAGGGGATTCTTCATGCTTTTCACTCATATCACCTTCTCGATTTCCCTTCTCAACCAATGATCATGGGGAAGTAACCACTTTACTTTCCTAAGCTCCTGTTTGAGCTCTTCTAGGGCCTCCACAGATTCGTCCACGGTACGAGCCTGAGCAATCTTCTTAAGCTTCTGGCCTATAGGAGGATAGATCTCCTCTAAATCACTCAAAAACTCATCCTGCGGACCTAGACGAGGAATCAAATAAAGCCGCCCAATATTATCTAAGGCATGCAGTACCATAGCCGCTAACAATCCTTTTACAGAATGCTGGTAGGTAAGAAGGGTCCAGAGAGCTCCATGAAAAGCTGAAACGGTACCTACCTCGTAAAATAAAGGATAGATAGAAGGGCGGCTATGAGCATAGGCACCTCCCTGCAGAGCTCCTATAAATCGAAGAGGATAATCCGTGGTTTGATATATTCGTAATCCATACTTGGGGTTTATTTCTATCGGGGTAGCCTCGCCTTTTCCTAAGGAGAGAAGAGTGGACATGGAGCGAAACAAGAATTCATTCATAAAGCTGTTTACGATAGCATCATCCAACTGATGTTTCCAATAAAGAGGATCTTTCTTTTTGTAAAAATACTTGTTGATTTGATATACCAATCGATTACGCTTGCTCTCCCACGGAAACTGAAAGGCCCCATAAATGGTGGCAAAGGCGGTGGCAATCAAAGAATAGGTAGCATATTCTCCTAGCGTATGGTATTGAGGTATTAACCACGATATAAACCCATAAGAAAGGAGAGTATAAGAAGCAAACTTTACTCCTTCTTTAAACTGTTGTATGTATTGGGCCATCCTTTTTCTACGTTTCTCCCGATAAAGCTCTTTGAGGCGATTGCTGTAATACCTCATCTTTATATATTTTACCACAAAAACCTTTAAAATCCCTTTTCCTGATTAGGATTCCTCAGATAATAAAGCTCTCTTGCTTTCCGTCCCAGCTTCTCGTCCTTTTCATCCAACCCCCATATCCTGTGGAGTATCTGCTGATGGAGCCTTTCCAAGTTCTCCTCACTCGGATGATCAAGCACCTTTCCTATCCCAAAATCTGCATCCTTTACTCCTTGTTGATAAAGGAAGGTAAAGATGCTGTGGGTAAGCCTTTTGCTCACTTTCTTTATCTCATTATTTATTATATGGAGCTGAGCAAGCCTGTTGAGCAGCCCAAGGCCCATTGCTATTCCCACTCCCACCACTCCATAGTGATAGAGGAAAAGCCCATGCAATCCGTGCAATATCATGTTAGCTATGCGAGAATAGGAGCTCCCATAGCTGAAGGTGGCGGAAAGATAGCTTTGGGCAGCATTGGCTAGCGGTACTTGCCCATTGATAAAGTGTTTTAACGTTAATCCTTTTATTACGGCATCCGCGAAGGTCTCCAATGCTATAACTCTTTCAGGGAGGTGGATTGCCTGTCCCCTATACTTGGCAATGTGCACCCAAAGGTTAAAGTACTCGGAGTTTCTTACTGCTTTCTTAAGTCCATATAACAGCAGGCCAGCATAAGCACCATATGCGGTCCAAAGCACTCCTGGATGCACATCCTTAAAATAATGGGTCATGCCATATACTACCGCAGCTCCTGCTATAGACTCTCCCAAGGCCTTTAGTTTGCTTCCCATCCTCTCAACGCACCTGGAAATACCACACCTTGCTTTCTCAAATAACTCACATAGTTCCTCAAATCTTCTATATTCTCAGGGCTAGGATCCTCTATCGCATCTTTTGCTCTGATCAACAAGCCCTTGGCCTCTTGTGCTCTCCCCATATTCTCCAGGTAGGTGAAAACATCCGTATTAAGCTTCTTTGCCTCCCTCTCCACTTCTTTTTCCATCGCATATACACCTATTAGCCTATGAAGCAATCCCACACTTAGTGCTATCCCTACACCTTTCCATCCATAGTGATAAATCATGGCTCCATGCCCAAGGTTCAAAAGAAATCTTGAATATAAAGGATAATCGAGCTTGTATCCCCTAGCGGAGGTTATCCCCGCTTGGGTAACATTCATCATGCTATTTCCTAACATACCAACTAGCGTATCTCCCGCTATCAAAGCAACCTTCATTACTCCTTTCCATACTCCTTCTTCAAAAATCTCATTTACCAAATCCAATGCACTAACGCTAAAGACAGGCTTACCTGTATATTTTCTAACCTCTACCATCCAAGGAAACAAAGGATGCTCCCTTACTCTCTTTTTTATATCTTTTCCCAATAAAATATTACCTACTACATAAGCGCCTGTAGTAAGAAGAGGAGAGTACATTAATACAAAACTCGCCGTCACACCTCGGCCGAAGATGTCTCCCCATGCCCATGATCCATCAACCTTTTCTTCTCGAGGATTAAGCCTGCCTTTTAAGGCTCTTTCCTTTTCTTCCCCCTCTTTATTTCTTTTTAACCTAAGCATACCAATATTTCCCACCTAATCTTTAAATCTCTATTCCTCTATAGGCCTTTAAGCCTTACTCTAAATTTCTTTTAGAAATTCCAAATATTATTTAGATATAGGGGCATAGTACTATCCCTAGGGCTTTTTATCACCGCGATATAGTAAACTCACTTTACTTACTAGTGGGAAAAGATTACTGATATGGTATACCAAGCATATCAAAAATGCTTGATCAAAAGGATTTTTGCGTTTAACCAAGGTTGCGCTATCCAAAAGTGGTTGTACCATACCATATCGGTAAACTGGTTCCTTTGGGATCGCTAAGCGCTTTTCCCGGTCAGTTTACTTGTACGGTATGTAGAACCTCGGGCTCTGGGCAGTAGTTTACTGGTATGGTATGTTTATAGGGCCCTAAGAATAGTCTAAAATGTGATTAGAAATTCTAAATATTTTTGAGTGTAAAAGTTAGGGTAATTTGATATGTTATACCCCACTTACACAACCAAAATAGGCCCAACTAGTAAAATCTAAATATCCTTTGGAAATTCTAAACATTGCTTGGAATAAACAGGGCTATATCGTTTTTAAACATTTTTTATCACAATATACACATATGATGCCGCATTGGGGAGGGAAGGTCCGCAAAGAACTGGAGGATTATAGAAGGATAAGAGGAACATCCACTTATGTTCGAGCAACCTTTCAAACTATGCTTACTTTAGGAGGGACATCTGCTGCATTCTATTTAGGTAATGTGGCTGGCAATTCAACAGGTGCATGGATAGGAACTGGAATCTTTTTGGTAGGCATGGGCCATCTTTTCTACGAGGTCCATCAGAAAATGGAGCGCTTGAATGAGATACTGGAGGAAGCCTATTTGCTTAAGCAAATTTCTAACAGCTTGCGTTATGCAGAGGCCTATAATCCTCGGTTGTTTATATCTTATGGCACAAAGCATCACCGCTGGGTTGGTAGAGATTCTTGGTATGAGGCCTTAACAGAGTTTGTGCCCAAGGATCGCTATGGTGGTGAGGCAAAGGGCCGCCTTCCTTACTTTACTGATGGTAATAGATTATATATTGCTGGAGCACAGGGCATAAAAGGCGTAAAGCCAACATGGGCAAGGGAGGTACGAGAGTTTCTTTTAACCGTGCAAGAGAAATCCGGGCTGGAGGTCTATATGGTTTATCCGGGTCATAATGCTTCTTTAAAGCCCCATCCGGGATTGAGACATGAGCCCAAGCTACCTTATTTTGTTTATAATAAATTGTTCTTGGGACCTGAGGAGATCCACAATCTCTGGGGCGTGTTTGATAGCAAGGGATATTATGTGCTTGTATCAAATAGAGTAAAATTGGAGCTTGAGGATCTCCCTAATACCAAACCTGCTAGATGGGTAAAGGAGTTGTTTGAGCAAAAATCCCTTAAGGTAAAGAGGTTGTAAGGAGGTTGTCTGCGGTGATAAGCTTACCGGGAATATCCAATACAGAGGTTGCTTCCTCCAGTCCTGCTAAAGCTCGGGGATGCTCTTCCCAGCTCACCTGTATAGCATAAAGGGGTCTTTCATCATATACGATGAAGTTGCATTCCTTGGTGCCCTGGTAATAACGCACCTTGTAGCCTTTTTTTATTAGCTCTAGGAAAACCACATGCTCCAAGGCCTTTCCCTTTTCCTGTTTAAGGAGGTAGTTAAGGCCAGGGTCGGCAAGATAAGCCTTCCAAGGAAGCTTGTTAGTCAGGCTTTCATCCCAAGAGAAGATAGGCACCCTATAAAGGAGATGGGTTTTTTCAAAGGCCTTGATCAATTTAGAGGCAAGCTCACCAAATCGTTTTTCTAGGCTTTGTTGGGTAAATTTGGCAGGAGTAGAGAAGGCGAGAAAATCCATAAAGGCCTTTGTGAGAGAATAAGGGATGTGGTAGTGGGAGGAAATATATTCTATAAAGGAATTATAATAATGGGTAAGGGGGGAAGTTTGTTTTGAGAGAGATAAACAGCAGGGAATCCTCCGTAGGTAAGGTAATGCTTTAACGCAGTTTGAGGGTCTTTAACCTGAAGCATTTCCGAGAGGCGAAGAGGATATAAGGATAAAGAGGTGGGATGGTTGTAGGAGCTTATCAATATCATTTTTATGTCAGGAATAGGCTCTATAGGATGTTCAACATCATCTAATATAATAATAGGCTGGGAAGGATTGATTTCTTTAAGATAATACTCCACATATTGGGAGAGAGAAGTGGGGTTGAAATAGGGATCTGACAAAGGAATATAAAGGGCTTCGGGGTAGTGCTGTTGAATAAAATAATGGATAAAGGTGGTTTTCCCTCCGTATTTAACTCCGGTTAGAGAAAGGGTGTGGTTGAATGAAGGGATCTCTATCTGCCGAGGGATGAAATCAGAGGGCAAGGTCGATTTTCCTTCCCACCAAGGGTTCCATTCCTCCAATCGACTCATACGAGAGTTTTTAAAAGGTTTCCTTTTTTAACTTTTTATGGAGGTGTCGTTAAAATATTTAGGCCCCATAGTGCCATAAAAAGCTACATAAACCGCTTTCTTTCGGTAAGCCGGGCCGAAAACAAGCTCAACGCCCTGAAGCTTATCTTCTTTAGCTTGGTTAACACCCTGGGAAAGAGAGTATCCTCAAGGTTGGAGGAATGGGCAAAGGCCCAGATATCACCCACTATCTTCCATGTCAAGGACCTTAAAATAAAGGTAAGAAATATTAATGAGTTTTATATCTTGTTTGCTACCCACCAGCTTCAGGAGCTAGAGATCCTGGAGAGGTTTGCCAAGGAGCTAGGTGGGATGGGATTAGATGGAGGAGGGTTTATAGGTACGCATGCTTTGGTGATGGGAAAGCATTGCGGAGTAAGATGTTTTGAGCCCAATCCTTATATGGCGGAGTTAATAAGAGAGAATGTGGAGCTGAATGGGTTGCCTTTGCCTGTGGAGGTATATGAACTGGCTCTCCACCATGAGGAAGGAGAGGCTTCTTTTGACCTTCAGCCTTATTCTAGCAGTATGTCCAAACTTGGAGAGGGTAAGTTTCGGGTAAAAACTGTTCCTATTGATAAGCTAGAATGGGAGGATCTTACCATAATGAAGCTGGATCTAGAGGGAAACGAATACAATGCCCTATTAGGAGCTAAAAATACTATCTCCCGCCATAAACCGGTAATAATGTTCGAGGCCCTTACCTCCGAGGAGCTGGAGAGGATTGGAAGGTTATTAGGAAGATGTGGATATGATGTCTGCTATAAGCTGAATGAGTTTAGTTATATTACTTTTCTGGAGGAAAGGTTGGAGGAGTTGCTTGAGGGAAGTGGTTAAAGCTTTATTATCTCGTTCTCTTGCAAAGCTCGGAATTCTTCAAAACCCGGATTGGGAGGGAGAGTTATTTGTTTTCCGTAGTGGGTGATGTAAAGGCGTTTTATGCCTGCTTTTTGGGCATTTTCTATTACGTCAGGGAGCTGGGCATGTATCTTGGGATTATTTCCTATGCCGCGGATAAGGGCTTCGGCATGTTGGTAAAAAAGGCACATGCTCAGGACTCTCGACGTTGTCAGTGCTATACACAAGGTTGTTTATGCGGTAGATGAGGGTGTCTATCTCACCAGTATGACGGGCCTTTTGATAGCTTATTCTGTAATTGAGAATATGGAGGCTGCCTCTCTCTTCCAGAGGATGCCAGGTTATGTTGTGGAATGAGAGAAGCTCTTGGTCGCTCAAGGACTCAAGGAAGCTTTTTACTCTCTCCAGCGTGGGTTTCTCTCCGTAGATGTGCAAATCTCTGAAAGGTGCGTATTGCCAGAGGCCCATCACGTGATCTCCATGGGCATGGGTCAATAGAATATGAGAAATAGAGGCATCTTTAATCTTAGGATAGACATAGGGGCCGATGTCTATTAATAGGGTGTTGTCAATCAAGATAGAGGAATTGCTAATGTCAAAGCCGCCTCCTGTGCCTAGGACCCTGATTTCCATGGTTTTTTATATGATTGGGATTTATAAATGAAAGCTCTCGCCTTCTTCTGCATATCTGAACTCCTGGAAATCCTTGGCATAGGGCGTGAGGTCTTTTTTATCGCAGTAATGGATGCCTAGCACCCGAGGAACATGGGCTCTTTTCATGATGCGGGCAACCATCTCAGGCGTGGTATGAGCCTTTCCTCTATACATTACATGGAATACGAGGTCTGTGCCTTGGTAGAAAGGAAAATCCTCTTCGGTCTCATGGATATCGGTGGCCCAAACTACCTTGTCGTTGAATTTAAAGATATGGGTGTGGATTTCGGCGATGTGATGGCGAGTCTCGAAATCAATCTTGGTGTTGTTGATGGTGATGGAGCCTTTTTCAGGAAGGATGTGATAGTGGAGTTTTTGTTGGAGTACTTGGTAGGCCTCGTGGTCGCTTTGCTCTCGGATGATGTGCTTTATGCGTTCTATGCTTAGGGAGCTGCCGTAGATATGGAGGGGCTTGGGAGATTTAAAGCCTGCGAACAGAGCAACATGCCATATTCCTCCGATGTGGTCTCCGTGAGGATGGGTGATCAGAAGATGCTCAGGAAAATGATTCAGGATATCTTGATAAACAGAGGGCCCTGCATCTATCTGTATTCCATTTATCTGGGCGGAGGTGTTCTTTCTCTCGCAAAGGCCCGAGCCCACACCCCAAATCTTGATGTCCATGTTTATATAAGGGAGAATTATAAAATATGCCGGTGTAATACGTTTTTGTATTACTTTCGTTGGTCTAGCAGCTCACGTTAAAGCTTATGTTGGAAGCATAGCGGCCTAGGGCTTTCTTAGCGCTAGAAGGAATGGTAAGGTTGCGGAAGCAAAGGTTGATTCCTTGATAGGTACCGTTGATAGGGGTAACATAGACCAAGTTCTCTGTATAAGCAACCGCATAAAAGCTTCCACAATCAAAACACACCACAGGGGTGTTATTCTCTATCTTGAGAACGCTTTCCCAATCACACTTAGCAGGACCCATCTTGAAGAAGCCAGGACTTATATAGGGGGAGACAGTGATAGAGGTAAGCTCTGCCTCTCCGCACAATATCCAATAATCTACCTTTCCACATCTCTCCTTCCAATAGAAGGTAAAGAAGTTGGCGGCTGTGATAAGCTGGTAGAGCTTGAGATGGAAAGCGGGCCTAAGCACCAGATGGAACACAATACGGCTTCTGGGAGGAAGAACGCTCTCCACCTCATCCAAGATAACTTCGCTCAGATAATAGGCAGAGGAAGCTATTATAAGGGTTTCTTTGATGAATTGTTGTTTAAGGTCAAGGGCACAATACTTTGCTAATGCAGTCTCGGTGATGGCAGAGGGATATTCAGCCCAAGGCTGGAGATAGGCACTCAAGAAGATCAACAAGATAATCAAAATCAACCATAACACATTTAAATGGAGGTGAAGTTTTTAAGCATATTTTGGGTAAAGGTAGGTTATGATTTTTACTGAGATCGGAGAGGTAATGCCTAAAAGGGAGATAGTGGAGAGAAAGGAGTTTGGCCATCCTGATACCATATCGGATTTGTTGGCAGAGGAGGCCTCTCTCTACCTCTCCTCCCATTATCTTAAGGACTATGGATATCTTCTCCATCATAACGTGGATAAGGCGTTATTGGTAGGAGGAGAGGCTCAAGTAGATTATGGAAAGGGAGAGATGTTAAAGCCTATAAGGTTTTATTTAGCGGGTAGGGCTCAAAAGATAGAGGAGTATAAAGAGGGATTGATAGAACATCTCTATAGGGCGTTGGAAGGGATCCTGCCCCATATGAAGAGGGAGTGGTTTGAGATCCGATTAGAGATAAGAAGGGGAAGTGAGGCCCTCATAAGCACAGTGGAACAGAGGATTCCGGTAGCTAACGATACGAGTTTTGGAGTAGGATTCTATCCCTTTAGCGAGGTAGAGGAAAGAACTTATAAGATAGGGAGGTTTTTGTATGAGAACTCGTTAGGGGATCAGAGGTTTGGGCAGGATATAAAGGTAATGTCCTTTGATAAAGAGGTCACCATAGCCCAGGCCTTCTTAGCACCCTATGTGGAATCCTGGGAAGAATATGAGGCCTTGAAGGAAAGTCTAGTACAGGAGATAACCGACCGGTTTGGGGTGGTTCCTACCATCAATAACGCCGATAAGACAGGAGGTCCTTATCTTACCTTGACAGGTACTTCGGCGGAGGGAGGAGATGATGGACAAGTAGGAAGAGGAAATAGGGTAAATGGGTTGATAACTCCGATGAGGATGATGACATTGGAGGCGGCTGCGGGAAAGAATCCTTGGTCTCATGTGGGAAAAACCTATCAGGTGTTGGCACAGGAGATCTCCCAGGCCATCTATGAGGAGAAGGAGGTTGTCAATGAGGTGTTGTTGGTGAGTAAGATAGGGCAGCCGGTCAATCAGCCTAAGGCCATCTATGTGAAGATGGAGAGGGAAGTAGAGATAAAGGAGATAGTGGAGTATTATCTGGAAAGGGCTCCTAAGCTCTACTTGGATATTGTGGAAAGGAAAATAAAGGTGATCAGATAAAGATAAGGGTGTTGGTGTTCTGATTGTTAGGAGGATAGCCGAACACAAACAGGGCCTTGTCGATGTTGAGGTGGTTTTTTATACGCTCGAAGTTCTGGAAAACAGGTTCATAGCTCATCTCTACAGGGTAGATGGCGTAAAAGAGGTTGAGATAGGGGATGATGGATTTGTTGGGGGTAATGGCATATACGGGTTGGGTAGGATGCTGGCGGGAAAGCTTCTTAGGGGTGGTTCCATATCCAGTGGGAGCTACTATAGGAACATTGAAGGTTTGGGCGAGCTCGATGGCGGATTTGGCGAGTTTATCTTTGTAATCGGCCTCGGGTGGGCGATAGAAGTGGTGCTCCTGCTCTGCCTTCTGGGCTACCTTGCTCATCACAGAGACTGCTTCCACTGGATACTTTCCGATGGCGGTTTCCTCTGAGAGCATCAAGGCATCGGCCATATGGGAGACAGCGGTAAAGATGTCCATAATCTCAGAACGTCTTGGGAAAGGGCTTTCTACCATCGAAGAGAGCATCTGAGTAGCCACAATCACAGGCTTGTTGTAGTGCTTGGCGAGGAAGATGGTTTTCTTCTGGATGAGGGGCATCTCCTCTTCTGGCACAGAGAGGGCGAGGTCACCTCGAGCTACCATCACACCATCGGAGATCTCCACAATCTGAGGAAGGTGCTCCAAGGAAGTGGCCGTCTCTATCTTGGCTATCACAGGGAGAGAGGTAAGGGATTTCATCTCTTTCACATCTTGGGGAGAGCGAACAAAGGATTGGGCTATTACGTCGAAACCCGCTTTGTTGATGAAGGCTATGTCCTCTTTATCCTGCGGAGTAATAGAAGGAAGAGGGTAGTCTTTCCCTCGGATTATTATGGATTTTCGGGGTTTGATTATACCGGAGTTATAGGCTTTGAGCTTTCCATCTTTATAAATAAAGATAACCTTGCCGTCATCTACCAACACTATGTCGCCTTCTTCTACCACTGAGAGGAAGGCATCGAGGGGAGCCGGCTGGAGATAGGAAATGGGGTATTCTTTTCCCTTTTCTACCGGGAGAGGCTCGGAGTTTTGGGTACGGACCTCGGGTCCTTTGGTATCAGCTAAGGCGGTGATAGGTTTGTTGAGATCTTGCTCTACCTCCCTTAACATCTTGAGCCATCTTTCTCGTTCTTGATTAGTACCGTGAGAGAAGTTGAAACGGGCGATGTTGGCGTGGGTAAAGACCTTCTTCATGGTTTCATAATCCTCGAGAGAAGGACCTACGGTGGCAATGATCTTGGTTTTTCTCATACTTATCTTAGGGATAAGGTTTTAATATATGAAAGGTCAATTAAATCGTGATTGATAAGCTCCTCTCAGAAGGAGAGCGCATGCCTCCGGGGAGGTTGAGAAGGGTTTTTAGTCGGGATCCTCTTCTAAGCGCTATGTTTGTGGAGAAGGGAAAACAAACAGGCCAACTTCCAAAGGTGAAGAAGATAGTGAAGAGGATGGGAATGGAGGATATTGGGGAGTTCCTGAGGAGGTACAGTAAGCCAGAGGATGTGTTATTAGCGGGATGTAAAGAATGTTTGGAGTATTTTCCTTCGATAGGGCAGGAAGGAGTGATGTTGGCTGCCTCCAATCCTCAGTTGTTGGAGAGGGTGCTGAAGAAAGCGGAAAGGTTGGGGATAGCTCTTCATGTAGCGGTAAATAGAGGAAATGTGGAGAGTGTGAGGATGTTGTTAGAGAAGGGAGCGGACCCCAATGGTGTGGATCAATGGGGAAAGACGCCTTTGTTCTATGCTCGGTCATGGGAGGTAGCGGAGATGCTCCTGAAGCATGGAGCGCGGGTGAACATAAGAGATAGGGAGGGAAAGACGGCCCTCCATGAGGCGGCTATGTATGCGGAGGAGCTTGTGCTTCTTTATATTCAGTATGGAGCAAAGGTGGATGTGCAGGATAAAGGAGGAAATACTCCTCTACATTATGCGGTGATGTATGGGAATGGGCTGGCGGTAGAGGTGCTAAGTAGGTTGGGAAACATCCATCTTACCACTAATGATGGGAGTACCGCTCTCCATCTTGCGGTGAAAAGAGGAAGATTCGTGAAGGAGCTGATAGAAAAGGGGGCGGACCCTGGTTGGAAGGACGGGAGAGGAAAGGATGTTTACTACTATGCTATCTACCATTGTGAAAGGTGTTTTGAGGAGCTGCCTTTACCGGAGAATGTGAAAGAGGTGATGGAGGAGGCCATAGACCATCCTGAGGTCCTGAAACGGTTGATAAACAAAATGGAGATAGGGGAAAGGGTAAAGGAGGC
>JAADEL010000021.1 GCA_013153395.1 Microcaldota archaeon
TTAAGACAGTCCAACAGCATGTGGAATATAGTAAAAAAACTAGCGGCTCTTACTGGAAACATCCTTCATTATTCTGAATTAGGCCTTTCTTACACCACTATTCAAGAATACCTGACTATTCTTGAGAGATCCTTTGTAATAAGGTTGATCAGACCTTATGCTACCAATCCTTTGGTTGAGTTGAATAAATCTCCTAAGGTATATTTTTATGACACTGGCTTCAGGAATGCCATTCTAGGGCAATATGAGATTACAGGCCAAACCTTGGAAAACGGAGTGTTTAGAGCTCTTTTATCCTCTAATCCTCATTATTGGCGCACCCGTTCCAAAGCCGAAGTAGATTTTGTTATTGTTAAAAACAACAAGCCCATACCCATTGAAGTAAAGTCAGGCAAAGGTAAGATTACTCGTTCTCTGGTTAGCTTTCTTAAAAAATATAAACCGCCTTATGCAGTGGTAATTTCTTCCCAACCTTGGGTCACCTCTCGCCTAGGCATTCCCATATATGGCATTCCCCCTTACCAACTATAAAGGGGGCATGAACCCTAATAGCGGGCCCCCTTTATCAAATGAAAGGGCTAGTCTCCTTATAGACAGCAGCCCTTTCAAGAACCCCGAACCCTATTAGGCGACTAGGAAATATTTCCCGGACCTGAAGAGGTGCCTATTAGGAAGCAAGGACTGAGATGTAAGAAGGCTTCCGAGGTTTTATTTCTAACTTATATAAGCTTTTTTCAACTAATGAAGGTGAAAGAGGCAAAGGTGATTCTCTTACCGCTTTTCTTATCTCGTGAGGGTAAAATATCCCATATAGCATTTGATAGTAGTGGTCAGCATTAAGAGGCAATGTTAGAACAAAAGACATGGGCCCCTGAAATCTCTGTTCATAAAAGGCAAAAGGAAGGCGAGAAGGTGAAGTAGTATGAATGGAGCTCAGGTAGAAGTTTTGATGGGGAGCACCCATAAAGAGGAGATAACCTTGAGCTTCCAGTTCTTTAAAGGGCAATTCCCTCAGCCATCTTTTATCATGGCCTCTTCCTTGAAAGGTAAGCAATATGAGGAGTTTTTTTCCATCAGGTAAAAGTCGAAGAAGATAAGGGATTCTTCCTACCTCCATTCCATTCATGAAGGCCCGATACTCACAAGGTGCTTCATAGAAAGAAACATGGGTTTCCCAATGAACCCTCTTCATCGTGATAGGAGGAAGGGTTTCCAATCTAAAAGAATGAGCTAGCATATGATGGATATAATCGATAGCCGCTATTTGATAAAGCATTCTCCAAAGCTGATGGTTATCTTCTCTCACAGAAGGGAGGAATGCCCACCTTATTTTCCTTACTATTTCCATAACAGCTTTTTCTACGTCGGGGTCAGGAGCATCTTTAAAGATCCAGTCGAGGGATCTCGGAATGCTTCCTTCTCTCCACCGTTCTGCATCCTTCAATGCCTCCACATTCCAAGGGATAGGATTTTTATACTTCCAAGGAATCTCACATCTCTCCATTTCCTTACCATTTTTACCCACAAAATCCTTATAAACTTCTCCAGTAATCGCTCAGAATGCTGGAAAGGGGCCTGCTAAAAGGGTTCGCGCCCCCTATAGTCGCCTATTCGGGGAGGGGGATTGATAAAGGGGCGGGACTAATAAGCACCTTGCCCCTTTATAGTGGGGTAATAGTCCTTGGGGGTTTAATAAAGGGGGCGCTTCCCCTATTAGTGGGCCCCCTTTATAGTTGGGAAAAAGTGGAAGTGAAGTTCGGCTTTTTCCGGGAAAAAGTGGAAATAGATTTAAGGATTTTCCACAAAAAAGATGTGTGGTAAGCGTAGAGATATTAAAGCAGATTATACGAGAAGGAGAGGAAAAGTTGGAAAAGGTAAAAGACAGTAAAGAAAGAGAAGTAGAGAACAAACTAAAAGATGAGATGGAAGAGAAGGAGCTAGCTACCCTTTTTTATGGAATAAGAAGAGCAGGAAAAACCACCTTAGCCCTGAGACTCTCCCAACATTACAGTACCACATACATCAATTTTGAAGATGAGCGTTTGATGGATCTCACTATTGAGGATCTTACTGTCTTAGCAGACCTTTGGAGGGGCTACGATGTGATTATATTAGACGAGGTCCAAAACGTGCAAGGATGGGAAAAACTCGTCCACCGTTTATTAGGAAAACACAAATTCCTTATCACAGAATCTATTCTCAAGGAAAGCGATTATCGAGGAGCTTTGGTGGGAAGGAACAAATCCCATCTCATCATGCCATTTTCTTATCGCGAATATAAAAAGCATGTGAAAGCAGACCTATTAGCTTACATCGAACATGGTGGATTTCCTTATCCCTCCCTAACTAATCAGCCTGAATTGGCTCGAGAATATGCCAAAGACATATTTTACCGGGAGATTGCCCCTTCCACCAAGAAGGCCGAGAAGCTCTTCTTCTATCTTTTAGACAATCCTGGCATCACGACCACCCTTCGCAAAATAAAGCACCTTATGAGCTTAAGTGAGAAAACCCTTCAACATTATGTGGATCTCTTTTTACGCACTTTTGTATTTTTGGAAGTAGAAAAGCATCAAGCCATCTATCGCTATCGCAAGCTCTATCCCACCGATAATGGCCTCTCGCGAGGGAGCTTTGCTCGGAAAGTGGAGGCAGTAGTGGCTCAAGAGCTCTATCGCCAAGGATATCAGCCCAAATACTATTCCCACAACCACGGCGAGATAGATTTTATAGTAGGAGATACAGCAATCCAAGTAACCGTGGAATTGGACAAGAATGCGCAAAGAGAAAAAAAGATATTAGAAAAATGGCCAGGAAGGAAGTTGTTGATCTCCCTAAGACCCCATGAGGAAGCTATTCTTTTGGAGAACTTCCTTCTTTCTCCTTGGGACTATCTCTGACGATGTAATAATGCTTTCCTTTTGCTTCCACGCCTAGCCTTTTCACAATCTCATCTTTGTTAGGACCGCCGATTAGCATTCCATCCTTTAGCCTCACAATCTTATCATGTTTAGGATTGAACCCTCCAAACTCCCTTAGGGTTAGGAAAGGTAGATTGTATTCAAGTTGCTCGGACTCCTCTATTTCCTTCTTGATATGGGCAATCAAGGCCTCCTTTGCCTTCTTCTCATCCTTCCAAAGGTGGAAGAACTTTAACGCAGTCTCAGGCAAGAGCTCCGGCTCTATGGAAAGCTCCTTGGCAGCCGCCCTTTCCTTGCGTTCCCTCTCTTGAATATAATCCAAGGCTGCCTCTCCTACCTTATACACAATCCTTTGGACACCATCTTGCACGCTCTCTCGCTTCACTATCTTAAAGAAGCCTATCTCCCCTGTGTGCTTTAGCATGTTGTGGGTTCCTCCACAGGCCTCTGCATCATATCCTCCAATATTCACAATCCTCAATATCTTACCAGGCACTGCTCCTCCTTGATATATCCTGAAACCATGCTTTTGCTCGGCAGCTGTTCGGGGCATTACCTCTATCTCAATGGGCAAGGCCTCCATTATCTTTTCATTCACCCTTCTTTCGATTCTCTCAAGCTCCTCATCTGTAATTCTCTTATAGTGGGTAAGGTCCATGTGGGCTTTGGTTTCCTCCTTTTTAGCACCTGCTTGCCATACATGTGGGCCCAATATCTCATAAGCGGCCTTTGTGAGGAGGTGGGCAGCCGTATGGTGCTTGGTAATGCGTTTTCTCCTTGCCAAATCCACCTTTGCCTTTACCCTCTGCCCTACGCTAAATCTCTTAGGATTCTTTACCAAGTGAAGCACCACATTCCCGTATTTCTTGGTATCATACACAAACTCATCCTCAATATATCCTTGGTCCCCTACCTGTCCTCCTCCTTCAGGATAGAAATAGGTTTTATCAAGCACAATGCCATCCTCCTCTATACCGATCACAGTGGCCTCAAACTCCTCCTTGTTATCATAATAATACTTTTTGGTCTCAGGATAGTTAAGAGTTCTTTGAACCTGTTTTTTCTTTACTTCATCTTTTTGTCTCACTAGATCATAGAAATTAGGCGGGATTTCAATGTTGAGTTCTTTTTTAAGGAGCTCAGGATTTATTCCCTCAGATTGATATAACCTTACAAGGTCTTGGGTGGTAAGCTTTTTGCCCTTGAGCTTCTTGATAAGGCGCTGAGCCCTCTCCTTGGTTTTCTTATATTTCTTGCGCTCTTCCTCAATGACCTCAGCCACCACATCCACAGCCTCTCCATACTCATCAAACAAGCCCTTCCAATTCTCAATATGAAGCTCCAACAACCTGTGGAGATCATACTCAATGCCATAGGTTTCCTCAAAGGCAAACATGCGACGGGCAATCAACCTCAAGTTATATCCTCCACCCGCATTGGATGGCATCATTCCATCCCGTATGGTAAAGAGCAAAGTGGAGGTATGATCAAGAATGGAGAACATGGCTCGCAAGCGCTCAAAGGCCTTGAGCTCCTCCTCAGTAAAGCCCGAGAGCAAACGGTTGATTTCCTCAGGCGTGGCCTCATCCACATTAAGGCCTCCTGCTATCTTTGCATACCTTAGGTAGCTTTCTTGATCAACCTCCAGAGGATTGAGCTTTGTGAGATAGAGATAGGGCTTTTCAAACACAATCTCATAGCTCATAGGGGCGCCGCTCGTGATCCAGGCCAAGCGCGAGAGCCCAGCTCCCATATCGATAACCTTGGTCTTGAGCTCCCGGTAGCCATCTTCTGTGATTTCATACTGCATAAACACACAGTTTCCCAGCTCCAATCCCCGGACAAAATACTCCAAACTCGGGCCAAAGTTTCCTCCACCCATCCAAACATCCTCGTGAAACACAATCTCGTTCAAAGGAATGCCCAGCACCTTTGTAAGATAATTGATATCATGCTCGATTGCTTCATTCTTCCAATAAAAGAGCTTGTCTTTGTTGAAGGCGTGCTGTCCAATCATCACAAAGTTGGTATAATGGCGGCCTGTCACACCCACATTGTCTATATCCGAAAAGCGGATAGAGGGCTGAGGAACAATAAGAGGATTGGCCGGAGGGTCAAGCTCTCCGCTCACCACATAGGGCTGAAAATCATTGATGGATGCGATAGTGAAATAGAGGTCATCCCTCCATCTTGCCACTGTGGGATAAGGCTTTATAGAGGTGTGTCCCGTGGAGACAAAGTATTGCTCTATAGCCTTCCAGGTCTCCACATAGCCTCTTTTCTTTCCTATAGGCTCTCCGATAAATTGGTAGCCTACACAGGCAGGATCCCCGCATAAATCCCTCTCTTCTACGCTCCAGAAGTAACGCCCACACTTCTTACATTGGCGGCGTTGGAAGCCATACTCTTTGAATACTTCAAGGTCGTAATGCTTTTTCCATTCTTTATTATAAAGGAAGCGGAGTTGTTGTTTATCCATGCCCTTATATCACACATTATTTTTAAACACTTTTTCCCTCAATATGGCATGGAAGTAAAAAGAGGAAAAAAAGGATACAAGATTGAGATCAAGCAAGGAAAAGAGGACAAGTTCGAGGTATGTCATGACAAGAAGCAAGTGACCTTGACCTTCAAGAAAAAGGAGTTCAAGCCCCATAAACTAATGGGTGCCTTCTTCAGGGTGTTCAAGGAGATAGACGAAGGATATGTGGAGACCAAGGAGCACTTGAAATGGATTGTTTATGGTGCGTATCTGGCTGACTGGAAGTTCGGCTATCATAAGAAGGAGGAAAAGAAGAAAAAGGTGCTCTATCTCCCTAGCATAACCAAGGAGGTAAAAGAAGCTCAAATCTTTATAGAGGCTCAGCTCTGGGCACGGGAGATTGCCAACACCCCTGCTAACATAGCCACTCCGGAGTGGATGGTAAAGAAAGCAAGGGAGCTCAAAAAGCTAGGGTTGGAGGTTAAGGTGCTGGATAAGAGCGATATGCGCAAGCTGGGAATGAATCTCTTTTTGGCTGTTAATCAAGGAAGCCGCCATGGTGCCTATCTAGTGCAGATTACCTACAAGGGAGGAAAGGAGAGCATTGCATTGCTGGGAAAGGGTGTGTGTTTTGATACAGGTGGGCTTTCTTTGAAACCACCTCGTTACATGTATACCATGCACATGGATAAGTCAGGAGCAGCCGTTGTGATGGGAGTAATGAGAGCAATAGCCCAGCTCAAGCCCAACAAAACCGTCCATGGATTCTTGGCCCTTACTGAAAACGCCATAGATAGCAATGCTATCCAGCCCGGAGCAGTAGTCAAGGCAATGGACGGGACTTATGTGGAGATTCCCCACACAGATGCTGAAGGCAGGCTGATATTGGCTGATTCCTTGGCCTATATCTATTCTAAGGTCAAGCCCGATAAGGTGATAGATATTGCTACCTTGACAGGAGCGGCCCATATTGTGCTAGGAAGGTATGGCTCCCCTATAATGGGAAATGATAAGAGCTTGGTAAAGGCCATAATGAAGGCAGGAGAAGAGGAGAACGAGCGCTATTGGGAGCTTCCTCTCTGGGACGAGTATAAGGAGCTCTTGAAGAGCAATGTAGCCGATTTAAGAAACATTGGAGGATGGGACGGAGAAGCGGCCACCATCATCGGAGGAAAGTTCTTGGAACACTTTACTAAGAAGAAGAACTGGACCCACATAGATATTGCAAGCACTATGCAGGATAAAAGCTTCCACCAGGAGCTTGCCCTCGCACCAGCCACTCGCACCCTCTTAAGGGCTATCTTAGAGGAATAAACACCACGGCCATATCCTCTTTTATTCCTTCTTTTTTTGAATAACGAATAAGGCGTTGATAACCTTCTGGCCCTAGAGGCATTACCAGTATGCCGTCTTCTTTAAGCTGCTCCAGGAGCTTGGGCGGAATAGTGGGAAAGGCGGCGTTTATCAATATTCTATCATAAGGTGCTTCAGGAGGATAGCCTTCCTTTCCGTCGCCCACCAATACTTTTACATTCTTTGCTCCACATCTCTCCAGATTGCGCTGGGCCGCTTGAGCAACCTCAGGATCCACCTCAATGGAAATCACTTTATCCACAAGGCGAGAGAGCAAACAAGTGCTATACCCAGAGCCTGTTCCTACCTCCAACACCTTATGATGGGGCTTTGGGTCCAGGAGCTCCAACATGCGCTTTACTACGTTGGGAGCGGAGATGGTGCTCTGGTTGATGTAAGGGAGAGCTATATCCTCCTCTGCCCATCGCTCGTATCCTGGTAGCACAAACCAGGACCTTTTTACTTCTTGGAAGACTTCATCGATTGTTTTACCAGCCATAGGAACACCGGCGAAGGTTTCTCAAACTTGGAGGTGAGCTCTGGATGGGATTGAAGGCCTATGCCCAGTTGGTTGGGATACTCTATGGCCTCAGGCACATGCTTATAGAAGGCCGAGAATATAAGTCCAGATTTCTCAAGGTCCTTTATATACTTGGGGTTGATTTCGTAGCGGTGGCGATGCCTCTCTTTGGCCACCTTCTTGCGATAGATGCGAGAAAGCAACGTGCCGGGCTTTATCTCCATCGGATATTCCCCCAAACGCATGGTGGCGCCTTTCTCTATGATGGACTTTTGTTCAGGGAGGATATCCACCACAGGATAAGGTGTTTTGGGATTGAACTCGGTGGAATGGGCCTTTTTCCATCCGAGCACATTCCTTGCCCACTCTACCACCATCAACTGCATTCCAAGGCATATGCCCAATAGAGGGATGTTGTTTTCCCGGGCATACTTTATGGCCTTTATCTTTCCCTCTATTCCTCGTTTTCCAAACCCGCCCGCTATGATGAGGCCATCATATTGAGAAAGATTTCCGAGCTTGGAGCTATCCTCAAAGGAAATATTTACCTTGGTGTTGAGATGGGCACCTGCATGCACCAAGGCTTCCTTAACGCTGGCATAGGCATCTTTGTTCTCCACGTATTTTCCTACAATGGCGATGTTTACAGAGCGCTTTGCCCTCTTGAGATTGTTCACAAGTTTTTTCCATTTCTTCCAATCAGGCTCCTTTTTTGCCTTTATTCCTAGCTCATCCGCAATAGCATAATAGATGTTTTGGTCCTCGAGCACTAATGGGAGCTCATAGATGGTCTCCAGCGTAGGATCATAGAAAAGCTTGTTGGTATTGGTATAGAGGGCAATCTTCTGGAGATGCTCTTTGGAGGGCTTGCGGTTGGCCCTGAGCAAGAGTATGCTGGGCTTGATCCCATAGCTTTGGATGAGCTTGTTGGCATGCTGGGTGGGCTTTGTCTTGAGTTCGTTGTTGATCTCAGGCAGGTAGGTAAGCTGAATAAAAAGCACCTTTTCTTCCAAGGAAAGCTGTCTCATTGCCTCTATGAAGTAAGCGTTTTCTATATCTCCCACTGTTCCCCCAACCTCAATGATAACAATGTCTTGGCCCTTGGCATATCTTTTCACATGGTCTTTGATGAGGTTGGTTACATGGGGAATAAACTGAACATCTTCTCCTAGATAATCCCCTCGGCGCTCTTTCTCAATGATTTGCTTGAAAATCTTTCCTCCGGTAAGGGAGCTCTCTCCGGTGAGGTCCTTTCCCAAGAATCGCTCATAATGTCCGAAGTCCATATCCACCTCGGTTCCATCCTTGAGCACAAAGACCTCTCCGTGTCTGTAGGGGTTCATTGTTCCACAATCCACGTTGAGATAGCCGTCAAACTTCAGCGGAAGCACCTTGAGGCCCCTCTCCTTTAATATCTTCAAAAGGCTGGAGGTCACGATACCCTTTCCTAGCCCCGACATTATGGACCCAAGAATAACAATATATTTGGCCATATATTAACTCCCCATCCCTTTAAAAAATCTTTCAACCATAAACTACCATGTTATCCCAGCTAGCTCAAAGAGGCAAGGAGGCCTTTTACAAGCATGAGATAAAGGAGACACTGGGAAAGTATAAGGACATTTATTGGGAGCTTTGGAAGAAATGGGAGGATGGAAAAAGAGTACCAGGTTATCTTAAGTTCTTACTCATAAAAGCGGTAAATGCCACCCAGGATAATGATGACTTGTTAAGGAAGTTGGTAAGAATGCCCGAAGGCAAAGAAATCTTTTCCATGCTGACCTTCTTGGAGCTAGCCGAGCAAAAACATAAATATCTAGAGATAGTGCGAGAATATAGATTGCCGGGCATAGACGATGTTTATACCAATGCCTTTGGATTTTCTATGCTAAACCACGGACATGGTTGGGATATAAGATATCTCCAGGAAACGGACAACATCTCCACCTCTGCTTTTGCTATACGGCTGAGATCTGGCAAACACAACCTCATTCAAATCATGACCACAGGGCTTTACTCAAAATGGAGACCTTATTCAGAGATCCATCCCCTGCTAAACAACCGAGGGGCACTGGAGCTTTGGATGCTGGCAGAGAGCTTCCCCCATTTCCCGGAGATGCCTGACCTGAAGAAGTATTGGGAGATAAAGGATAAACAGCAATCCTTATTAGCACCTCATGAAGAAGATTTCCAGTATTGGGAATATGTGGAGCGACTGGCAAGCTTGATGGCCGCCAACGCAACCGGAGCTAAAGATAACTCCTATCTTCGTTATCTCCTCAAGAAGGGATGGGACCACGCTATCTACGATGAAAAGAATGCCAGATACTATATAGGGCCATTACGTTAAAGTTCATCCATGGCCCTTTTTAGGGTGTAATAGGCAGCAGCCGCTGCGCCCCATACTAACATAAACTTAGCTACTTCTCCTGGAAGAGTAGAGGCTTGAATCATCCTCTCTACTCCCACTCCAACACTAAAAGCCCCCAAAAAGGACACAGCCACCTTTGCTCTTTCCACCATTTTTACTTCAGCTTTTTTCTGTGTGTACATATGGTTATTTATGTTAGATAACCTTTAAAAACCGGTGGGTGAAGTAGAATTATGGAGCTTTTAAAGAAGATAAATGATATTGTTTTAGTTTCAGGATACGAGCATCATTTCTTAGATTCTCTTCGAGAATTGGCCCAGGAATATACAGGTGTTCAACCTAAAGTGATTGGAAAGAACCTCTTTTTTCCTGGAGAGAGTGAGAGAATACTGGTGGCCCACTATGATGAAATAGGCTACATCGTGGATGCCCATTTCTATGATAATCTCTACCGAGCAAAGCCCCGAGGCATGATAAAACAAGGGCCTGGGATGATTTTCGAGAGCTATTATAAGGGGGAAAAGATAGAGGCTTATGCAGCCTCTCCTCTTCCTCATCGACCAATGGAGGGGCAACCTCTTTATTTTGAGATCTTTTATCCTGAGGAACTTCCCGAGCAATGGCCTTTCCACTACAAGAACCAGCTTATAATAAAGGGAGACATCATCTTCTCCAAGACATTGGACAACCATGCGGGCGTTTACACCCTTCTCAACCTCGCTAAAAAGGGCTACAGCGTGCTTTTAACCCACGGAGAAGAAGAAGGATTTACCCGGCTGCAAGCCACTTTGGATTATATCTCCCAACACTACTCCAACCCTCAGTATATTGTGGTGGATGCCTTCCCTTCTAACAAGGATATCTACGCCGGATATAGCCCTGAAGAAGAGAGTCTAGGATATATTGCTGTGGAAGGAGGGGGAACTGGAAACGTTGCTCCTCAGGAGCTGGTAGAGCTCGTGAAAAGATACATTCCTCGTGAGATTGCCACCCAAAGCAAAGATGAAATCACTGATGCTACCACTTTCTACCGTCGGGGTGTGCCTGCCATCTCTATTGGCTATCCGGTGAAGTATCTCCATAGCGCCTTAGAATCCACCCGTATAAGCCATCTCAAGAGGCTCGAGGAGGTACTTGAGGCTATCGTTCGAGCATAGCTAGCAACTTTTTTATGGCATTTACCTTCTTGCTTTCCTTAGCGTTCATAATAAAGGATCTAAGCATGTTGATGGCCTTGGGCTTGTCCAAGGCAAGGGCTGTGCGAAGATATTGCTGCGCCTTTTTCTCATCTCCTAAAATAAGGTTGGAGAAGGCGAGCAACATATAATCAGAGGGGGTTTTTTTCTTCACACTCTCCAGCCAGGCATTGGCCTCGAAGAATCTTCCTCTGGCAAACCACGCATATCCCAACAACCTTCTCGCCATATCTCGATGTCTTACCTTCTCTAAGAAGTCTATAGCTTTCTGGTATTGTTTGTTTTTTATGGCCAGTGCTCCTAGAATGAGGTATTTATCTTCATCAGGTAAGCTGGCAATATCCTGCGGTTGTACCTCACCTTTCTTTATTTTCTCGATTACCTCCTTCAACGATACATCCCCTTAGGTTGTTCCTCTACTGGTTCCTCGGCCTCCTCTTCCTTGAGGTGCTTCTTCAGGGTACGATAATCTACTTTTATCCCCAGCAGTTTCTCTACCTTTTTCAAGAGCTTTATAGTATTTTTGATATCAAGCTGAGGATCCTCCACAGGAGCAAACAACGCTAGATATTCTATCCCTCTATCGCTCAATTCGGAGAGAATGAGAGCGGCCAATCCTGCCAGAGCACCTTCATTGATCTCGTAGAGCTTGAGCTTTACTCCCTTTTTGTTGGTAATATAATGAAAATCGGGTTCGTTCATGCTGGAAAGGATATAAACATCCTTGACATCGTATTTATCCACTAGCTCAAGCACCGCCTTCCCTACCTCATAAGAGGCGTTTGCAGGGATGGATACTTCGGATAAGAAAAGGAGGATGTTCTTCTTAGGATGGTAATAAACCCGGATAGGAGAATATACCTTTCCTTTATGGATGCTTGCTATAGGGGGAATCTTGGAGCCTTTAAAGGATCCTACATGTTCAAATTCAGGATTAAGACTTAGCGTAAGACCTGCTAGGTTGCCCACCAATCCCGGAGAATGCAAGGCCACTACCAGCGTAGGCCCCTTTTTAATCTTCTTTTTTAGCTTTAGTTTTTCTTCGGACATTTCTCCTCTTTCTTCTTCGAGTGGTAGGTTTTTCCTCTACGACAGGCTCCTCCTCTGGCTCTTCAAACAGTTCCTTTCTCCGGGCTTCTCTATCTTGGGGAGCAGGCTCCTCAATAATGGTTCTTTCTTCTACCTCTACTGCCATTGGGGCTTGGGGTATAGAGGCAGAAGGATAATCAAAATAGGTTTTGGTGCTCCAACCAAAGATGCTGTAAATAGGACAGGTCCCTAAGAATCCGGTTAGCAGGAGAATAAAAGCAGGGATAAATAAGAGGGTTTGATTATAGATAAGGCCCATAGCCAACAGAACGATGGCCACACTAATCCTAAAGGCCCTATCTAAGTCACCTACATTACGTTCCATAGTTCTATTTTAAGAAAGGAATTTAAAAATCATATGGCCTTTTTGATGAATTTCAGGTAGAGGAAAAGCCCGATTATTATGGCTGCTATCACTCCCAGGATAATCATAATGTATTGTCCCCAAGGCGAGGTAGCCCTCACCCTTACCTGAAACTCCACAGGTA
>JAADEL010000028.1 GCA_013153395.1 Microcaldota archaeon
TCGGGAAAATAAGCTCTACCTGAGGAGCCTGGTAATCATCGATAGAACAATAATAAGTACATTCATTGGGAAATCCATAATCTGACCAACCATCCGCATTATCACATTGGTTTTCTGTTCCATTAGAAGTGTCCCAGCCGGTAGGGCTATAAAAATCCCATTGATTGTTGAAACAAACCCGATTATCAAAGGCATAGATATCGGCGTATTCTCCGTATATTCCATATTCGTTGCCCTCCACCTGATTATTAGTAAGATAAACATTATCGGAGCGATTTAAGTAAATCCCGTATTGAAATCCTTCTACATAACAATTGGAAATGGCCGTATTATCTATGGGAACATAGATTCCGATGCTGGAGTTGTTTCCTATAATATGATGGCCATTACAATCTAACTTAGAGGCCTTAAGGTCAATACAAACATCTCCAGAGGCAACAATATCTTGAGTGAGGATGATTTCCTCAGTAACGTTGCTACAGCTCTCACAAGAATCACAATAGACAGCGCCGCTCGCAATGGCCACTAAAAAGAGCCATAAAAGCATCAACCTATTCTAGAAAATTTACCTTAAAAAACTTTTTTTGTTTAGGTGTGAAGATGTATACTTCTCCAGGTGTGGGAATGAGGTTTTGTTTGGCTTGATAGGGGGTTTGTTCCTGGAATGCACCGGAGTTGAGCACAATCACCCCTCGATGCTTTTTTACCCCTACTCTATGCACGTGACCTGTCTGAAACACATGAGGCACCATATCAATTACCAGAAAATCCATGGGCAATGGTGTTATAAGGTTATATCCATAGATAGAAGAGAGATGTCTGCGTCTCAGCATCTCCACCGCTCCATCTACGGGATTTTCATAGCTTAAACGGGGGATAGAAGCAATATAGGAATCCAATGAGGTTCCATGATAAAGGAGGTGTAGCAAACCATGGGCCTTCACATAGGCGGGATTGGGTAAAAGATGAACATCAGTGGTGAAATAAGAGGGATCAATGGCCTCAGAGGGCTCAGCTCTTCTTACCGCATCATGGTTGCCAGGGATAACTATCTTTTCTATGTAATCGGGAATCTCAGACAAAAAGGCATCAAAGAGCTTATACTGCCCTTCAATATCTACCTCCTCTAGTTCCTTCTCTTGATTAGGGTAGATTCCAATCCCATCCACATTATCTCCTCCTATCATAATATACTTGATTTTCTTTCGGAGGTCGCCAAGTAAATCGTTTTTTCCCTGGAGAGCATCCAAAAGCCTTTGAATAGCCTTTTTTGCCAGGTACTTGCTTCCAAAATGGGTATCAGAGATATACATAATAGCAATATCATCTTCCACAGTCGGCAAACTCTGAGGTCTCACATCAGGGAACTCAATATCCTCAATAATGCCAATGCTGCCCAGCCAGGTTCCTTTTATCCGGATAATATCGTCCTTGAGGACCTCCTCCGATGCCCACTTAAACAAAGGACTGTCCTTTCTCAGGATGAACTGTTTGATGCCGGTAAGGTCCTCACACTGAAAAGAGAGATTTCCGTTTTTGGTTTTGAGTTTATCGTAAACCATGCACACCAGCGAGAACTTCTGCTTCTCCTTGAGATCTTTGATTTCTACCTCAGGATACTTATCATCAAATCCTGAGAAGAGGATCTTGATGCGCTCAAACCGATTCCTGAAATACTTTATAAAATCCTCAATAGAAGAAGTGGTGCGAGTATTGGAGGAGTTATACCTATGTTCAAAAAACTCCAGTTGGGGAGAAACATCCTTGGCCTCTATCTCCTCCGATTGTTGAATCACAGTCCTTGTTTTCAGAATCTCTACTATCTTATCCGCTGTCACAAATCCCTTGACCGGATTTTCAAAGAGGTATTCTCTTACATAGGCCTGTTCCTGAGGAGAAAGAGTATTAAAAAAAGAAAGAGCCTTTTCAGTAAATCTCATTGATCCCTGATGGACTCCAGCGTGCTTATAATCTGCAACAAAGCAATACGGGTATGCTGCATCAGGTTAGGTTCATCGATAGTTTTTTCTAGCTCATAAACAGCTGAGGAAATCCTCACCGGGAGCTCTTTTTCTTCATTAAGGAGTTCTTCTTTAGCATTCTGAAGAGCCTGTCTCACATTCTTGGGCAAACCAGGTTCGGTAGAAAGCCTCTCAATCTGTTTTACTATTTCCTCAATCATGGTATCCCCACCCCCATATTTAATCCATAGGGTTTAAATCTTTTAAACCAATAAACCTATGTGAAAGAACTAGACCCTTTATCCGAAGATAACGTATTCGAGGATTATTATGATGTAATTTATAGGGCGCAGTATGACGAAGATGTCCAAATCAAGGATCCAGAAGGATTTATGGAGTGGGCTGCTCGAAAGGTGGAGAGCGCCCAAGAGGAGTTTGGGATGTCTCCTCCTGCCTTTTTCCTCTTTGTACTCCAGCTCTTGAGAAAAAAGGGCATTCCCTATTACACCTTTTTGGATGAGATTAAAAGCAAGCGCATCCTTTTATTAGGAGTAGCTGAACTTGCCAAACACGACCCGGAGTTGTTAGAGGACCTCCTAAAGAAAAACCTCACTATCCTAAGCATCTTCAAGAAGCTTCCTTCCGATATGAGAAAGCCCTTTAAAGACACTCTATCCATCGTGGCTCGAACTGAGATTGGTGAGATGCAGTATCAGGCCTTAGAGGCTCTTTCCGACCTTATCTACGAGGATCCTGACCTGATGGAGTTCTTTTACTCTCTCCTCCATGATTGGGATGATAAGGTAAGGCATATTGTGCTAAAGGCGCTGGCAAAACAGCCTAATGAAGAAACGAAAAGGCGCGTAAAGGCCATTAAATACGATGAGAACAATGAAAACAATTTAAAACTAATCGAGTATATTTTATCATACGATGGTTGAGTATGTAAAGGTTCCCAAAAAGCGTGTAAAAGCAATAAAAGATGCTCAAGAGTCCATTGAGAAGAAGCTCAAAGTAAAGCTTAGCTTTGAGGATAACAACATCCGCATAGATCCAGGAGAAGAAGGTGACCTTTACACAGCTACCCTCTATGTTCAAGCAATGGGCAGAGGGTTCTCCCCTAAAGAAGCGGACCTTCTCCTCAATCCCGATTACTCTCTCACGGTGATTGACCTTCAAGACCATTTCAATACCAAAAACCGCATCCACGTCATGAAAGGCCGCATTATTGGAAGAAAGGGTAGCATGAAGCTAGAGCTCGAAAGAGCCACCGACAGCAAGATCTCCGTATACGGAAACACCGTAGCAATCATTGCTCCTTTCTATGGATTGCCCAAGCTTAGGGAGGCCTTGAACATGTTGTTGGGCGGAGCAAAGCACTCCACCGTCTTCAACTATCTTTCCAAAGCTCGCCAGATGATTAATCGGGATAAGCTGGCAGGGTTTAAGCGGCTGTAGTCTAGGGGCAGGATGCCGGCTTCCCAAGCCGGCGACCCGGGTTCGAATCCCGGCAGCCGCATTTAAAAGGTTTTTTTCAACAATTAAGCATGGGAATCCGTATATCCCAAGTAATAAATGACATTCTTCGCTATCTTCAAGACAGACATTTTTTAGAAAAGGAGTTGATTGTGGATACTATTTATACTCTCTATGTGATGGCTGTGCTCATATTTTTAGGTGTAATATTCGTGGTTGAAACCGGGATTAATGTTTATGAGATGATAAGCGATATTGGGGAGTACTATAAAGGCATCCTAAAACTAGTAACTCGAGCATTCCCTATAAAAACGGTGATCTTGTTGGTGGGATGGTTGTTTCTTGTGGCGCCCGTTCTTGGCTGGCATTACTATTATCTCACCAATCTTATTGCGTTGTTTCCTAAGAAGTCCTGGGATGAGCTTCTAGCACCTGTATTCGGAATTAGCCTGGCAGAAAGAATAAAAGGAATAGTGGTTTGGACAGGCTATATATATGGTTTAGCATTAGGGGTGATTGCCCTCATGGCGTTGAGTATATTGTTGATAAAGGGATTGGCGGGCTGGATTGTGGCCATCCTATGGCCTTTGATATTCTTCCCTTACACCATATATGCTCCACAACTCTACTTCCTCCACAAGGTTTATACCAAATCCAACCTTCAGGCCCTCACCAAGGCAATCGCGGATGTAACTCACTTTTACCTGGACTTCGTGTTATTAACCATTGTGATAACAGGATTAGGAAGCTTGGCAGGATTAGTAGCTTGGGCAATCAGCCTGGTGCTCAAGGCCACAGGTATTGGTTTCTTCCCTTCTTTCCTCTGGGATTATCTGGTTAATTGGTATATTGCTCAGATTCCTAGAGTGGCTACGGTCTCCGCCTTCCAACAACTTCATTGGCAGCCTTCAGAAGAACAACGTGATCAATCATCGCAAGAATCTCCACATTCTGAGGAGTGATGCCCTCTTTTTTCATGTATTCGGCAAACTTCTTTCTTACTTCGTGAGCCCCTGAAAAGCTATTGGTAAATAATTGAACTATGCTGGCTGCAGGCGGATGGGGCAAGAAAAACTTCGCATCCTTATAGAGCTCTTCATCTTGAGCCAGCTTCACAAGCAGCCTATAGGCCAAGGAAACATATTCCTCTCCCCAATCCAAAGGAGAATTTATAAGCTCGTCAGAACGGAGTATCCCCTTAAGCCAGAAGAAAAAGGGCAGCGTAAAGACAGGGGTGGGATGGCTGCGAGGAGCATACATCACAAATCCCAGGGCAGTATCATGTCCCCATTTCTTTACTATGTCATCGACTTCTAGGTTAGGCAGGCCCATCTTCCCCACATAGGTAAGTTCTTCCACATCTAACAGAGGGAATCCTCTCCATTTTCGGGATGCGGTCATCAAAGTGGCAAACACCAGAGGATCCTCCCGAGCCAGTTGAGCAATAGCCTCAGCATGGGCAGAAGAGTAGGACATATGCTTCAAAAGCTCCTTCCTTAGCTTTACTACTTCAGCCTTTTTAGAGCGATGTAGCCTAAGAAGCTTCTTTCCCACTTCCCGGGGCTTCATAAAAAGAGTGATTTTCAGCTTGGAACCTAAATCATTGGCCTTTTCCTTAAGTTGTTTCACACTATCCTCGGGAACAGGATATACCTTGATGTTTTCCACTGTTTTAATAAGTGATTGTTGGTTTAAAAAGATTTGGGGGTAAAGAGAGGGCATGGAGATAGGTCTTGTGGGAAAGCCCTCTGTGGGCAAAAGCACCTTTTTTTCTGCTATCACCATGATTGATGTTCCTATTAGCGATAGGCCCTTTACCACCATAGAGCCCAACGTAGGTGTGGGCTATGTGAGGGTAGAGGATTTGGGAGTGGAATTGGGGGTTCAGTCCAACCCAAGATCCGGTTTCATTCTGGGGAAGTATAGGTTTGTGCCTGTGAAGATAATAGATGTGGCAGGTCTTGTTCCAGGTGCCCATGAAGGAAGAGGTCTGGGAAACAAGTTCTTGAACGACCTTAACCAGGCCGAAGGTCTCCTCCATATCATCGACCTCTCAGGGTCCACCGATGAAGAGGGAAACTTCGTAGGTTATGGAAAGTATGATCCTGAAAAGGACATCCTTTTCTTGGAAAGGGAATTGGACTTCTGGTATAAAGATATCTTGGAAAGAAATAGGCCCAAGATAGAGAGAGAAATCAAGGCCGGTAAGGAGCCCTGGGAGGCCCTTTATAGCGTGTTTTCCTCCTTGCGGGTAACAGAGGAAGTGGCAAGGGAGGCAATGGAAAAGTATGACTTGAATTCAGAGGAGTTGCCCCAGTTCTTGAGGAAGAAAAGCAAGAAGATTGTGATTGTGGGAAATAAGAAGGATGCGCCCCATGCGATGGAAAACTACGATAGATTGAAGGATAGATGGGATATTATTCCGGTGTCGGCAGAGGCAGAGCTTGCTCTAAGAAAGGCGGCCAAAGCCGGGCTTATCAAGTATGTTTATGGCGAGAGCGATTTTGAGATAATAGGGGAGTTGAATGAGAAGCAGCGGGAGGCATTAGAAAGAATACGGAAGATAATGCCCACCAATGTGCAGCAAGCCTTGGAACATTTGGTGTTTGATGTGCTGGGATATGTGGCGGTGTTTCCAGCAGGAAGCAAGCTCAAAGACAAGCAAGGCAGGGTGCTGCCCGATTGCTTCCTTATGAAAAAAGGCTCCACAGTAATGGACTTTGCCAAAACCATCCACAGCGATATTGCCAAAGGGCTTTTATACGGCATAGATTTGAGGACAAAAAGAAGGCTGGCAAAGGACTACGTGCTCAAGCATAGGGATGCTATAGAGCTGGTAAGCGCAGGCTCTCGAGGGTAGGTTTTTAAAGTCTTGGATAAGAAGAAAAGCATGGAGCTTGTAACCGTAAAGATAACGGATAAGATTGCCGACGTTTTCAATGAACTTCTGAAAAAGGATGCCGTTGTAGCCGTAGTGGATCAGAAGGGAAAGTTCTTGGGAGTGCCTGACAAGAAACACCTCCGCATATTAAAGCAGGACAAAAACGCCAAGGTAGAGAGGATTTTAAGGACAGTGACTCCTGTGCTGGAGAGCGAGAGAGACGACCTAGAAAAGGTGCTTAGATCCTTTATCGAGTATCCAAAGGCAGTGTTCATTGTAAACAAGAATAAGAAGCTGGTGGACTTCATCCCAAAGAAGGATGTGGTGGGAGAATTCTTGGATTTTGTACCTAATATCAGGGTAGATGATATAATGCAGCAAGGAGTATATCTGGTGGATGAGAATAAGACCTTGCAGGAGGCAAAGGCCATGATGAGGGCCTTTCAAACCGATGTCCTCATCGTGAGCGACAAGAAAGGTCAGCCTCTAGGAATGATTACCTATGATGACTTGATTATTGCGGCCGCATTGTTTGATACCAAAGGCAGAAAGGACCTTGTGGAAAGAAAAATACCGCCGGATGCAAAGCTCCGCGTTAAGGACATTATCTATGAGCCTGTGATTACTACCAAGAGAAGTGCTCTATTGCCTAAGGTAGTGAAGAAGATGGTAAAAGAGGAGGATATTGCCGTAGTAATGGACCTAAAGAGACCGGTGGGAATGTTCTCTATCAAGGATGTGGCCAAGGTAGCATTGGAGTTTGTGAAGGCAGAGGATCCTTCTATTGAGGTTCTCGGATTGGCGGAAGAAGACGAGATTTTCTTGGAGGATATAAAGCGAGAGCTCAAGCGCCTCAAGGAGAAGATTGGAAAGATAAAAAGGGTTGATAAGGTAGTGTTGTTTTTAAAGCAGTCCAAGGGAGCTTTCAGAGCAAAGCTCACTATCACAGGTGAGGAAATCATCCACATTGAAGAAGATGGCTATGACCTAGGGGGATTGCTAAAACGATTGGTGAAGATGGCAACGTTAAAGATAAAAAAACTAAAGCCCAATAAAAAGCGTAGCAAATGAAAGGTCAATTGTCGTTAGAAGTATTGTTGGTGCTAGGGCTCATCTTCGTGTTTTTAATCCCCATTTTGTTTTACTTCTTTTATGAGTATATGTTGGTTTCTGACCACATGACACGAGAGTACGCCATCCAGTGGATTATGGACTTGGAAAGAGTGGCTGAAAACGTCTATTATGGAGGACCAGGAACAAGGATCGTGATGGACCAGATGTTGCCCACCTCTATAAAAAGCATCCAAGTAAAGGAGGTCTCTAACGGCACCTTGGTGGTATATGAGTTTGTGGATGGCACCCAGATTGTAAGCTATTTCCCGATGTCTGTGGTGCTAGCAGGAGGAAACTGGGATGCACTAACAAGCTTTAAAATAAAAGTAGAAAACAAAAACGGAACGGTGGAGATAAGCCCGGCTTCTTAAAGTAAGTGGATAGCTACCTTTCTTTCTCCTGGCAAGATACCTCCATGGCCCCATTTATTCTTGGACTTTATATAAGGAAAATCGAATCCATAGCCTTCTTTAGCAAGCACGACGGTCTGGCCATTCCGCTCCTTAATAAGAGGAGTGAGTGGGCGTTTTAGAATATTCTCTAAAGGATGTATGGTTATTCCCGGCAATCCTTGAAGATGGTATTGTACTACCTCCACTGGCAGCTGATAGAAAGCAGACCTTTCTCCTCCTACTGGTAGATTTCCCTTTATTTTAGGTAAGAACACCTTGGTAGAGCTATTCACCAATCCATGATCCCCAAACACATAGAGATGCATATCAGAAGGCAATATTTCCTTTCGGAGCTTGGTAACAATTCGTTCTAGTTTGTGAATCTCCTCATAATAAGGTTGAGTTCTTCCATGCTTGTGGAGCACGCTGTCAGGATGCTTCCAGTGCACAAACACAAACCTATAGCGATTGTAAGGAATGCGTTCTAGATAGCTAAGGTCTTCGGGGAGCTCATGGACGAAGGGAGAGTCTTTCACAGTAGGTTGATAAGGCCAATGAGTATAATAACCAAAGGGAATGCCATCCCTTTCCAGAATATCTACCAATCTTCTTTTTAACAACCCCTCACGGCGCATATAATCCAAAGAAAGGGTGTTGCCCTCAAGGTCTTTGCCCTCTAAAGGAATAATGATATTACCTCGGGAGTCTCGGATAAACCACTCGAAGATGGCATGTCCATAGACTGGAGTACGGGTGTGGAGAGTAAAGAAGAAAGGGGTGCTAGAAGGAGGAAACACTGTATCTATCACTTTGACCTCGGCATCCACGTTTAGATGGTAATTTCCAAGGCCGTCCGCTAGCAACACCATAACACGTTCTCCGCGATAGACCTTATCAAAAAGGGTGGAAAGGAATGTGTCCATAGATGATTATTAAAGGATATATATTAAGATCTTTCGTTCTTCCTTGGAAAGCCCACCATGGGAGAACACATTATCGGGCTTGGCATAAGGAAACACAAATCCATAGCCTCTTTCGGCTATCACTGCGGTTTCACCATATCGGCGTTTGATTTCAGGTGTGAGAGGGAATCCCAACACAGCCTCCAATTCCTCTTTTTCTAGTACCAGCACGCCCTCCATATTCTCCAGAGCATTGGCTACCTCGTCATAGGAAAGCTGATAAAAGGCCGCTCGCTCACCACCTACCGGTAAGTTTCCCTCTATCTCAGGCAAAAATATCTTCTGCTGGCTCTCTGTTAAGCCGTGGTCTCCAAAGACATAGATCTTAACCTCAGGAGGAAGCCTTTTGCGAAGGCGTTTTACAGTAAGCTCCAGCAACTCTATCTCTTGGTTAAAGGCGGGTGAATAGGGGCCGTATTTGTGGAGGGTGTAATCTATCATTGGCCAGTTCACGAAGGTAAAATCCTTCTCGGGAAGCTCATAAAGCTGGGATAAGGTGTTTAAAGGTTGGGCCTTTCCCCATCTTTTTACATAAGGCTGGTCTAAATAGGGTGTAAGGTGTTGTACCTGGATCCCTTCCTCCTCAAGCAAACTAAACAGGTCATCCTCCAGCTCCTCTTCTACTCGATTACCATTCAGGTCTTTCCCCCATAAAGGGATATAAATCCCCTCTTCACCTCGGGTATAATGTTCGAGGGTGTGATGGTGTTCGGGGGTTTTCTGAGTATAAAGAGAATAGAAGAAAGCGGTTCCCGAAGTAGGAAAGAAAGCGTTGGTTTTCTTGGTAGCAGAAGGAATATTCAAGGGATAGCCGCCAAGGCCGTCAGCCAATATCACAAAGGCCTTTTCTTCGTTCTTGCGCACGCGGTCCAATATGGCACGCACCTCATCAAAGATCATCGCTTATTCCTCACCATCTATCTTTATAAGCTTTTTGTTTTCGCTGGGAATGACCTCTATCTTTGCCCCCGGGCGCTTGGCATAGAGATATTTTCCGCCCGTTAGCTCATATAAGAAAATGGCAAGGGCGGCCACCTCGCTATGGGGCTGATTGCCAATAGAGATGTTGTGAGAAATCTGATAGACCTCGCCCGGAACCTTCTCTCCACCCACCACCACTACCATATCTTTGAAGCCTTTGATTTCCTCCATCTTTTCCTGAAAAGGCGCGCCATACATGGTAAGATGGACAATAGGGACTGTGAGCTCCTTGAGGTATTTCATAGGACGGGGCACATAAAAAACCTTGAAATCACCGCCCCAACGCTCCACCACCTTTTGAACGCTTTCTTCCATGCCCGGGTCATGGGTGCCTGAATAGGCCATATAGCTCGCGCCAAGAGCACGGGCCGTTAATGCCACATGGGTGGTGATGCGTTCATCCCGTGGGAGACGATGTCCAAGGCGAAACACTCCAATCATGCTTTAAAAACCCAACGTTGTTATAAAAATATGCATGTTGCTTTTATCCCAGACGGAAACCGGCGATGGGCCAAGAAAAACAACGTAAGCTTGCAGGAGGCCTATTTAAAAGGCACTGAGAAGCTAAAGGATGTCCTGCAATGGTCAAAGGACCTCGGAGTAAAGGAGGTCACCGTCTGGGCTATGAGCTATGATAATTATAAAAAACGTTCACCCGAGGAAATCTCCCTTCTGTTTCAGATTATGAAAAACTATAGGCAGTGGTTGGGTGAGATCAAGAACGTGAAGGTGGAGTTTGTGGGAAAGCTAGACGAATTGCCCCAAGACATACTGGAGATGATAGAGGAGGTTAAGGAAAAAGGGAAGGAAGGAGAATACAAGATAAATGTGCTCTTTCTCTACAACGGAAGGTGGGAGATATTGGAGGTAGCCAAGAAAGGCCCAAAAACCGAGGAGGAACTTTATCAAGCACTTTTGCTCAAGAGCTTTCCCGACATTGTGATTAGGACAGGGGGCCAAGTAAGAACCTCAGGATTCCTCCCCATCCAGACCGAGTATAGCGAATGGTTTTTCTTGGAGAAGTTATGGCCTGATTTTAGTTTTGAAGATTATAAGAAAATCTTGGAAGATTTCCAAAAAAGGCAGAGGAACTTTGGAAAATGAAAATCAAGCTCTTCCGGGACCTAAGCGTGTATGAGAACGCTGCCTATTATTTTGAGAAGGCAAAGAAGCTAAAGAAGAAGCTCCAAGGTATGTATAAGGCGTTGGAGGAGCTGGATAAAAAAATAGAGGAGGCCCGTCAGGAGATCAAGCGCCAGCAAGAACAACTGGAGCGGGCAAAGAAGCATGTGGAAAAACAAGAATGGTATGAGCGGTTTAACTGGAGCTTTACCAGCGAGGGCAAGCTTGTGCTCATAGGAAAGGATGCACCCCAGAATGAGGTTCTTGTGAGGAGATATCTGGAGCCCAAGGACCTCTTCTTTCATGCCGATATTCAAGGAGCCTCCACCGTGATCTTGAAAAAAGGGCAAGAGGCCTCAGAGCGAGAGCTTTTGGAGGCTGCCCAGCTTGCCGCTTCCTATAGCAGGGCCTGGAAAGAGGGCCTTACCACTGTAAACGTGTATGCAGTAAAACCTGAGCAAGTGAAAAAGGCCTCTCAAGGAGAATACCTAGGCACCGGTGGATTCTTGATAGTGGGAGAAAGGAAATGGTTTAAGCATACACCGCTAGGGCTGAAGATAGGGCTAAAGGATGGAAAGCTCTGGGTGGTGCCCGCCATATCCAAGATAGATCTAGAAAAGCAATACTGGCTAAAGCCAGGAGGGCCTTACGGGAAGGGACAGCTGGCAAAGAAGCTCTCTCCCTATTACAACATCCATCCAGACTATTTTCTCTCAAGATTGCCTGCGGGTAAGTTCTCCTTAAAACAGTAGAGACCTGCGCCAGGCATCTATCTTTCTTTCTTTCTCAAACTCGGGCAGGTTCCAGCCCATCTTTTCTTGCTTATATTGCTTAGCAATAGGGTATTTCTGGAAGAATTCCTTTGTCAAGCTCTCCAACTCATAATCATAGGGCCTCACGATGTTTATGTATCCGTCTTTGAGAAAGAGCTCCCCTTTTATTTTCCCGAACCTCATATCTGCTCTCGGACCTTGTCTCACATCCTTAAAGGAAACCTTAGCATCCACAGGAATCCCTCCGATATAGCCATAGTTCTCATTCCCATAGACACTTACCCATTTTAGGAAAATCTTGTGGTCCTCAAGGTATTTGCGCCAGGCCCTTGCCATCCTTTTGAGCTGCCCAAAAAGCTGCTCCTCCACCACATCATGGGAAAACAATATCCCAAATTCGGGCTCAGGGTCTTTTTCTTTTTCAAAGAAGAACTCCTCTGAAGGGCTTTCGAGATATTTGCGGGCATATAAGATGGCCTTTGCCATGGTGTCAAGCTCCACAGCAGCCGCCACATTCCTGTTGCCATCCACAGGATCCACAATAACCAAGGGCTCTTGGAAATCCCTTGAACGATTTCCTTCAATATCGATGATAGTTTTGTAAAATTTCCAATTTGCCATGTGCTTTATTGTATTTTCAAAGGTTCCATAGTGGATGATTAGGAGCTCGGTGGCATAGCCGGAAAAACCCCCTACTCTAATCTCAGCCCCATACAGCCCCAGCGCCTTCAAAAACCTCTTTAGCAGCCTAACCTCATCCTTTTGCTCCTCGGTGAGATGGGAGACCACATAACGATAGTGATAGGGCGTTCTATCCACAGCGCTCTTTTCCTTTTTGGACAAAGGAACAATATCTATCCAGATTCCCTTGTAAAAGATGCGCACATAGGGATGTTCCGCATACCTTACCACTACCTTGTCAAACACCTTCTTTGCTTTCTCGAGGATATATTCAAAGGCCTCTTTTTTGCCCATCTCGGTTTCAAAAAAGACATCAAGGTCATAATCCCCTTTGAGGTTGGTCCCCTTTGCCACTGAACCATACATCTTGAGGTCTTCGCCTAGCTTCTCTCGCACCTCCTCGAAGATCTTAAGAGCCTCAGTGTTATCAGGCCTTAGTTGCTCCTTCAAGGATTCCATGCTTCTACCTTTATCTTTTTGGCCCCAAGGTCTTTAAACTGTTGGGCAAAGGGAATGCTCCCACAAACAAAAAGCGTATAGTCCTTTAGGTCAAAGCCTTCTAGGTCTTTGGCTGAGAGGCGAGAATCACCTTCTCGGGTAAATCGTTCTACAATATCAATGTCCCAATACTTAAATTCAGATTGATAGGGATGGTTGGCCCTGGTGCGGGTGCTAAAAAAGAGATGGAAATCGCCTTTTATCTCTTGCTCATGGATATACCTTAAAATGGACATCATGGGGGCTAGGCCCGCACCTGCTGCCAAGAATATGGCTTTGGTTTCTCCCTCATAGGTCATATGACCAAAGGGACCTTGGACGTCAATCTCCTTACCCAATATTTCATCTAGGCGAGAGGTAAATTGGCCCCCTTCTTTTTTTGTGATCATAAACTCCAGGTATTCCCAGCTCGGGGAGCTTGCTATAGAATAGGGCCTTCTTATCCCATCATAGGTGAGCATCACAAACTGTCCAGGCTTAAAGGAGAGCTTTTCCTCTAGTGGCCAAGCCCGCAGCACATAAACATTCCCTTGCTTAGAAACGTATTTTACTTCGTATTTCATTTTCTCTTCTTCTTATATGCAAGGACGGTTTCCTCGTCTAAGACCTCTAGCCCCTCTCCGCACACTGGACACTTGAAGAAAAGGTCGGCGGCCTCGTCAAAGGAAAAGGTATGGGATATTCCACAAGAAGGACAATAGTAGAGCTCTTCTTCTTGCACCCGCCTTATCAAATCATCGTATTTCTTGTTAAACTCTCTATCAATCCAGGATTTAAACTTCTTAGCATCCACCAACCACTCATACTGCCACCATCCTGTCTCCTTATCTCTTTTTCTTTTATAATAAACAATACCCAGCTCAGCAAGCTTATTCAAAGCAACCCTAACATCGCTTACCTTGACGCCCAACCTTTCGGCTATTTCCTCATCCTTTAGATTTTGGCGCAAAAGCTGCAAAACAGCAATAGCATTTTCACCCGCCTTATCAATCAAGGCCTTACGAACTTGAGGGTCATCAAGGTAATTCATAATGTCCATTACTTTATTTTTCTAACTAACCTTTTTTAAAGCCTCATCCAAATTTAAGGTTTCTTCCTTGGACTGGGCAAGGTCTCGGAGGGTAATCTTCCTTTCTTGGGCCTCTTTAGGGCCTATGATGGCCACCCAGCGATAGTGCTTGCTCGCATACTCCAGCTGCTTTTTGAGGGATCTCTCCTGGAGGTTGAGCTCTGTGGGAATGTTATGCCGGCGGAAGAAAGAGGCGGCCTCGTTGGCAAACTCCTTTTCCTTTATCCAGGCTATGAAAAGGCCTTTGGGAGGGAACTCCTTTTCCCAGATATCATAAATACGGTCAACTCCAAAGCTTATGCCCACGTTATAATCACTCCCGAACATTCCGTCATAGCGGCCTCCGCCACCTACGCTCACATTCACCCCTTCTATGCCGAACTCAAAGAGCTCGCCTGTGTAGTAATCCAACCCACGGACCAAAAAAGGGTCAAAGGTCCTTCCCAGCACCTTGAGGTCTTCATAGGCCTTCTCCGAATAGCCTCTCACATCTTCCAACGTCATCTTAGAAAGCCTATCCACAATCTCTCCGTCTATGCCCTTTTTCTCGAGCTCTTGCTTTACCCAATCCTTGCCAAAGCGGTCAATCTTATCTAGAGTGCGGAAGAAAAAGCCCTTATCCTCAATATCCTTGGCCAGCTCTAGCAAAAAAGCCTTGTGATTTACCCGAATGATAGGCTGGATTTCAAGGCGGCGAAACACCTCCTCTGCTATCTCCAGCAGCTCCTGAGAGGCCCAGATTTCCTTTACTCCGATTATATCAACATCGGCTTGCACAAATTCTCTATATCTCATCTTTTGGGGTTCTTCGTTTCTCCACACCTTGCCTATCGCATAGCGTTTGAAAGGCTTGGGGATCTCGGGGTGGTCTCTTACATAGCGCATGAGGGGTACGGTGTGGTCGAACCTCAATCCCTCTTTCTCACAATAGAAGATTTGCTCTTTGATTTCCTCCCCTCCTTTTTCCGTCAATGTGGAGAGATATTCGAGGGCAGGCGTCTCCATATAACGATAGCCGTAGAGGCGAAACACCTCTTCAATGATGGAGAGGAGCTTACGCCTTTTCTCCCCTACAAAATCCCTAACTCCCGGCGGTAGCATTATAAACACCAAAGCATTCTTCAGGGTTGGGTGCGTATCTACAGGCGCTCACATCTTTGGTTTTGGTGATATAGACGTCTAAGCACACTGTGATGTTGGTATCATACTTACACAAGAAAGGCATTCTATATTCCACGGCCACGCTTCTAAGCTCAGTAGGAGAAGGGGGCTCCAAGATATAGGAAAGGGCCACCTGCACATAATTCATGGTAGCGTTAGGTTCTATCATAGGGATCTCGTCATAGAACTGGAGCGGAGAATAATTAACTACCGCTACATACTCGCTTCCATTCACCAGATAAAGCACCTTTCGCACCCTTTCTAAAGAGCCATCCTCCCTGAAATTATAGGTGAGGTTAATGAGAGCAATCTGATTTACTACCGCAGGATTGCCGATTCTTAAATCCCGGAGTTGAGCATAGGAAAGGTCGGAATAATTATAGAGCACATTCAAGGTGTTGTTGTTTACCTCTACCTTCTGGGCAATCTCCAATAGGGTGTTGAAAAACCTTCTCTCTTGCTCTATAAAGGCAGGTGTCCAAAAGTAATTATCTCTAATATCATCGAGGGTGGCAGGCTCACATCCTATCTTATCCTCCACCCATAAACAGGTTCTGTTCTCATAACGCCAAAGAGAGTAGTTGGTGAAGTTGTATATTACCAAAGAAGGATTGTAAACAACTACCGTCACATTGTCGGCAAGCTCTCCATCCTTCCAGTAAGTATAGGTCCAAGAAAGGGTATAGTTATCCTGGGAATGATTAGAGAGAAAGGCAATATAACGTTCCACCAGCTGCTGGGCTCCAGTATCCTGGGCTACACATCCTGAGAGAACCAAAAGCAACAAGAGCCAAATCATGCTTTATTTCCTGATAAAAGGCTTTAAGAGCTTTTTTACTTTCTTAATAGCCTCCTTGACCTCTTCCTCGCTCTTAGAACCTGCAATAATAAGCTTTCCGTTCTTGAACACGAGCACAGTAACCTTAGGCTTGTCTAGCTTTAGAATCGTTCCAGGGAATTGCTCAGGCTCATACTCCACATTGGCCTCAAGCTCCTCTACAATCTCAAACAGATTAAGGTCGGTTTTAAGGTCGGCTAATGCCACGATGTTGGTAATCTGATACGGGATCTTCTTCATGCGCTTGCGAATCTTAGTAGAGACCTTCTTGAGTTGATCATAAGCAAGCTTAATAGCACTTTCAATATCCTTCTTGGTTTTACAACCTACAATCACAATCTTACCGTTCTTGAAAACAAGAATGGTTGCCTTAGGTTGAGTAAGCTTGAGGATAGCGCCAGGAAACTGCTCGGGTTCGTATTCAGAATTTCTGAGTTTTTCAGCCACCTGGTGGAGGTCGATTTCAAGGCCGAGGTCGGTGGAGGCCACCAGGTTCACTATCTTATAACTCATATTTAAATACTAAAACCTAACCTTTATAAAGCCATTGTTTATAAATAAAAGCCATGAAACGCCCTAAAGGATATTTAAGCAAGCACACCCGCAGCCTTAAGGCGAAGCGTAAGCTCACACCTGCCGACTTTGTGAGGAAGTTCGAGATTGGAGAAAAGGTAAGGATTGTACCTTATCCTTATTATAAAGCGGGCATGATTCCTCACCGCCGCTACAAGAACCTAGTGGGTGTGATAACAGGAAAAAGAGGAAGCTCTTATATTATTGAGGTAATGCTAGGGAAGAAAAAGAAGGTGCTTATCCTCTTACCTATCCACCTTCAGAGGGTGGAATAATGGAGAAGGTCTTGAAAGATTTTCCTATCACAGAATACGAAGCTAAGGAGTATATGTCCTTGGAGGAGGACTTTAGCTATAATGTAAAGCTTGCTATTGCCCATTTTGAGGTAGTAGATGAAAGAGCTCCTTATGTAAAGGAAGCCCTCCAGAAATTGGGGTTGTCCGAAGAAAGTGTGTGTAAGATAACCGATGTAATGCCCAACAACGTTGACCTCGTAAGGCTCATTCTTTCTTATTATGGGGATGAGGCGGATCCTGAAGAGGTATTAAAAATAGTTATGTCCAAAAAGTAGATATGGAAGAGTTTGCATATGTGCTTGATATAGTCCCATTTGGAGATAGAGAAGGGACTGCTGTTTATCTCATCGGTTTAAAGTATACTCTGCTCAAGGCCAAGGCCAAAGAAAAGGTGCCCATTAAGATAGGTCAAAGGACCTATGTGGGCAAGGACCTTGAGAAAAGAGAGATTGTGGAGAAGATAAGGGGCAGAGTAGATTATGATAACCTATCAGAGGGCGCACGCCAGAACCTAAAGGATGTGCTCAAGCTTATTGTAAAGGAAAAAGAGAAGGAGTTTGTGGAGTTCTTGAACAAGGCAAAGGCAATAAGCGTGCGCACCCATCAGCTAGATTTTATCCCTTATGTGGGTAAGAAGACCAAAAAGGCTATCTTGGCGGAGAGGGAGAAGAGGCCTTTCGAGAGCTTTGAGGATGTGAAGGCAAGAACAGGAATGGACCCGGTGGAGGCCTTTGCCGAGAAGCTCTATCGTGAGATCTCAGGTAGGGATGTGGTAAAGTTCTTCGTGGTGAGATTTTGATATGTGAGATATGCGGAAAAAGGCGGGCCATAAAAACGGTGGTGATAGAAGGTGCAGAGGTAGAGATTTGTGAGGTCTGCCTCGGAAACTTTGAATATAAAACCCCCCAAGGCCGCCCTGTGAAGAAGAGGGAAAAGAGACCGGAAAGAGAAACTGAGGTTGTGGAGAACCTAGGAGAGATCGTGAAGCAGGCTCGCGAGAGCGAAGGCCTCTCCTATGCGGAGTTTGCCAAGAAGGTGGGAATAAAGGAGGCATTGCTCCGCAGGATAGAGCATGGGTTTATCCCCGACTTAGGAACAGTAAGAAAGCTGGAACGCTATCTCAAGAAAAAGCTCACCTATGAGATAGTGATAGATGAGGAGGAGGGCCCAGAGAAAAGAGAGGAGGCATACTCTTTAGAATCTATCTCCGAAATAGAGAACGATGGGAGTTAATCTCGGAGATTTGGTTTGGAAGAAGGATACAAGCTTTAATGCACTCTCTCGCAAGGCCCTTGTGTTTGACGGCAACAACATGGTTTATCAGTTCTTGAGCTCTATACGGCAAAACGGCGAATTCTTGCGGGATAGCAAAGGAAACATCACCTCCCATCTCTCCGGGATATTTTATAGGTTGTCAAAGTTCTTGGAGCACAAAATCAAGCTGGGAGTGGTCTTTGACGGAGAGCCACCCGAGTTCAAGAAAGAGGAGATAGAAAGAAGGAAGCAGCAGAGAGAACGCTACGGGCTAGCAGGAATAAAGTTTGATGAGAAGATGTTTGAGGAAAGTAAGGAACTGTTGGAGGCAATGGGCATACCTGTAATCAAGGCTCCTTCAGAGGGAGAGGCTCAGGCCGCCTGGTTTGTGAAAACAGGTCAGGCCTATGGTGTGGTAAGTCAAGACTATGATTCATTGTTGTTTGGGGCAAAGAAGGTGCTCCGCAACTACCAGGATGAAAAATCCTTTGAGGAAGTGGACCTCCAAAAGACCTTGGAACAAAACCAGCTCACCCAAGACCAGTTGATTTTATTGGCAATGCTGATAGGAACGGATTTCAACAAAGGTATAAAAGGGATAGGTCCTAAGAAGGGCCTGAAACTTGTGAAACAAAGAACACCTGAACAGATCCTGAGGATGATTGAAAAGGAGAACAACGTTGATGCTTGGAAGATTTTCGAGTTCTTTAAAACCCCGCCTGTATGGGAAACCAAGCTGGAATTCGGGAAGTTCGACCCCGAGAAAGTTAGGGATATCTTGGTATATAAGCATGATTTCTCACCTGAGAGAGTGAACAAAGTGATTGAACGAGTGGTGCGCGCCCAGAAGGAAAAAACCCTAGAGGACTTCTTTTAAAATGAAGGTCCTATTTACCACTGACACCTACCATCCCAATGTGGATGGTGTGGTAAAGACCTTGGATTTGCTGGAAAGAGAACTCGAGAAATACGGAATCGAGGTATATATCCTTGCGCCTGAGGGAAGCGAAACAAAGGAAAACGTGCACTTGGCAAAGGCCCTGCCTTTCCTTCCTTACCCTGATTATAAGATTCCTCTGCCCTTTGAGCTAGAGTTTGAGGTTGATATTGTTCACAACCACGGGATCACAATAACAGCCTGGGAAGGTCTGATTTATGGGAGGAAAAAGAACATCCCGGTTATCGGAACCTATCATACGGATGTTATAGATGCCACCCACTATGTTAACCTTCCTAAGGAAGTGGCCGCCCGCTATATTCGCACCCTCTATAAACGACACGATATAACGTTGGCACCTTCTTACTTCGCCCTCAAGAAGCTTATGAAACGAACCAAGCTCCGCAATGGGTTTGTGTTTCCCAACCCTATTGACACCTCCGAGTTCATACAATCCAAGCAAAAATCCCCTTTTCTTCTTCATGTAGGCCGGCTGGTAAAGGAAAAAAGGATTGATTTGATATTTCCCTATCTCGAGAAGGTAGGAATGCCCCTTTATGTGGCGGGCAAAGGACCTGCATTGGAGTATTATAAAAAACTGGCTGAAAGCTATAATGCGGAAATCCATTTCTTGGGATATGTGCCTGATGAGGAGCTCAAGCAGCTCTATGCGAAGGCAACCGCTCTTGTTTTTAACTCAAGCTTTGATACGCAGGGGCTTGTGTGCTTAGAGGCGTTGGCAAGCGGAACCCCTGTTGTGGCCTATAAAGAAACTGCCTTTGCGGAGATAGCCGAGAAGCTGGGCACCGTATTCTGGGACGAGCTGAGCTTTATAAAGGCCGTAAAGCAAGCCACCACCATTCCTCAATCTAAGCTTCTCTCCATTGCCAAGAAGTATGATATTCAGGTGCTGGGAAAGAAGATTGTGAAGCTATACGAGCTTATGCTCGAGAGAGAGCTTTATAAACTTCTCTGATAATAAAAAGACATGGAAGAGGAGAAACTCATCGAACTCTGGGAAAAAGAAGGAAGACACCTCTCTGACCCTGACTCCCGCCCTAAATACTTTATCACAGCTGCATTTCCCTATCCTAACAGCCCCCAGCACATAGGACATGCAAGGACATATACTTTAACCGATATCTATGCTCGCTTTTATAGGCTGTTGGGATATAATGTTTTGTTCCCGATGGGTTTCCATGTAACAGGAACTCCTATTGTTACCATGGCCGAGCGCATAAAAGAAGGGGACCCTAGCCTAGCCGAGGTTTTTGAGAAGATATATGGCATTCCTAAGGAAGTTTATTCCAAACTCACCGACCCTTTTGATTTGGTGATGTTCTTCTCTCGAGAGATAGAAGAAGGAATGAAACGAATGGGCTATTCTATCGATTGGAGGAGGAAGTTTTATACCTCTGACCCTCATTTTCAGAGATTTATTGAATGGCAGTTCCAGAAGCTCTATAAAAAAGGCCTTATTGTAAAGGGAACCCATCCTGTGGCCTTTAGCTTGAAGCTCAATTCCTCAGTAGGTGCCCATGACACCAAAGGGGATGTGGACCCTGAGATTACCGAATACACAGGTGTGTTGTTTGAGACTCCGCTCGGATATCTGGTCACGGCAACTTTAAGGCCTGAAACCCTCTATGGGATAACCAACATCTGGATTAGAGAAGACGAGGATTATGTGGTGGTGGAGTATCAAGGAAAAAAACTTATATTCGGAAAGAAGGCATGGGAGATCCTCCAGCATCAGCTCCCAGGTGCCAAGATAGTGGACGAGATAAAAGGGAAAGAGCTCTTGAAGCTAGAGGCCGAGGTCCCTATCACTGGGCAAAGGGTTCCTATATGGCACGGAGAGTTTGTAGACCCTGAGGAGGGAACAGGCATCGTGATGAGTGTGCCGGGCCACTCCCTCTGGGACTATTACGAGTATCGCAAGCACACTGACCAACCCTATCCGGTGATTATAAAGGTAGGAAACAAAGAAAGTAAGGCCGAGGATTACTTTAAATCCCACGGCGGAAAGGAAGAGGACCTGGAGAAACTAAACGAGGAATTCTACCATTTGGAATTTACCAAAGGCTATCATGAGCCGCTAGGCATGCCTGTAAAGGAGGCCCGAGAGAAGACCAAAGAGAAACTAAAGGAAAAGGACGCCATGATAGAGCTTTATAAGATCTCCAACGGGCCTGTATATTCAAGGGCAGGAGACAAGGTAATCGTGAAAGTGCTTGAAAACCAATGGTTTATTGATTATGGTAATCCAGAGTGGAAGAAGAAGGCAAAGGAGCTGCTTGCCTCCATGAAAATCATCCCTGAGGAGATGAGAAAGCGTTTTGAGCACACCATAGATTGGCTCAAGAGAAAGGCTGCCACCCGAAGCAGAGGTCTTGGAACAAAATTCCCGTTTGATAAATCCCAGATTATTGAGTCCTTAAGTGATTCTACGGTGTATATGGCCTTCTATACCTTCGCCCATCATATAAAGGAGTTTAAGCCTGAGGAGCTCACCGAGGAATTCTTTGATTACATATTTTATGGCATAGGGGAGCCTGTGAATGAAAAGCACAAGGAACTAAGAAAGATGTTTGATTACTATTATGGCTTGGATGCCAGGCATAGTGGTGTGGACCTTGTAACCAACCATCTTACCTTCTTTATCTTCAACCACGCCGCCCTTTTCCCTCATAAACCTCCTAAGGCCATAGTGGTAAACGGCTCGGTGTTGATGGAAGGAAAGAAGATGAGCAAGTCCATGGGAAACATCATTCCGTTAAAAAAGGCAATAGAGCAGTGGAGCGCTGATGTGCTTAGGCTAACAGTGGCTGCTTCCACCGAAATTATTATGGATGCTAACTTCTCAGAGAGCACTGCCCGAGGAGTAAAGGAGAGATTGGAGTTTTATAAGAAGACATTTTTGACAGAGGACAAAGGCAAAAAGGATGAGTTGGACGAGTGGTTGGAGAAGAAGGTAAAGCACTATGCCACACTGGCTTATGACTATTATCGGGCTTATGAGGTGCGCAAGGTAACCAATCTTTTGTTCTATGAGCTCTTCAAAGACTTGCAATGGTATATGCAGAGGAAGCCTGAAGGCAAGAGGAATCTCTCCGAGGTTGCTCGCATCTGGGCCATCTATCTTTCCCCCATAATCCCATTTACCACTGATTACATATTCAGGGAGAGATTCGGAGAGAGTGTGTTTGACCAGACCCTGCCTATGTTCAGAGAGTGGAAGTTTGTGCATGAAGAGGAGTTTTTCAGAGAGCTCCTTGAGGACATAAGGCATCTGCTCAAGCTAAAGAAAGGAAAGAAGCTCTACATCGGCATTGCTAAGGAGTGGAAGTTTGAGGTTTATAAGAGGCTTTCTCGCAAAGATGCCATCAAGGATATTGTTTCACAAGAGCCTAAGGCAAAAGAGCTGTTGGCAAAGCTCAAGAACAAGGCCTATACCTTAGACTTTCCTTATGAGCGCGAAAGACTGATAGAGTATCTCAACAAAAACAAGGATTATCTGGAGAAGGAGCTAGGATTAGAGGTGGAGATAGGAGAGGAGAAGCAAAAGTATGCCCTTCCTGATAAGCCTGAGCTGCTGTTAGAATGATATACTTGGTAGGTTTGGGCCTTTATTTCCAGCTTCCCCAATCAGTGATAAAGGAGCTTGAAGGCTTTGATATTGTGGTGATTGACGGATACACCGTTACCTTGCCTCCTTTGGATTTTCCCTATCCTGTGGTTGATAGGAAGTTCCTGGAGGAAGACATATGGAAATTGATGGATAAGGATATTGCGATATTGGTGGCAGGGGATCCCCTCTTTGCAACCACCCATACCTCTATCTACTTTGAGGCTTTGAAACGAGGGATAGAGGCAAAGGTCTTTCACAATTCCTCTATATTGAACGCTGTTTCACGCACTGGGTTAAGTGCCTATAAGTTCGGGAGGGTGGTAAGTGTGGTGAAATGGAGCGAGAACTACAAGCCCACCTCCTATCTTGACCACATAAAACAAAACCAATCTTTGGGGCTCCATACCTTGGTGCTGCCTGATCCCCAGTTTAAGGATTTCAATGAGTTTCTTTTCCAGATGCCCGAGGATATGGAGATGATTACCCTCCATAGAATAGGATGGAAAGAAGAAGGGATCTATTTTGATAAAAGGAATGTTAAGCATCCTTTTGCGGTGGTTGTTCCTGGGGAGGTCTCCCATTATGAGAGAGAACATATGGATATACTAAGGCAATTATCGCAGCGCTCCCGATAGCCATCTCGAGGAACATCTCCGGCGTCCAATAGCGCTGCCAGGTTGTCCATCCCCAAAGGTGGCCAAGAGTAAGGCCTAGAGCAATAGGCCACTTTATAGGGCTTTTGGAATAGACCCAGAGCCAGCCCAACGTCCATAAAAAGCTTCCTACAACAAGGCCGCCGTCATATGCAAGAAAAGGCCTTACGATGGGATTGCCCTCCATCCAAGGTCGGGTATTGGCCATGTGGTAGGTGATAACAAGGTCTCCTAGCCCAAAGATCATAAAACCAGCCAGCCATATCCAGCTTTTGTCAGCCCATCTGCGGGCAATATAGACTGCGGCTATAGGTCCGAGAAGCTCAATCATCGAGGGTGTGCTGCTTGGGAGCCAACAGCTCCTTCAAAGTACTCCACTTCTTCCTAACATAGGGCTCTATCTTCTCAGGATGGTTTTTCACATAGTCGCGGGTTATGGGGTCAGAAGGATATCCGCTCCCAAAGAAGCCTATCTTATCCGCTATCTTGGCAATCTCTTTGTCTCGTTCTACCTTGGCAGCAATAGAGGCAGCTGCCACTATGGAATACTTTTCATCAGCTTTGAACTCTGCTTGCACAGGGATAGGGAGCACGCTCTCAATCTTCTTAGGGTCGGTAAAGGCATCGATAAAGGCTTTTTCTGCTTTATAGGTGGAAAGCACCTTTTGGAGGGCTTGGAGCTCTAGCCAGTTGATGTTGTTGGCATCTATCTCGCTAGGGCTAAGCTTGACCAAAACAACTTTGGCATGCTGCTTTATCTTTTGGTAGAGTTGCTCGCGTTCTTTAGGAGAAAGTTGTTTGGAATCCTTATCCACAAAATCAAGAGGATGGTCAGAAAAAACAAAAGCAATAACCAAAGGGCCAACCAACGAGCCCCTGCCTGCCTCGTCTATGCCTACAATCACTTGGTCAACAGCATGCGCTTATCCACGATGATATAGTCGCTTACTGCCAACACGCTGTCAAAAGGCACGTAGGCATAGCCTTCTTCATTTATGTTCAAGCGGTCCTTAAAATCCAGGCTCTCATTAGGCTCTACTATCAAGAACTCTAGCTTGCCGGTTTGCTCATTAATAGTAACATCTACAAGACGGCCTAAATCATCCCCGTCGGTAGTGACTATCTTTTTACCAGGGAGTTGTCGAGCGATAACTATCCTTGCCATATTTTCTTCACCTAATTCTAAATTATGGTGTTGTTTTTTTAAACCTATCCTAACCCCTTACATATAAAAACCCTACGGGGGAGATTAAAGCATGAAAATCACCTTCTCCAGCGCAAAGGAATTTTCCAAATACATAGAGCTCTGCAGCAAGCTATCCACCGATGCTCTGTTTAAGCTTACACCCGATGGCCTTATCATAAAGGCCTTAGACCAAGGAAACATCTCCCTACTCAAGCTCACCATACCCACCCATGCATATGAAGCAGATACTGAGGAGCTCCAAATCGGCTTGGATGTTGCAGAGCTCAAAAAGCTTATCGGTAAAGCAAAGGATGACCAAACCCTCACATTAGAATTCCAAGAAACCCAAATCATTATCACAATAACCAAGGAAGGAATTACCAAGAAATACTATTCAAGAGCAGTAGATATGACAGGCAAGGATATCGAGCCCAAGACCCAATATGAGAACTATGCAATCATAGACCCCGAGACCTTCAAAGAGATAATAGATGATGCAAAGAAGGTCTCCACCCATATCAAGTTCTATCTCACACCAGACCATCTTGAAGCAGAGGCCAAGGACATGGGCAATGTAAAATACCAAATAAGGCTGGAAAAGACTGCTTTGATAGACCTGGTGTGCAAGGATCCCCAAGCCGCCATGTTCCCTGTGCTCCACCTCTCCTACATAGCTCCTGGCCTAAAGGAAAGCGATGTCAAGCTTTACTTAGCCACCGCCAAGCCTCTTAAGCTGGGGTTCAGAGTGGGCTCTGCTGATGCTCAGTACTGGGTGGCTCCTGCGGAAGAATAACTTTTTGTCGAACTTCTTTCTTTTTATCTTTATAAATGTATGTTCTCCTAATTAGGCATGGATTTTACTATAAAGGTAGGAGCGGCCGCTGGTGAAGGGGCCTTTGTAACCGGTAAGGTGCTGGGAAAGCTCTTTGCCCGCGGCGGATATCATGTGTTTGGATATCCTGAGTATCCTTCTTTGATTAGAGGCGGACACAACAGCTACCAAGTGAGAATCTCTGATGGAACAATAGAGAGCCCAAGAAGAGAAAACAACATCATCCTGGTCCTAAACCCTGATGCCTATGCCTTCCATATCGAAACATTGGCCAAGGATGGTGTGATTATCGTGGACAAGAGCTTTGCTCCAGGCAAGGACGAGAGAGAGCTTGCCCTGCCTATTGCGGATTTGATAAAAGAGGCAGGCGGAGATATGAGGATGAAGAATACCTTGCTGGTGGGCGTAACGCTAGGATTGGTAGGATATCCGTTGGAGATGTTGGAACAATTGTTGGAGGAGATCTTTGGCTCTAAGGGAGAGGAAGTAGTGAATGCCAATAAGAGAGTGGCAAGAGCAGGATATGAGATAGGCAAGGACCACAAGAAATGGGAGATTGTTCCAAAGGGCGAGCCCAAGTATTATATTGCAGGAAATGAGGCCGCTGGGCTTGGTGCCTTGTCGGCTGGATTGAGGTTTTATTCAGGATATCCTATGACACCTGCCTCCTCTCTGCTCCATTTCTTGATAAGCAAGAGGGGCAAGCTACCTTTGGCTGTGGTCCAATCTGAGGATGAGATTGCCGCCATAAATCAGGCAATAGGTGCTGCCTATGCGGGTGTAAGGGCGATGACAGGTTCTTCAGGAGGAGGATTTGCCCTGATGACAGAGGCAGTGGGATTGGCCGCTTTGGCAGAGATCCCGCTGGTTGTATACTTGGCTCAGAGAACAGGTCCTTCCACAGGTATGCCTACTTGGACTGAGCAAGCCGACCTTTTCCAGGTGCTTGGGGCAAGCCAAGGAGAGTTTTTGAGGATTGTGCTGGCACCTACCTCCATACCTGAAAACTATAGACTGACAGGAGAGGCTCTTAATCTTGCTGAAAAGTATCAGGTGCCTGTGTTTGTGCTTGTGGATAAGTTCCTTGCCGAGTCCAATGCCACCTTAGATAGCTTGCCACCCATCCCTATAGAGCGAGGTCCTATTATATTGGAGGATATGGAGGAGCTTCCTTTAATGAAACGATATCCCCGCTATAAGGATACTGAGACGGGAGTTTCGCCTAGGCCAGTGCCGGGCGTAAGAGGAGGTTATCATATAGGGACCTCTTATGAGCACAGGGAAGATTCCTTCACTACGGAGGATTTTGATGAGAGGAAGAAACAGGTGGATAAGAGGATGCGCAAGCTTGCCCATATCTTGAACGAGAGCTATCCACCTATTGTCGAAGGAAATGGAAGGGTAGCGGTGGTTGCATGGGGAAGTCAAAAGGGCCCTGTGTTTGAGGGTGCCAAGAAATACAAACGCATTGCTTTCAACTGGGTGTATCCGCTGGACAAAGAGAAGGTGAAGAAGGCCTTCGAGGGTGTGGAGAGAATAGTGGTGTTTGAGAACAATGCCACAGGATTGTTTTCCAAGCTTCTTTACATGGAGACAGGGATAAAACCTGATGCCCTTGTGCTCAAATACACAGGAAGGCAGTTCTTCCCTGAGCAGGTAGAGCATGCTTTGGAGATGCTGGAAGAGAAGGATTTCCAATCCCCTGATCCTATCAGGTATGAGGAGGACTTTGAGAAGTATGAGTTTTATGCTCCTTGGAGATATAAGGTGAAATAAAATGATGGAGTTTAACACACCTGAAAAGCCGCAGTGGTGTCCTGGCTGTGGTGATTACGGAATACACACTGCATTAAAGCAGGCATTGCATGAAGTAGGTGCCCATCCTAAGGATACAGTGATAGTAAGCGGTATTGGCTGTGGTAGCAAGATCCCCAACTATGTGAGAAGCTATGGACTAGAGGGATTGCACGGCAGGGTGATCCCAACAAGCGTGGGCATAAAGATTGCCAATCCTGAGCTCACCGTTATCGGCATAGGAGGAGACGGAGATGGATTTAGTGAGGGAGGAAACCATTTCATCCATGGCGCAAGAGAGAACTTTGATATTGTGTATATTGTCCAAGACAACCACATCTATGGATTAACTACTGGACAAGCTTCTCCCACTACTCCTAAGGGAATGAAAACCAAGACCACACCAGACGGAAACATGATTAATGAGTTTAGGCCAGTGCCTATGGCCTTAGTGGCAGGGGCAACCTTTGTAGCAACTGCCTTTGCCGGAGATATCATGCACTTGAAGGAGGTGATAAAGGAGGCAATTGCCCACAAGGGATTTGCCTTTATAGATGTCTATCAGCCTTGTGTGACATGGAACAAGCTTAACACCTACGACTGGTATCGTGAGAGAGTGTATAAAACAACTCATGACCCTAGCGACTGGAACCAAGCATGGGAGAAGGCTTGGGAACCTTATGTCACCGACTTTGAGAAGATCCCTCTTGGAGTGATCTACAAGAAGGAAAGAGAGATTGCCGACGATTTCTTCTCTCCTGGCCGAAAGAACCTAGTGAAGGAGCCTCTGGATCCCAACGGCATTGACGTCTCCTTCCTAGCGAAAGAGTTCCTATAAAGGGGCAAGGCGCCTATTAGTTCCGCCCCTTTAAGGTGCCTAACAGGGTCCGGGGTTTGATAAAGGGGCGGTTCAAAAGGTGTCTTGCCCCTTTATTGTTGGGATAATTTCCAAAAGGGAATTGCTTCAATCTCTCCGAAAGATTGCTCTTGGTTATAGGTAATAATAATGCCTTTTTTATCTGGGTTGAGATCTAAATAATGGCGAAGGGATTTTAGCTCTCTTTCTAGATTGTCGCCTAAATTGTAGCTAACCTGGATAGCATGAGAGGGTGTTATAAAATCTACCTCGGCATTTTCCGCTCTCCAATAATGAAGCCTCTTATATTTTCGGAATAGTTCCACCGCCACTGCATTTTCTAACAACTTGCCCCATCCATCTTGAAAAAGTGATAGGTAACCGTTGTCTATGAAATAGCTTTTTCTATACATCTCTTTTTTCAAGAAGGACTGCTTTTCTCTGTAAGACGTTAAAAATAACCACGCATTCTCTAAATATTTGTAATAATTAATCAAGGATTTTGGTGAAATAGATATATTCAAGCTTTTCAATTTTTTGCTTATGGAGAGAAAAGAGTATTCTTTTCCTATGTTTTCCGCGAGTTTTTTGATTAAAAGCTCTAAAAGCGCTTCTTCTCTTATGTCATATCTTTTGACTACATCTTGGAGTATGGTAGATTGGAAATAAAGTCTAAGCAGCTCCTCTTTCCGATTACTGTTAACCACGCCGGGGAAACCGCCATAATATAGGTAATCATCAACCAAATGATATTTTTCTGGAACATAAGGGAAGTTGGTCACTCCTTTAAATCGTAAATACTCGCGGAATGAAAGAGGGAGAATGGTTATTTCCCAATATCTGCCTGCTAACACAGTTGAGAACTCACCGCTTAATAGATTAGAATTAGAACCTGTGATATATACTTCATACCCGTCGTTTAACAATCTCCGTATGAACCGCTCCCAATTAGGAGCGTTCTGAATCTCATCAAAGAAAAAGATGGGCTCTTGATCCGGATATAAGGAGTAGTAGGCACTCACAATCTCCTCTAGATTTCTTAGGTCCATCAGCCTATAATCCTCAAAGTCCAAATATACATACCTTGTAATAGGCTCCTTTAAGCTATCCATAATCTGATATAAAAAATAGGTCTTTCCTGCACGCCTAGGCCCTGTAATCACTTTCACCAATCCCTTTTCGTCAGGAATCTCTATTTCCCTTGGGATATATTCAGGTATGCCTTTTTTATGGAAGTTTATTATCAACTCCTTTATTACCTCCACATTTATTAACGAAGGAAAGTTTATTTAAGTTTTCCCCAAAGGAAAAATATTTCAAGAAAAATTTTCCCCACAAGGAAAATCTTTTTTACAACGTCTTTTTCAACTATAAAGGAGGCCGGCTAAGAGGGTTCATGCCCCCTTTATCAAATAAAAGGGCTAGGCGCTCTTACTCCCCTGCCCTTTTAAAAACCCCGAATCCTGTTAGGCACCTAATGGGGTTCAGGGTTGTTGAAAGGGTGGCCACCTATCTGGGTTCACACCCTTTCACAGGGTTGTCGGAAGGGGCATGTTATTAGGGTCCGTGTCCCTTGCGCGGGGTTCTTGAAAGAACCGGCGCATTCTCCAGCAGAAAAGATAGGTTTATAAAGTGTTTGGGAGGGTGTGTATTATGAACACAAAATTGAAAAGGATAGCAGCCTATGTGATAGATTTGATAGCCTTGGGTTTTATTAACGGCATAGTGATGTCTTACCTGGGTTTTTTGGGAGTAATAGGGTTTATCTTGACAAAGTTTCTGTATGACCCATTGTTTCACCTTATAGGCTGGAAAGGACAGAGTTTAGGAAAGAAGTTGCTAGGATTGCGGGTGGTAAAAAGCACTGGCCAGCTCACGTTGGCGGATCTAGCTGTCCGAAGCTTCCTAAGGTTCTGTATGCTTACCGCATTAATTTCCTTTATACTCTGGCTGGTAGAAAAGGAGACCTTGCATGACAAGATTGTGAAAACTAGAGTAGTGGAAGAATAAGCTTCTCGTATTTTTCTTTTATTTCTTTTAGGAGCTGGGGTGTGCTTGCCTCTATTGTTAGTCTTATGAGATCCTCAGTTCCGCTTGGCCTTATAAGGACCTTATAATCTTCTTTCTCTATCAAGATGCCATCAATATCGGAGAAATCCTCTTGAATAAGGGATTTGAGCTTCTCCATTACTTGATGTTTTTGGGTAGTGGGATAGTTGGAACGTTCCACAGGATAGGGTTTTATATGGGGAAGTTCAAGCATGCCCTGGGACTCCATCTCGGTTAAGAGGGCGGTAGAGGCAATTCCATCGGGCACATAGGAGATCTCAGGAAAGATATATTCTCCGTTAGGCTCGCCCCCAAAGCTATCCTTGTATTTCATGAGCTCGTATCCTACAAAGGTAGAGCCCACCGGCACAATCCTTATATGAGGATAAAATTGTTTAAGGTAGTTAAGAAGGTATTTGGGGAGCTCAACAGTTGCTACCAAGGTCTTTTTGCCCTTTTGCTCGGCCATATAGCGGGCCACCATCGCAAACAATAGATCCCCTGATATGGGCTTACCGTCTTTGAAAAGAACTACTCGGTCTCCGTCAGCATCATAGGCAAAGCCCTCTTCAAGGGAAAGTTTGCTAGGCTCGCTCTCCCTCACCATCTTAGGCACGTTGTTTATAAGGGAAAAGCGCTCGGTGCTCTCTTTAGCATACCAGGTGAAAAAGGTCTGAACAGCTGAATTAACCTCAAACACACGACCTTCGAAGGAGAACTCAAATACCTCTAAGGCATCCAGATAATCGCTGAAAATCTCCTCTTGATAATAATGGCCAGCTCCTGCCTCATACAGGGGCTCAGTAAGAAAGCCCGCCTCGGTTTTCATGAGCTCCCTCTTTTCTTTGATAAACTTAACGCCGTTGTGATTTAAGGGGTTGTGAGAGGCCGTTATCATGATTCCCACTCCTGCAAAGCCCATTATGCCGGTGCTCACTATGCCAAGGTCATAGACATCTACCCCTGCACTTAAGGCTCCTGCCGAAGCTGCCTTAGCCAATGGTAAAGAGCTCTCTCTTAGATCCCTTCCTATATAAATATAATCAAACTCTTGGGCAAACTTGTTTACCCATTCATATACAGAGCTCCCTTTTATCTTTTCACCATAAACGCCTCTTATACCAGAAGTGCCTAGCATGCCTTTATTTTGGGCTTAAAACTTTAAATGGGCTGGGGGGAGGGGGGTCATTTCCAGTCCCAGGGAGGTCCTGTCCAATGCCAAAATCCCTTATTTATATGGTGGTAAAAAGTGGTTTTTAGTGATTATAACTAAGGTTGGTTGAGTAAAAACCGAAATGGTATTGGAAATTACCCCTCCCCCTCCTTTATAAGCGCAACCTAACATAAATTAACATATGTTTAGGGAAAAACCCCAAAGATCCTCTAAGAAAAGAGGTCCGTTAGATTGGATGTTTCCTGATAAAGAAAAGGTTTTCCGCAATCTAGAAGAACATTATGAACGCTCTTTATGGAAAGCAGCCAATGAAAGGCGGAGCAAACAAGGAAAGCCTCTTTTAAGAAGAACTGATTTAGGCTATTATCTGGACTTGGAAAAATCTCCTCCTGTAGTGGTAACCTTTGAAGGAGTGGTTAGGAACTTGGTAACAACTGAAGGAGCTTTGGAGAAGGCATCGCAAGGATTTGCTCGTTTGTTTCCTGCCGGACTAGAAAAACTCATGCTTTCTCATTTTAGCCCTTACTTTGCAACTCATATCAAGAGAGGAGAAACCAATTATATAGGTGTGATTGGTGCCATGGGCAATTTCTTGCTTTATGAAATAAAAGATGGAGGATTGGCAGCGGCCTATGAATGGAATTATATGCTGGATGAGGTGCCTTTTCTCACATTGTCTGGCAAGCTTAGCAACACACTTACTTTCTCTTTAGAAGCTTTGAGATTGGTAAAAATACAGTATAAGGATTTTGAAGTAATCTTTGAGCGCCTTAAAGATAACATATCTTTTAGAATAACTACCTCCCGAGGACAGAGGGAAACCAAAGGTCCTGTGCTGTTGTTTCCACCCACTACCCAATAACTCTTTTATATTGTTTTTTACTATATAAACTATGGTAGGCCAAAAACAGGAATTTCCTATGCCAAGAGAAAAAGAAAGACCTGGTTCTCGGATTTTCAGGAAAATAGAGGAATGGGGAAAGAAAGTAACGCCTTTTCTTGTGGCCGCTAATTTTATGCTGGGTTTTCCTGTTGTCCCTAAGGTAGCAAATAGTCCACCAATAAACGCCGCCTATGCTCAATACGACCCACATGTCACTTATATGTTCGATTACCGAGTAAAAATATACACCTTTGATGTAGGGAAGATGGGATATGAGTATAAGACCTTTTTGGAAGTACTGGCCGATAAAGCACAAATGGAGGTGCCACTGAATAGGTTTGTGAAAATAGAGGATCCAAAACTCCCTGATGGCTATTACATCAGAACTCCTCAAAACCTCCATGCTATAATATATAAGCAGGGCATTATCTTCTATAACACCACTGATAAAGGAGTACTTAAAGGAATGATATGGTTTATAATGCCTTCCTCCCTCCTACATTACCAATTTAAAGAAGTGGAATGTAAGGAGAAGATGTGCATCGTATATGTAACTGAGCCCACTGAGAAAGAGCCTGGCAAGCTACTGGCAGTTAAATTAGCTAAAAACACCCTTTCTGAGTTTCCTTATAGGTTTGTAATATATAAAGGAGAATACACAGACAAAAACCACATTCGTTTTACCGGCAAGGACATCTATCATAAGATAATTGCTAGTGGCCCTCCGAGTTACCCTAGCATTGCCGAAGTAGTACCTTAGATTTATATAATTTTCCCCACAATAACATTCATGGTATATAAACAAACCGGAAAGGAGCCTCTGAAGCAGCAACCAGAGGTTGAGAAAGAGAGACCAGGATCCCAATTTTTCCGAGCAGTTAGAGAGAGAGGAAAGAGCTTATTGAGAGTGGGAGTAGTAACCATGGCTTTTACATTGTTGGGACTCCCTCTAGTGAAAAAGGCCGATCCAGTGAAGCAGTTTACAGGACAAAAGATAGAAGTAGTGAGCACCAACCACGCCCTGGCAAATCCTTCTGAAAAGATAAAACTAAGCGAGAAGAACCTGCTTATCTTTGTGCTCACACACGACGAATTCAAGCAGATAGATAAGGATTTCTATGATCTCTTACAGAAGTTGGCTAAAGAAGACTTTCCTGCAGGAGTAATGGCCGATTTAATGATCTTTTATTACATGAGAACATCTGACAATCACCATATGGTGGCCAATAAAGAAGGAATGCTATTGTATAGTACGGAAGGAGGATATATATGGTTCTTTGCACCGCTAAAAGGCGATACATTCCAAGACTTTAAGTGTAAGGAGGAGCAAAAGGCATGTGTGGCTAAGCTAACTTATCCAGAGGATGGCAAGCCAGGTCATATTCTTGCAGTATTTTATAGCGATAGCGCCGGTGAGCTTGTAGTAGGACTAGGCGAATACGGCGAAGATGGTAAGTTAATAGAAGGAACTACCCAGATTGAGGTTTATGATCCTTACAAGATTCCAAAATTTAGATAAATTCTTCTTTTTTCTTTTTTATCTGACACCTTAATAAATCTTTCCCTGTAAAAGAAGGTGTGATTGATAGGAAGTATTTATTGGCAGGATTGGTAGTTCTTTTCCTTTTATCCCTTTATGGGTGGTTCCATCTAAAGCTAGGGATGGATTTTCAAGGTGGAACCTTGATTACTATTACTTCTTCCACCCCTATCACCATTGAAGATTATTTTACCCCTCCTTATAGGCTTAATGCTAAGACAGCGGGCGACCAATATATCTACGAGCTGGAGATCCCTAATCCTCCGGAGATAGAGGAGGCCTCTCAGCTTCGAAACCAGTTGATAGAATGTGCCCGCAACCTCTCATTGGCCTATGCTCAAAACCAATCTACCCAACCTTATCAGGAAGAATGTTCTAGATTGATTGCCCGCTTATCCGAGCTTTCTGGCCTCTCGTTGCCAGAAAATGCCACCGTGCAAGATTATGTAGATTTTGCCGAGAAGGCCTATTATCAAGTCCTCAACAACTTCCGAGATAGGATAAAGGCCATGTTACCTGAGGCTACCGTAGATATAAGCACCATTACCCCTACTTTATCTCAAACCTTCTTCGAGAAAATGAAGCAGGTGTTCTTGCTTGCCATAATCTTTGTGAGCATGGTGGTGCTTTATATCTTCCGCACCATTATTCCCTCTTTGATAGTAATCACCGGTGCTTTGGTGGATATATTTATTGTTTTGGGATTGATGGGATTGTTGGGGATTCCGTTGTCTTTTAGCACCTTTGCCGCATTGCTTGTGATCTTGGGTTATTCCTTGGATACGGATGTGTTGCTTACCTCCCGCTACTTCAAATCCCGCTTGGAGAAATCCCAAGTGGTTAATGAAACAATGAGCACTGGTCTTTCCATGACTACCACAGGAATCCTTGCCTTTATCATCCTGCTTGCCATCGGTTATATATTGAAAATAGTGTTCTACCAAGAGATTGCCAGCGTTGTTGTGATGGGACTTTTCGTGGATATCTTTACCACATGGGGCCTTAACGCCTATCTGTTGGAAAAACTGGGTGAGAAGAAATGAACAAAGCATTCATCGCCTCTGTTATATTATCCTTGATTGCTATCCTCCTGTTACCAAAACCAAGCCTAAGTGTATTCTTGGTCCTATTGGTGGATATCTTTATCTTCTCCACCTTTTCAAAGACAGATGATGAGAAGATAGCCTCTTTGCTTGCTCTAGGTGCCCTTTCTCTCATCGCCTTGGCCTTAGGAGGGATAAAAACAGGTATTGACTTCAGCGGAGGAACCCGTATTGTGATCTCCCTTTCTCAGCCTGTGGATCAAGCCACCATGAATGAGATTCTGGACAAGCTTAAAGGTCGTATATCGGCTTTTGGTCTGGAGCAGGTGGTTGTGACTGGTGTGGGAAATAACCTCATTTACTTGGATGTTCCATCCACTGATGAAACATTCCCAGAGCGCATTGAACAAATAATCTCCCAACAAGGACGGTTTATAGCGATAGTAGATGGGGAGGTTGTCCTTACAGGAAGAGATATCCTTCCGGGAACCGTTTATACTACCTTCAGGGCTGACCAGATAGGAGGTGCTGACTGGGGTGTGAGCTTCTCTATAACTCCTGAAGCCAACATACGCTTTTTGGAGAAGGTAAAAGGTAAGGCCAATAGACCTATCTATATGTTCCTTGATCCTGTGGAAAACGCCTATATTATTCTCTCTCGAGAGAAGATAAAGGCCCCACAACAGGTTCTTGAGGTCCTGACCTATCTCAACAACACGTTGGTATATGAAGAGGACTTGGATAAGGTGACCATCCCTGAGAATGTGACGCTTATTACCTCTTTAGAACAATTCAAAGACCGTCCCAATACTATCATCGTAAACGAGAGTGAACTCTACCCTGAATATGGAGGGGATGAGCAAACCGGTTATTATATCAAATCATGGAAGGTAATCGGTCTGGTGTCGGCACCTTTGGTCTCTCCTAATCTAGCTTCAGGGAAGACAGCCGGAGGCCTTAATTATCTTATCACAGGTACGGTAGCACCTGGCCAGGATCCCATACAAGAGGCCAAGTACATTGCCTCGGTGCTAAAGGGTGGAGCATTCCCTGTGAAGTTGGAGGTCTCGGGTATTACGCGCATCCCACCTGTGCTAGGAGAAGAGACCTTCAAATACTCCTTAGCGGGTATCTGGATTGCCGTGCTTTTAATCTCCATCTATCTAGCGTTGAGATACAAGAAGCTCAACATCTTTATCCCTCTCTTTATCACCACCTTAATAGAGAACCTAGTTCTCCTTACCATAGTGGGACAATTCACATTAGATTTGGCGGCAATGGCAGGTTTGATAGCGGCTGCAGGTATCTCCATCGATGGACAGATCATAATCACCGATATGTTCCGTAGGAATGAGGTGAAACAGGCCTTCGAGATTATCAAGAACAACACCTACATTGCTTTGGTAATCATGTTGCCGTTAATAGCGGTAGGTAGTCCTGAAGTAGTAGGATTTGGAATAACCACCGCCATAGCTTATGTACTGGGATATCTTGTTTCCCGAAACTCCTACTATGCCCTGTTGAAAAAGTTCTATAAGTAGGGTTTCAGAGCTTCCAAGCTTTGTTCCACTACTCTTTCAAAGGGCTGGTTGGCATCTATCTTTATCCAAGGCGCTCTATACTGTCTTTCATATAGGAAATCAAACCTTCGTTTCACTTCCTTCAAGAAGGCTACATTCTTATCATAGTCATCGAAAACAGCTTCTCCTCTCTTTTGAGCAGTCCTCTCCAACGCCTTATCAAAATCCACATCTAAATATAACACTACATCAGGAGACCAAGGATTAACCGTTTCGATAATGGCAATGGCCTTAAAGAGGTCAATCTTCGCATAGGCGATGGTGGAAAAATAAAACCTATCCGCAATAAAATCTCCTTTTTCAGAGAGAATGTCTCCTAACAACAGCAGAAAGGCACCTTCATGGGTAATGGGCTCTCCTTGGAAGTACCTTTTAATCACCGGAATGTTTTCATAGTTGGGAAAGGACTTTACCGGCAGGTTTAACTCTTGAGAAAGGGCTTTTGCCAGAGTGGATTTTCCCGCTCCGTCTATTCCCTCCAGCACGATCATGCCCTAATATGGGAAATTAGGTTTTTATGCTTAAGTAGAGCTTACCAAATAGGGCAATTACCGGCAGGATCTCGATACGGCCAATATACATAAAGGCCATTATGATAAGTTTAAGGAAATCAGGCATGTAAGTCATGTCAATGGTGGAGGCCCCCACATTGCTTATGGTGGATGCGGCCACAAACAAACTATCCTTCATCCCATATCCATATTCCATCAACAATGTCGCCAATCCAAAGTAGCTTAGCACAAACAAGAATACAAAGCTTATTATGTTGTTGAGGGAGTGGCTATCCAGAGGCTGGTTGTTCAACCTTACCTTGGACATAGCGCTATATTGGCGGAAATACTTGGCTACCTGTTCTTTCACAAACTTCAGCATTACCAATATACGGCCAGCTTTTATACCTCCAGCTGTGGATACTAGCATACCTCCCATCAACATTGCCAGGATCAAGAAGAAGGTGGCAGTATCGTTGAGATGATAATCCACATACCCATATCCTCCACAGGTGATGGTAGCAAACACATAGAGCATACTCTCTATCCAATCTATTCCTCCAAAGTATCTTAACATCACGATTAACGCTATCACCACCATGATGTAAAAATAGAAGCTTTCACCTAACTGGAGCTTTCCCTTAAGCAGATTAATGTAAATAAGCATGCTTATTGACCCTATGAACATTATTATTCCCATCGCAATCCGTTGGGCTTGAGTGAGGTCTAAATCATCCCGATGGGAGAACCCTCCGTTGCTTATAGCAGAAAACACCATATTCAAGGCATCAAACCAATCTAGACCTACTCCTATTAACAACAGCCAACCCAAGAAGGTAAGCACAAGATATACCACAAACAAATACTTGAATATATGAGCGTCTTCAGGCACCCCATACACCTTGGCAAATCCCTTACCAGTAAGGCCTTTTAAGGCGGTAAGTGCAAATCCTGTGATCCCCAATCCTCCTAACCAGTTTAAGAAGCTTCGGTAGAAGAGGAGGTCCGAAGGATATTGGTTCAAAGGGCCGATTACAGAGAATCCTGTGGTAGTAATCCCGCTAAAGGCTTCAAAAAGAGCATCTACCAGCGGAATACCGTAAAAATAGAAAGGCAGGGCAAACAATATCCCACTTATCAACCAAACAAAGGCAAATACCACCAACACATCTCCTAACAGCACGTCAGGCGTTTTCTTGAGCTCTTTTTCCAACTCGATCCCTTTGTTTATGAAACGATAGAAAAACTTTTTGAGCTTCTTATAGAGATTAGTGGTGGAATAAAGGAATCCAGGAATAAGAAATACCATCTCCAATATCACAAGGTAATAAAACAAGCTACCTTCAGCGAAGTAGCTGTAGATGGTAACAGGAAGCATTACCAACCCGATGAAAAAGTAAATGTTAATCAAAAACGATAGTCTCATTCAAAATCACCTAGGGAGGTTTGCTTTTTGTGTTCTATTTCTCCCAGGGTAAATTCTCCAAATACTCCATCATACCCAGGTTTCCAGGAAATCTGACCTTGGTTGATGGCGTAGAGCTTCTTGGCAAGCAGAGGGTCCATAGCTAACCTAAGCCTCTCTAGCGGAGCCTCTAGGACATTGAGCTCACTCCCGAAGTAATTTACCAGCTGGTGGTACATTTCCTCTACTTTTTTTGATGTGATAGGTTTATTTAAGATTTTGGAAAGGGATTGATGGAGAGGGATAATATGTTTAAAGGGGCGAGCACTGGGAGGCTTATACCCTAAAGGTTTGTCGGCAAGCTCCATCACGCGATGGAGCACTCCGATGGTGAGCTTCTTTCCACATACAGGACAACGATTGTTGAGCTTTAGGGACTCCTCAGGTGGAAAAGAAACATTACACTTCCTATGCCCATCCCAGTAATACTTTCCCTCTTGAGGATAGTATTCGTAGGTTTTTATGATTTTATTTTCTTTGATGGCCTTTATTACTTCATCATAGCTTAATTCTTTAACATCTAACACTGTGGCTTCTCGGGCTAGATTCTTAGGGCTGTGAGCATCCGAATTAGATATAATAGGAAACCTTCTTGCCTCGGTGATCCAGTTCATAGGAGGGTCACTAGAAAGGCCTGTTTCTATGGCTAGAATGCGGTCATCCACCACATCAAATATAGAACTCAGTTTATTCCTGGCTCCCAAGATAGAGAACCAAGGCGTCCATATATGGGCAGGAAAGACCTCAGTTTTTGGATTAAGGAGCTTGAGCTCATCCAACATCTCCTGCATAGAGAGCTTAAGATTAGGCCGTCCATCTGCCCCTAGGTCTCCATAGTTAGAAAGAAAGTCATTTATTTGTTGGGCAGAGTCCAAGGAATCAGTCAAAATAACATTATGGATGTTCACAGGATGGCCTTCATATTCGAACATATTGTTAACCTCCACACTCAGCATAAGTGGATATCCCTCGTACCACAACAAACCATCCCTTTCTTCCAGCCCTTTAAGCTCCTCCATCCAGGCAGGGTGGGTAAAGTCTCCTGTGCCTGTGAGCTGGAGTCCTTTAAGTCGGGACCAATGAACAATATGAGGGATATCGAGATAACGGGAGGTGGCCCTAGCAAACCTACTGTGAATGTGTAAATCGGCAGTAATCTCCATAGGAGGTTTTTAAACAAATCTGTTAAAAAACATAGCATGAACAAAAAACACCTAGTTCAGCTGGGAGCTATCGCATTATTGGCAGGGATGCTTATCATAACAATCGGAGTAGCTGTGTACTTTTATTTCTCCTATCAGGAGCTTAACCAGGCTTATAAGGAGAATCTCACCTATTACATAAACAAAACTGCTTATCTTGAGAATGAGAACCGATGGCT
>JAADEL010000037.1 GCA_013153395.1 Microcaldota archaeon
TAAGTGGAGGATGGGAGAAACAAATCAACTATAAGAGCTCTTATATTCCGATTGATGATACATATCATAAAGTAGTTTATAATTCCAGCCTTACTTTAGATTTGTGGGCTAATGTAAAGAGGAACTTTTGTGTATTTGTGTGTTTTGGTTTAAGTGAAATCAGGTATAGACCTTTGCGTATTGTTGCTGAGAATAGCATAGAAGAGATATTGGTGGAAAAGCCCAAACCATTTGGATATATCTCCCATTACCTTCCATATGCATATTATCGCAGATTTTTCCCCAATACCGCTATCCATCACACCTTCCCGAGATTTACTGCCCAAGGAACCTTTGAAAACTTTACTGGGTTACCTTATGAATGTTATATAGAAGACAACCTCTATTATTGTGAGAATACCTATTATGAGAGATATAGTTGTGTGGATAAAGATACTGGCCAAGATATTGAATGTGGGTGTACAGCTGAAGGTTGTTACGCACTCGATCTTTATTGGGTATTAAATCATTCACGTAAAGATATTGATCCTAGTGCTATTGGGATTTCTCCAGGTAGTAACCCGCTCGACAAATATGTAAAATATATTGAAATAGAAGACCCATACTATAAGAAAAAATATGTTTTATCGACGCGTTATATGCCTACTTTGAAGTTTAATGAAGATTGGAAGGCAAAACCCTCCTTTAACATGACTTATTTAGAGGTAGTGCCTTGGTCTCCGAAAAATGAAAATGAAGAAAAAGAAAAATGGGTGCCTCCAGAGGATACTCATGAACACTTTAGTTTTGCTAGTAGAGCTTTAATAGTAGATGGAATGAAAGTGTTGGCCCTACCTAGACAAATTATTCAAATTAATGATGAGATATACCCCAAAGATGATGAAGATCTAAAAATAATGGGATGTTTTGAAGGCTATAATGGACCGGATGCTGTGGTGGTATGTCCCACTGGCTCTCAAGTAAGTGGGATAATAGTAAGAGGGGAGATCACTTTGGATAATGGATTTGAAATTGAAAGTATGGAATACGGCGTAATAAATCTTACTAGTGTGGGACCAGAAACCTTAAGAGGAAGTATTTCCGCTAGTAGTTTCTGTGATAAAATTTTTAATGATGAGACATACTTCAACATCTCCTTTGTACGCTATCCATTTGCTACCATGAATGATAGTGCCTATTTTGCCAGTGTGGCTTTTGTGATAGACGTGGACGGAGATAATGCCTTTGGTAGATGTATGATTGCGGAAACGGGCGAACCAGGTTATGAAGGATGGGGAATCAAGGTAAGAAGTTATGGATTACCTAAGATAAGTCAAGGGTACGTAACAAGCGCTGTCCAATATATCTCTTTTGCTCCCATGAATGACTTCCGATATAGTGGAGATGAAAAAGATGATGTAAGTCATGCTAAGCATGCATGTGGAAATGTAGTGGTGGAGGATCGTACAATAGCTTATGACCTCTATCGTCGAGTAAAAGGATGTTATAGTGGTACAGTGGTAGAAGAGAATAAAATAATAGGACCTGACTACACTCAAACCCTTAATTCCACCTTTAATTATTCGTATGGATTCTGGCGACATGTACCTAATACCGAGCAAACTCTAAAGGACCTTCTTATGTCGGGAGTACAACCTATCCTCTTTATTGATCAAGAAATATGGAACAATGACTCTGAAACGGTAGACATTTATAATGGTACCGCTAGTGTGATGTTTTTAGGAGAGGTGCCTGTTGAAACTTCCCTAAATGTAGGCAAATTAGATTATCTTACCAAGCTTCTACGAGAAATAGATAGTTTCATTTTAGTGGATGCCGCCATTCCTTTCCCATTCATTCAATATACTGATGTCCCGATTGGAAGTGTAATTGTAGTTACTCCAGACACAGATAAAAGGGAGTATGTAAAAGAAGTATGTCAAACCTGTATGCCAGTCATTCCCATTGATTTCACTGTAACCTCTTCTTCTGCCAGCTTTAGTGGTTATGCTCCTATAGCTGGTAAATATTGTAACAGGGGAACGCTCGCAAATTATGATTGTCCTGTACCTGCTAGCAGCTTTATTGATTGTAGCAAGGAAAAGTGGTGGGATCAAGATATCCTATTCTTTACCACGAAGTTTACCAACATTGATAGTGAGTATACTGCGAACTTGGCTGTAGATAAGATGATCGAGGCTTTAAATAAGAGTATTACCTACTCTGGAAAACCAGCCTATCTCTATATCTATGAAGTTACTCCTATTAAGGGCATCCATTACTTGATGAAGGTAATGGCCAATAGAAGCGATGAACTTTCTGCTGTGGGTGTAATGGGAGTGCATTTTGAAGACTTTGACCAGGCATTGGTTCAGCCAGGAAGTGCTATTTATGAAGGAAACGAACTAGGTCGAGGTTTAAGAGCCGCCACCATTAAATCTGTGGAGGAGGTAATTATTGATGATCCTAGTCTGTGTAAGTATGTAGTAAGTGAAGAGGATGTAGTAATAACATGTATTAACAACACCTATCCTACCTATCGACTCGCTGGTAGTAATCCATTGGAAATAGAGAATGTGGTAGTGAACTCCAAGAACTTCCTCCAGAATTCCTTGAAAGTGGCCTTGGCCAATATGTTATCAGGAGAATATATTTGTAATATGGTACCTGACCCTGAGACAGGAGAGCCTATTTATTATACCTTCTTCCCTGCTATTACCTATCTTAAAGGTACCATGCCTGTTCTTTATCATGAGATCTATGGTCTCGATAAGAGCTTTGGTGTCCAGCCTTACACTTATTCCGACCTCAACGCCCGCCAGTGCGCCCCTCAAGACTGCCGCTTCGAAGTAAAGACCGTGTGTGAACCCACTACATGTTATGAGGTAAAGGAATACTATCATGTGCCAGGTACTACAACTATTTCAGATTATACTGGATATATATTTGAAGAAGGATTGGGAACAGATTGGTGTAAAAGTAATTATAATAATTTGGAAATTACAGGTTATGGTTCTTTCAAATATGGAACGGATAGACCGATTTACTTATCTAAGCACTATGAAGACGGATGTGACTTTGAGAGAAAGTATTTCTCTTTTAATTATGGCAATTATACCTATGTTACCACGCTAAGCAGTAATTGTGGTGTACTGGTAAATAAAACTTTAGTAGCCAATATTACTATTACTTCCATAACTGAACCTTACACACTAGAACTACCGGAAATAATATGTAAGCAACTTTCGCCAGGATGGCCAAGTAGTGCATGTGAGTGTTATATGACTACCAAGACTGTGTCCAGTGAGGATGGTTCTGCTCAAATACGGGATGATTATTGTAAATATAAAGGTGATACTGTGTATGCGATTGATAGAACTCGAACACTCACTTTCCCTGAGAAAGTTACTACCTATATCAAGTTCAACGAGACCTATGAAGGAATTTATTGTTACGACCAGGTGTATCTAGATTGCTCCTAGAAAGGTTCGGGATAGAGAAGCCCAAAGGTCTGGTGATTGAGAAGGACCGTGCCTTCTTTAAGACGTTGTTGAGCGTGAAGGAGAAGGGAGAAAAAGGCATTGTAATCTTTAGGAAGGGGCATATTACTGATGGCTTTGTAAGCGTGTTTGGACATCTGGCCAAGCGCTATGTAATCAACCTCTCTTTAAAGGACTTTAACGAGGGGAATTTTCCTCAGGTGGAAGAAGATGGAGATTACATCATCAAGGTTGAAGGCATCCCGGTAAAGGCCGCCTATGCCAAGAATGGCAAACTCTATCTTGTTTCTCCTGTCAACACTACCTTCACATCTCTTCAACCACATCTATCCCAAGAAGATTAAGGGTTTCCTCCAACCTCTTCATTGTCCAATAGGTGAAAAATAACTTATTCTCATTCCCTAATATTCTTACTTTGGAGTAATAGCTGTTGAAGGCGCTGGCCAACTCCAAGGCATAATCGGCAAGGGCAGAGGGATCATGATAGCTTAAGGCCTTTTCCCAATATTCTTTGGCCGCTACCAACCACTTTCCTAGCTCCCTATCTACATCGTCTATTTCCCTTAGCTCAGGCTCTCCTCCCATTCCACTTTTCCTCCAAACTGACCTTGCCCTTACATAGCTATACATGATATATATTCCTGAGTCTCCTTCGGTAGAGAGAGCCTTATTCCAGTCAAAGATAACCTCCTTACTTGGGTTATATTTCAAAATAAAGAACTTGATGGCCGCCAATGCCAACTCCTTACTCTTTATCCTTTTTATTCCTTCTTCCAGCAGTTCATCGGCACTATATCCCACCCATGTTCCCTTCCTGCCTGAAAAGGCCTTATCTTTTAATCTCACGCGCTGATAGGCCACGTGAATATACTCTTTCTCAGGATAGATTTCCTTCACCAACTTAGCAATCTGGGACTGGGGCAAGGATTGTTCCATACCTATCACATTTACCACAATATCCGCATTGATCTCCTTTTCTTCTCCTTCCTTCCAGGAATACCATACTTCTCCTGTGGGATCCTTTCGTTTCACAAACCTTATTCCTTTTACCCAGCCCATCTTCCAAAGCTGAAACACTATATCCTTTCCGAGATAGGTGGCTGTTCCATCACTCCTTATCACCACCTTTCCATCCTTGGTGGTCCAGGTTCCCTTTAGCTCTCCCTCTTCCTGATAAACAATAAATCCTTTCTCCTTCAAAAGAGCAATAGTTCTATCAAACAACCGGGCAATATCGCTCTCAAACACCCTCATATGGTGTTTTATTCCATAGTTGGCTGCTGTAATCAATTGATGCTCTAGCACCTTCTCCACAAACTCCCTAGCAATCCCCTTTTCCTCCATCTCTTTCAAGATCTCCCTTATTTCTTTTTCATATTCCTCAAAGAGCTGGGCTGCCTCCACATAGGCCAATCCTACCGCCCAATCCATCCGAGGATGCTCCTTCAGCCCATACTTGAGATAATGCCAATAGCTCTGGGCCACCTGCAGCCCCAAGTCATCAATATAATCCAATCTCACTACATCATACCCATGATAATCATAAACATTCCCCAACACTTGCCCAATCAAGGCATTCCTAAGATGCCCAATATGCCAAGGCTTATTAGGATTAACAGACACATACTCTATAGCAACCTTCTTATCCTTTTTTCCCGGCCTCTCCTTCAACCATCTCTTATATCCCTCCACGCTTAGCTTTACATTCACATATCCGTTTACCACCTCTGCCCTCTCCACCCAATCCTGGGAAGAGAGCTCACTAGCAATCTCTTGGGCAATCTCTATAGGAGACCTCCTTTCCTGCTTTGCCCTCTTGAAAGCCTCTGCACTGGCCCATTCATATCCTCTAAGCTTAGAAATCATTCTATCACCTTATGATAATCCTGTTCTCTTGGATGTCCTCTATTTGGGAAAAAGGGATGCTTAGCACACGATTAAAGGCTGAGAGCACCCTCAACTTCTCCTTTCCCCAATCAATGGATTTTATCTTTCCAATATAGTTGAAGTTGCTGTCGTAGACCTCCTTTCCTTCAGGATCCATCCTCAACAACCCTGACTTCTTGTATTCCTCAAGGTAATAATCCCCTAGCAACAATATCATCGATGATAGCACAAACACAATCACCACATCCTGAAAGTTCACATACTTATCCACCAGAGGGATAGGATAAGCATTGGACACCCAGAGCAACAACATCTTCAAATTCACAAAGATGTAAAGGAGGTAAAGGGCATAGCGGAAGTGCTTAGCCTTTATTATAGGGTTTTCCGTATAGGACAAAATAAGCTTGAATCCTATCGCAAGGAACAAAATCACTCCAAGCACGCTCACAAAGATATCTATAGCATAGAACAATGCCTCAATCTTCCCCAGCTCCTTATAGGTTTCCAGATAAACATAATAGGATATGGACCCAAGCACCACCAAGAACATCAAACCCGTTATAGATGCCACAAACCTCAGCTTCTTATCCTTTCCTATCTGCAGAAACTCAAACAGCTCCTCAATATAGCTATCAATATTAAATCCCTTCATCAAGAGATAGATGCCAATCAACGCTGTAAAATAATGCCACTGCAAATCCAGCGCATAAATCAACGATATTCCTACCAATATCAAAGCAGGAATGCCCAGCAGGTATTTAGCATAATAAGGGTCTTTGAGCTTCTCCAGCAACAAAAGATAGGTCTTTTCAAGCTCCTTGGATTGCTTCACATATACCTTTTCAATGCCCTCTATCTTGAGCCCACGAGAATTAATCATTGGAATGATTTCCTCATCCATCGCTCCATCCGTTACCAAAATCACCTTGTTTATGCCATAGTTCTCTATTAAGTAATCCAGTTGTCGGGAGAGCTCAGCCAGAGCTTGATATCCAAGCTTCTCAGAGCCTGTGAGCGTAGCAATGATAGCATTCTTTCCTTGAGACTTCAAATCAAGATATATAGAAACAGCCTTCATTATGGCATTGGCATCGGAGTCCTCGGGATCCGCCAACGCCAGCTCCATGGCCGCCTTTTTGTTGGCTTCCTCTCCTACCACCGGCCCTTGAATCTTGGCCTTTGTTCCCAAATCATTGTCAATATCTACTACTATCACGCCTATCTTTTCTTCCACGTTTTATTCTAGCCTAAAAGAACATTTAAAGCTTTTGCCCATTATATAGAATCATGGCACTCGAAACAGGCACCACTACAGTGGGGCTTATTTTTAAAGATGGTGTGGTATTGGCCGCTGATAAAAGGGCCAGTATGGGACATTATATTGCTAGCAAAGATGTGATAAAGATTGCCAAGATAGATGACCATATAGGTGTAACCATCGCAGGTTCAGTAGGTGATGCTCAGGCCCTCATTCGTTTTCTCAAAAATCAGGCTCGGGATTATAAATATGACCATGGCAGACCCATCCCTGTAAAGAGCCTTGTCACCCTTCTTTCCAACATCCTTTTTTATTATCGTTATTACTCTCCTTTCCTTATCCAGATGATAGTGGGAGGAGTAGACAAAAAACCCCGACTCTATAACGTGGATATGTTAGGAGGAGTAACCGAGGAGAAGTTTACGGCCACAGGTTCGGGAACTACCTTGGCCATCTCTGTTCTCGAGAATGAGTACAAGCCCAATCTTTCTTTGAAAGAGGCAGTTAAGATTGCGGAAAAGGCAGTATTAACCGCCATGAAGAGGGATAGCGGGTCAGGAGAAGGAGTTACCATTGCCGCCATTACCAAAAAGGGCTTTAAGTGGGTAAAGGGAGGTCCAGAAGAAGAGGAATAACATGGGGCCGCTGGGATTTGAACCCAGACTAACAGGTTTCTTCGTCTATCTGGAGCCTGTTGTGCTACCTGGTTACACCACGGCCCCTCCCTTTAAATTATAGGCGATGGCTTTTAAATCTTTTCTTTATGGGTTCTTGAGTGCGGTTATAGCCCGTATGCTTACCGCCGATTTAGGGGGATTGGAAGGAGCTATAGCCCGTACTATTGTGGTGATATTGATTCCCTTGGGTTGGTATTTTCTAGAAAAGGATCTAGAGAAGGCCATCATGCCTTTTTTCCTTGGAGGCTTTATTGCCTCCTTACTGAAGCTCTATTGTCCTCCTTGCTTGGCCTTCTCTCATGTGGTTATCCCCAGTTTTCTATTTCTCTACCGGCTCCTCCACCCATCTCAAGGAAGCTCCTCTTAGGCTCTTGTTCAACAACCTTGTGTGCTCTAAGGTAAGCGGATACTCGAGCACAGGATAGAGCTGATATTCCTCATCCCACAGGATTTCATTCATCTTGAAGATGCCATGCTCCAAATCCACCGTATAGACATAGGTTGCTCTCTCGGTCAGGTATTCTGCAATGGTTTCATCCTCCAAGGCCATGTCCAATCCTCCCATCCCATAAGTTCTGACATGAATAATAACATCACTCTCTATCTCCCTCTCCGCCATATCCTTAAGCTTTTCTACAAAGGCTCTCTTCATCTCCTCTACAGGAGATTCTCCTCCAAAGGCCAATAGCACACTATCAAAGCCCTCAGGCGCCCTTTCAAAATGTCCACTTATCCCTCCTGTATATGAGACAAAAGCGCTCTCTATGGCCGCTCCCATTGCCGAACATAGGATATTCTTAGGAGCTACTACTGCCAGCTTGTTAATTCCTAGGTCGGCTGCCGCCTTTGCAACCACACGCCCAGTAAGCGCTCTCAGATATATTTCATCGTACATACCTTAACATGGGCCCGCATGCTTTTTATCTCTTATGGGCCCAGTGCTTTTCCTTCAACACCTTTTCCAACTCATCAGGAAGGTCTCCCGGGAAGTATACCTCAGTTAGTTTAGGAGAGGCCTCTGTGAGTTGGGTGGCCATCACAGCCGGCATCTTCTTATGGGATGGCACATATCCACTTACCACAAATCCTCTATCTTCCATAAACCTTACAATCTCCTCAAAGCCTCGGGTAGCAAAGGCCACTATAGCGATTGCTCCCAGTCCTTCCCGGTCTGCAATCTGCGAAGCCAGCTCTATAATCTTCTCTAAGTCACTTTCTCGGGGCTTTTGGACCGTTACCTTAATAAAAGAGGCTCCATCGTGAGTCACCCACTTTCCGATAGGTCCCACTCCCTCCTTTATTACCATTCCATCAATCAACAGGATCTCACCCTTTCGCTCCATAGGCCAACCCTTCTTGAACTCCAGATAACGGAAGGCCTTTACATACTCTCTTAAGGCTTCATTCAGAGGTTCATCCTTTACTACAGGAAGCACACCTATTCCGCCGAGCCCTCGGTACATCTGAAGGACCGATTCCTTTTTCTCATTCACATTATAGAGAGGAGTAATCCCAGTAACCGCAAGTCCTCCATACTTGAGCACGTTGTGGACAGTTCTCACATTTATGGCACGAGGTTCGGAATAAAGCCAGGCGGGTGTTCCTTTTAACTTATAGAGAAATAAAGCCATCGCTGTCCTTACAATAACAAGGGCTTTCCCCAATCCCAGTCCTTGGGTTCTTTCCTCGATAGCCGTTCTTCCTAGCTCATAGATATCTCCGTTTAGTATGAGAGAGCCGCTTCCCACTACCTCTCCGTTCAAAAGCACAATGGCCAGGTTTTGTTCCCCTCTTTTAACGCTTTCCTCTATCCAATCAGGGTTTAGCATCTCCTGGATGGGATAGCGCAGATAAACCTGTTTTATCACCTTCGGGATCCCCTCAATCAAAGGCCGAGTATTCTCTCCGAGGGAAACTACCTCCACATCTACCTCCGCCTTGTGGTTTTGAAGGCTGTACTTGAGAAAGGCCTCCATCCTCTTTTGAGATATGGGATCAACATGGGTAATCACGGTAATACGTTTCTCCATATGATATTTTGTGGTAGAAGGTTTTTTAAAAGATGGGGAGAATAATTAATATGTTCGAGTGGTTGATTCTCCTCCTTGTTCTTTATATAGTAGGGAAGATGTTCATTGTTATAGTAAGGCCCCACGAGGTTGCTTTGGTAGAGAGGTTAGGTAAGTTTGACAGGGTGCTTAAGAGCGGTATTCATTTTGTGATTCCTTTGATAGAGCGTGTTATCAAGGTGGATTTAAGGGAAAAGGTGGTAGATGTCCCTGAACAAGAGGTCATTTGTAAGGATAACGTGGTGGTAACCGTAGACGGAGTGATTTATTATCAGATTGTGGACCCTAAGAAGGCCATCTATAACGTGGATGATTATCTTTGGGCCATCGTTCAGCTTGCCCAGACTACCTTACGTTCCATTATCGGTGAGATGGAATTGGATGAGGTGCTCTCCAATCGTGAGAAGATTAACGTCAGGTTGAGGGAGGAAATCGATAACATCACCGATAAGTGGGGTATCAAGGTTACTCGAGTGGAGATCAAAAGGATAGACCCTCCTAAGGATATTCAAGATGCCATGGCCATGCAGATGAAGGCGGAGCGAGAGAAGCGTGCCATGATCCTGGAGGCAGAAGGAAGGAAGACCTCCCAAATCTTGGTAGCAGAGGGAGAAAAACAATCCAAGATATTGAAAGCTCAAGGAGAAGCCGAGGCCACCAAGCTCAAGGCAGAGGCCCAAGCCAAGGCAATCGAGTATGTGGCCCAGGCCTTGAAGGAGGCCGACAAGCGATATCTTGCCCTCCGCTATCTCGATTATTTACCTGAGGTTGCCAAGTCCTCCAATACTATTCTCCTCCCTTATGAGACCTCGGAATTTATGTCCACTATTAAGGGAATAAGTGAGGTGCTAAAAAGCAAGGGTGGTAAGAAATGATCGCCTATATTATCATCCTCTTGGGGATTGCCATAATAATATGGGATATATTTACAGCCGGTATCTTTTATCCTATCGGAGTAGGCCTCATAATAGCCGGTCTGGTATATCTAGTATATCCTTCGGATCTATTGGCTATCTCCACTGGATTGGTAGGAACCATCCTTACCTATTATTTCACCTTTAAGCTGGTGAGGTCCAATTATGAGAAGCTCACCCTTACCACCGAGGAGATCATCGGACTCAAGAACAAGGTAGGACGGGTGATAAAGGTACTCAAAAACGGATATCTGGTAGAGATAGATGGCCAAGAGTGGACTGCCCGCAGCGAATACCCTCTTAAAGAAGGTGATAAGGTAATAGTGGTAGAAGAAGGGGTGGTTTTGAAGGTGAAACCCCTAAAATGAAAGCCTATTATTGGGGAATACTGGCTTTGTTGGTGTTGCTGGCAGGATGTGTGGATGTTTGTCAGACGTCAGAATGCTTTTTAGATGCAGTGCTAGATTGTAGGCCCATTACCTATAAACATCCTTTCCATTATGTAGATGAGACATTAGAAGCAACCGGATTTATTGTGTTCTCTCTTGATAAGACACCAGAAGGATGTAGGATGGAGGTAAGCTATGAGAACCTTCAAATAAGATATAGGTGGGAGCTTAGACAACAGCTTCTTCAAAACTATACTCTCGAAGAAATAAAACAAAAAGAGGAAGAACTCCTCCGTAAAGTGGCCCGACCGTTTATATGCGAGTTTAAAAATTATAGTGCTCTTTATGGGCTCCTGGTAACCTCGGTGTTCAAGGAAGAGCCAGATTTATCCATTTATCTTCATGCTGAGAGGCTTTTTATGGAAGAGGATTTGGGTCATTGCTATAAATTTAAAAATCTCACCTCAGAATAAGGAAAGAGATGATAACACCTTGGGAGGTTTCAGGAGAGATTGATTATCAGAAGCTTATTAGGGAGTTTGGGACCTCTCCTTTAACTCCTGAGCTCCTAGAGGAATTAGAAAAAAGGGCGGGCAGGCCCTTGCCCACTGTGCTTAGAAGAGGCTTCTTCTTCTCCCACCGAGACCTAAAGCGGGCATTGGAAAAAGGATTTTTCATATACACGGGCCGAGGACCTAGCGGCAAGATGCATCTTGGACATCTGCCTCCTTTCATGCTCTCGAAGTGGCTTCAGGATGCCTTCGGAGTAAATGTTTATATCATGTTAAGCGATGACGAGAAATATGTCCATAAAAGGGATTTGGACTGGGACGAGATCGACCAATATTCGTTGGATAATGCTCGGGATATAGCCGCTTTGGGATTTGACCCTGACAAGACCTTCATATTCCGCGATACTGAGTACATCAAAAACATGTACAAGGGGGTTTTGGCCATTGCCCGTAAGACCACCTTTTCCACTGCTCGAGCCGTATTCGGCTTCACCAACGATACTAACATCGGGTTGATTTTCTATCCGAGCATCCAGATTGCCCCCACCTTCTTTGAGAAAAAGGTGGCCCTTATTCCTGCCGGCATTGACCAAGATCCCTATTGGCGTATCCAGAGAGATATTGCTCCTTACTTCGGATATGAGAAGATTGCCGCCATCCACAGCAAGTTCTTTCCCTCTTTAAAGGGCTTGGATGCCAAGATGAGCTCCTCTCAACCTGACACAGTGATATGGTTGGATGAGGATGAAAAATCCTTGAAGCGCAAGATCATGAATGCCTTCTCTGGAGGACAACCCACTATCGAAGAACACCGCCGCCTAGGAGGAAAACCAGAGATAGATATTGCCTATCTCTTGCTTTATTACTTCTTTGAGGAGGATGACAACAAGATAAAGGAGATTGAGGAAAGCTATCGCTCTGGAGCTTTGCTTACAGGTGAGCTAAAGCTCTATGCCTACGAAAAGATTAA
>JAADEL010000042.1 GCA_013153395.1 Microcaldota archaeon
TTGGATTTCAACGTAAAGACCACATCTCGATAACCTACGATAATCTGTTTGATATCCAGTATCAAATCTCGAATATCGTAAGTTTCTTCAATAATCTGAGTTTCAGGATCAGTAATTTGCTTTTCTAGCTCTCTTATCCTAAACTCAATGAAATCCACTAGACTGGAATACTCAGCTAAGAACCTCTCAATCGCCACATATATAAAGAACTCCTTAGAAAGGGGCTTTTTTGAAAAGAATTTCTTTATTATTCTTTTGATAAGATTCTCGGACCTTTCTCCTCTGAACACAATCACCATTTTATCTTTGGCGATTATGCTTACTTGTTCATAATCCCAATCATCCGCTAATATATAAGGTTTATACAACACTAGCAAAAAGGTATGTTCAAACTCCTCTAACTTTACGGGGTTTTCTTCCAGCACATCCTCGATTGTTATATCCTTTAATTCCAATTTAGGAAAAATCCTTTTGAGCTCTTCTACATCCCATACCTCATACACCACAAAATCCTTGTAACGTTTGAAATCCTTTAAGGTTTCTTGTTTGAGTTTTCCTCTTTGGAGATAATAGGCTCTCATGTTAATACTGCTTGGCTATGTAGACGACATGCTTGGCCTCCTTGCCGCACACCAAGCACTTCATCCCTTCTGGGCTTTCCTGAATATCTATTCTTTCTCCTCTTACCTCTGCATTAAATTTCTCTTTGATTACTTGGTAGCATTGTTTGCCTTCTTCTGATATGGAACAAAAGCCTGCCCTTGCCACCTTTTTCTCCTTTATTGCCTGTTCCAGCTCATCCAAAGATGAAACATCCTTTATGGCAATAGGCTTGAACAAACCTTCGTCATATTCTTTGATTTTTTCGCTCAGCACCTGGACCATCTTCTCCCGTGGAACGGTTATCTTCTCGCCTGTGCGCATAGAGATGGTCACCGTTCCTTCTTGCATTTCCTTAGGGCCTACTACCACCTTGGCAGGCACACCCTTTTTATCCCAGTAAAAGAACTTGTTGCCCGGAGATTTCTGGGAAAGGTCAACCTCAGTGCGATAAGGAATGTCTTTGGAAATTTCCTTGGCATACTCCTCCGCCTCAGGTTTCACAGGAATTACGGCTACCTGCACAGGAGCAACCGCACTAGGCAATCTCAATCCCACTTCATCTCCATGGATGTAAATGATAGAGGCTAAAATGCGATAGATTCCGATACCAAAGCAGGTTTGATGGACGTATTTTTCTTGCTCGTCCTTGTCCATGAATTTTATATCAAATACCTTGGCGAACTTCTGCCCTAAGTTGTGGGTGGTTGCAATCTGAAGCACCTTTCCGTCAGGGAGCAACACATCAATAGCATAGGTATATTCGGCTCCTGCAAACCTATCCCAGTCAGGCCTCCTTACCATGATAAAGTCCAGCTTCAACAACTCCTTGATTACCTTGGTGGCAATCTCCAGGTCTTTGAGAACCTGGGCATGAGCATCTTCGTGGGTCCTAAAGGCATCGTGAGTCTCTATCCATAAAAATTCTCTTCCTCGAATTAGAGGTCGGGTGGCCTTGGTCTCATATCTCCACACTGCCTCGGAGAGATAAACCTTCACAGGTAGATCCGAATGCCCTTTAATCCACAACGCAAACATCGGATAAATAGCCGTTTCAGAGGTAGGTCGAAGAATAAGTTTTTTCTGAAGTTCTTTCAACCCTGCCCTGGTAATCCAGAATACCTCGCTCTCAAATCCCTTAAAGTGTTCTCCCTCTTTTCTTAGGTTGTCTTCTGGAATAACTGCAGGAAAATGAACAGGATGATGGCCATCCTCTTCTAATAAGTCTTCAAACTCCCGATAAAGATGCTTGATAATGCGCATGCCCCATGGTTTTACCACAATGAACCCTTTGGCAGGATACCTAATATCCACTACATCTCCTTTCTCCAGCAACTCATCGTACATATCTATCCCCCAAAGAGCTTCAGATAGATATAATGGGAAAGGGCCTCTACCGCAGGAGCAATGATTAAGGTGAGGGCAAGTATCATTCCTGCCACTATAATTCCAATGGCGAGATTACCTTCTTTAAGCTCCTCAAATTCATCAATATCCTTGGTTAAGCGGTCATAAACCGTTAATGCCACATAAATGGTTACCACGCTAGAGATCATACCTACCAAAGCTCGGAGAATATCTCCTGCTAATGCTAGGGCATAAGTACCTATATCAGGGGCAATCACGGGCGACATGTATCCTTTCATGCTCGCACTCAGAAGAATACCAAAGGAAAGCACCACAGCGGCAAAGTAGATACTGACAGCCACATTTCCCTGGGCAATCTCTTTCCATTCGTCGATATTAGCGGTGAGCTTGTCCATCAGCTTGGAGGCAATATAGAGAGTAATAACTGAGATAAGTAGCACTAGCACATACTTCAGCACTAAGTATAAGAACTCAATCATATTGTTAAATTCCCACATTATCTTTATAAAAGCTTTCCATAATATAGCATGAAGTTTTCACTCGGAGGATTGAGCGCTAGTAAACAAACTGAGTATGATGTTATTGTTATAGGTGCGGGTATAGGAGGGCTTACAGCCGCCATGTATGCTACTCGTGCAGGTGCTAAGACGCTGGTGCTAGAGAAGAATGCTGTTCCGGGTGGAGCCCTTACTCTTACATATGCTATTGAAAACTATCCTGGTTTCAAGTTCATTGAGGGAAAGAAGTTGGCGGAGCTTGTAGCCGAGCAAGCCAGCCATTGGGGCGCTACCATATCTTACCTAGAAGAGGCCAAAGAGGTAAAACTAGAAGGCGATTATAAGATTGTGAAAACCCTTAAAGGAACCTATAAGGCTAAAGCCATCATTGTGGCTACTGGAGCCACTCCGAGAAAGTTGGGTGTGCCAGGCGAGGATAAATTCTTTGGCAAAGGGGTGAGCACCTGTGCCATATGTGATGCACCATTCTTCAAGGACAAAGTGGTGGCTATTGTAGGGGGAGGGAATACTGCTTTTGACGAGGGAGATTATATCCTGCGTTATGTGAAAAAGGCCTATTTCATCCACCGCAGGGATAAGTTTAGGGCGGACAAGGTGCTTGTAGAAAGAGTAAAGAAAAATCCTAAAGCGGAGTTTATCCTAAATAGTGTGGTAGAAGAGATTATTGGAGATGAGAGTGTGAAAAAGATCCGGATACGAAACCTTCAAACCAATGAAACAATGGAATTAGAGGTAGATGGAGTATTTATTTTTATAGGATATGAACCCAATTCCAAGATAGTGGAACAATATGTGGAGACAAAAAATGGATATATTGTGACGGATGAGAGAATGGAGACAAAGACCAAAGGCATCTTTGCAGTAGGTGATGTGCGCTGGGGATCCTTGAAGCAGGCAGTGATATCTGCAGGAGAGGGTGCAACTGCGGGATATTACGCTGCTCAAGAGGTTTTGGAATAGTTTCATTTTTTGTAACTATGGTTGCATGAAGCTTTTTATATAGGTTTAAAGTGAGGAAGAAATATGAAAGCACGAGATGTATGGATTATGGGATTTGTGATGTTGGGTATTATTGCCCTCTACTCCTGGTGGGAGATGGAAAATGAAGAGGGTGATATGGTGGAAGGAGTGGTAGAAAGTATAGAAGAAGGATGGCCTGCATGGACAGTGTGGATAGGGGATAAATATGTCGATATCAAGGGACAATATCTCTATCAGAATGAAACCTACTATCCTGATGACATAGGGCCCTTGTTGGAAGGAAAGTATGTGGTGATTTATTTTGAGGAAAAGGGAGGCAGGGATGTAGCGGTTCTTATTGAAGGAGATAACATGACCTTTGAAAGGGTGGAATACGATGAATAAGATACAACAACGATATGTGGTAGCTACACTGCTTATCTTGCTGTTTGTAGTGGTCTCAGTGAGTGGAATTATATTGTATATTTTACCATCAGGACCAGGAGACTTCTTCGGCATAGATAAGGATTTCATCACCAATATGCATACCTATGCAGGTTTTGTAATGGTGGTATTGATAGCCTATCATCTTTACCTGAACTGGCCGATGTATAAGAATGAGGAAAAGGCGATGGATAAAGAGTAGTGGTTTTAAACCTTTTCCCATATAATCAAAGAGTAAAAGGGTGATCACTTGGGAGACAAACCTAGAAAGTGGAAGAAAAAGGGAAGGATGCGTTGGAAGTGGATTAAGAAGAGGAGAAGAAGGCTAAAGAGGATGCTTAAGAGAAGAGTGGGAGAGCTATGATAAAAAGAGGGGTGCTAGCGGCAGCAGCGGTTACTGCCCTTTCTGTTGGTTTTTTATATCCCAAAAAGGAAATAACCAAAAAACCTGTTAGCCTATATGGTCAAGTGATAGTGGAGGAATTGAAGGACCCAAGGCTAGCAGAAGCCTCTTTGCCCCACCAATGGAAAGAGATAGGGGAAGGAAATTGGTTTAAAGAATGGGGCAATTGGAAAGCGGCCGTGTTTGCTAAGGAGGAAATAAGTGTATTGTTAATAAACAGCCACACAGGCCAAAGCTATTATTATAGATTCGCCTTTTCTCCTTTAGAGGTGGAGGTAAAGGATACCTTATATGTGAGAGGAAAAGAGGGAGTATTAGTAGTGGGAGAAGAGGTGTTAGGAAGAACCCCTTATATGGAGGTTCGTTCTCTTAAAGGAAACCGAGTATTTCGTACTACCTTCTATTGAAAATGAAAGTAGTGTGGGATGTTGATGGTCCATTACGAGATATGAGCCGCTTCAAGAAAGAAGCAATGCTTAGGGCAGGAGAGCGACTAGGATTCAAGGATTATGTGGAACGTTATGATGATAAGACAGTTTGGAAGTCCTATGGCCTAGCCCAGCTGTTAGCACGAAGGGGGTGGGGCCGAGGATTCGAGGCATGGATCGGATTGTTTTGGGGCCATGCGGAAAAAGGGTTGGATATAAGAGAGACCCTTTCCCATCCCCAACCCGAGAAGATTGTGGAAAAGGTGGTGAAACGACCTCCTAAAGAGGTAGTAAAGGAACTTCAGGACTACGTACATAGCAAGCTAGAGGAAGGAGAAAAGGTAAAGAATATAGAAGAAGCCCTGGAGCTTTTTCCCAATCTGGGCATAATTACCGCTTCTCAGCCAGGAAACATCCCTAGATGGCTGAAACGTCATGGGCTGTGGAACTACTTTCGGGAAAGTGAGATTATAGAGGGAGTAGAAAATAAAGCGGAGGCTATGCTTAGGCTTGCTCAACGTTATGGTTCCTATATCTATGTAGGGGATAGCCATAGTGATTTAGAGGATGTGATAGAGGTCAATAAATATGTGCCTCTTTATATGGTGTTAGTGGATGGGATGGCCTTAGAGGGAAAAGTGAGGGAATTGTTAGAAAACAACGATTTTAAGAACCTGGTATTTGCTCCCAATGCCTATGAGGGATTACTGCGGATAAAAAACATTTTAAAGAGTTAGTGGGATTTTGGGTTAATGGCAGAAGTTAACATCCGGCCGAAGGATGCAATCATCGATGGGAAGATCACATTCAATCCTAAGCAACTTGAGAAATGGCAGAAGATATATGGAGTGGTAGGACATCATTCTGCTGTTCAGATATGCAGCTGGACAAAGAAGAACATCACCCATGGCCCAGCATGCTATAAACGCAAGTTTTATGGGATTGATACCCATAGATGTGCGCAGATGAGCCCGGCCGCTGCATGGTGTCAGGAGGCCTGCATCTTTTGCTGGAGGCCGATGGAATGGTATGATAGGGTAAAGCTGGATGAGGATAAAGTAGATGACCCTAAGTTTATTATTGAGGAAACTGTAAAGGTGAGAAAAAAGCTTCTCTCGGGCTTTGGAGGAAATCCCAAGGTAAATAGGAGGATGTTTCAGGAGGCCTATGAGAGATGGCCTTCTCACTGGGCTATATCTCTTTCAGGAGAGCCCACTCTCTATCCTAAGCTGGGGGAGATGATACTGGAGCTAAGGAAGCATCCTGAAACGAGAAGCATCTTTGTGGTGAGCAACGGACAGGAGCCCCAGGCAATAAGAAAGCTGAAGGAGATGGATGCCTTGCCCACCCAGCTTTATATCTCCTTTTCCACTCCCAACAAGGCTTTGTTCAAGCAAGTGATAAGATCAGTCTATAAGGATGGATGGGAGCGATTGATGGAAACCTTGAACATGCTCAAGGATTTACCTACTCGCCGTGTGATAAGGATCACTTTGATGAAAGGGATAAACGATGGCGAGGAGCATGCTAAGGAATTTGCCTCTATTTTAAATGACGTGGGAGCCGATTATATCGAGGTAAAGGCCTATACTCATATAGGGCAATCGAGGGCAAGGCTTTCGCCCGAAAACGTTCCTTCTCATGAGGAAGTAAAGGCCTTTGCTCAGAAGCTCTTGTCTTATATGGAGAACTACAGCTATCACAACGAGGACCCCAATTCCAGCATCGTGCTTTTAAAACATAAACACTCACCATATAATGATTACATCCCAGCACCAAGAGCAGAGGCGAGCAGACGTGATAGAAGCAATCTTTCATGAGCTTTGTCCCAACTGCGGAAGGTCTATCTCCTCGTTGAGGGCCTATCAGGGATACTTGTGCAGCAAGTGTTCTCCTCAGCCTGTGTCTGCTTGTGAGGTGCCTAAAAAGCTAGGGATAAGAAGCTATTGTTATGCGGAGGATATGCTCAGGCAATGGGAAGAATACTTCACTAAGCATGAGGGCACAAAGCCTTGGAGCCTCCAGCGCTTTTGGGCAAAGAGGATTTTCCTAGGAAGGTCTTTTAGCATGCTGGCTCCTACCGGTATAGGAAAATCCACCTTTGGCATCTCAATGGCTGCCTTTTTATCCAAGAAAGGCCGGACCGCCATTATCGTGCCTACTCGGTTGTTGGTGCAGCAAACCTTGGAGAAGATAAAAAAGTATGGGGTAAAGACAGCCTCTTCCCTAAACAAAGAGGAAGTTCTTAAAGGAGATTATGAGGTTTTGGTAATCACCCACATGTTTTTATACAAGAATATTCAGCATCTGCCTCGGGACTTCAAGTATGTGTTTGTGGATGATGTGGATTCCTTTTTGAAAAGTGCTCGAAATGTGGATAAGCTTCTTTTGTTGATTGGGTTTTCAAGGAAGGATATAGAGCTGGCTGAGAAGGTGCTAAAGGGTGAGCTGCCCGAGGATGTGCTCGAAAAGGTAAAGAGAAAAAGGCATGGAGTGGTTACGTTGGCCTCGGCCACCTCCAAGCCTAAATCTTCAAGGATAAAGCTGTTTAGGTTGTTGTTGGATTTTGATGTAGGGAGACCGAAGTTCTATTTAAGAAACGTGGAGGATTTCTACGATGAAGAAAGGGATATGTGGTATTGGCTGCCCAAGCTGGGAAAAACCGGTCTTGTATTCGGGGTAAACAGGGAGCAGGCCCTCTCTATTTATCAACAGCTTTTAGATAGGGGCTATAAGGCGGTGCTCTATGAGGATGTCACCCCCGAAATAATAGAGAAATTCAGGAAAAAGGAGATTGATGTTTTGGTGGGAATTGCCTCTTATCGTAATCCCCTTGCCCGCGGATTGGATGTGGTGGAAACAAGATATGCTTTGTTTGCCGGAGTGCCTCGCATAGAGTTTGACCTTACTAAGGTAAGCTCGCCCTCTCTCACATTGGTAGCCCTTAATATGATAAGGGGCATATTGCCCGAAGAATATCTGGAAAAGGTGGATCACTATATCAAGGTTATAAAAGAGAGCAATAGCGTGCCTGAGGATATTGTGGACTTCTTCCTGAGCATAAAAGACTATCTCAAGGAGTCGGATGAGATTACCATTACTGAAGACTTGAAGATGGTGTTTGCCGATGTGGCAGGTTATTTGCAGGCAAGCGGCCGCACCTCCCGTATGTATCCTGGAGGAATCGCTAAAGGACTGGCCTTGTTGTTGGTGGATGATAGAAAGGCCTTCAACAACCTGAAGAGGAAAATCAAGTGGTATGCGGAGGTGGAGTTCAAGAAAGCAGAAGAGGAGGAAATCGCCCGAGTGCTCCAGGAGATTGATGAGGAGAGGGCTCAGCTAGGCAAGAAGAGGGAGTTTGACCCTCTAAAGCCGGTGTTTGTGATAGTGGAATCTCCTAATAAGGCAAGGACGATTGCCAACTTCTTTGGTAGGCCGGTGAGGTTGAGGACAGGAAAAGCCATGTCCTATGAATTTATCACCGGAGATAAGTATGTGGTCATTACTGCATCCCTAGGTCATATTCTAGATTTAATAACTAACATGGGCTATCATGGAACGTTGATAAACGGAAAGGTGGTGCCCATTTATGAGAAGCTGGAGGATAAGGTGGAACAATTAAGGGAAGTTGCGAAACAATCCTTTTCTCTCTATGTAGCCACTGATCCTGATACCGAAGGAGAGAAGATAGCCTGGGATCTAGTAAATATGTTAAGGGTGTATGCTAAGGAAGTAAAAAGAATGGAGTTCCACGAGGTAACCCGTAAGGCTATTTTGGAGGCTCTTAATAATCCGAGGGAGGTAAACGAGGACCTGGTAAAGGCTCAGATTGTGAGAAGGGTAGCGGATAGATGGGTAGGCTTTGAACTCTCCCAACTTCTCCAGAGAAGATTCAGGAATCCTCATCTTTCATCGGGAAGGGTACAAACCCCTGTATTGGGATGGGTAGTGAAAAGAGAGGAGGAGGCCCGCCAGAAAAAATACAAGGTAGTGGTGGATGGTTGGGAGGTGGTGCTGGAGGAAAAGGAAAAGGCCGAGAAGGTCTACAAAGCTCTCGAATACGAGATAAAAATCGACGAGATAATAGAAGAAGAGGTAAATCCCAAGCCCCCTTATACCACCGATACTTTGTTGAGAGATGCCTATAACGAGCTTAAGCTCTCACCGCAGAAGGCAATGGATCTAGCTCAGGAGTTGTTCGAAGGCGGATTTATCACCTACCATAGGACCGATTCTATTCATGTTTCGGAAGTAGGGCGACATATTGCCAAAGAATACTTGGAAAGGAAAGGCTGGCCTTATTATGGGCGTTCTTGGGGACCGGAAGGAACCCATGAGGCAATAAGGCCCACTCGAGCAATGGATGTGAGAGAGCTCAAAAGCTTCTTGATTGCCAATAATATTGAGTTGAGCAACGACCATCTACGCCTCTATGACCTTATCTTCCGAAGGTTTATTGCCTCGCAGATGCCCGCTGCCAAGGTAAAGAAGGCCAAGGTCAAGTTGGTGGTAGCGGAGATAGAACAAGAGTATGAACTCATTATTGAGATCCTGGAGAAAGGCTTTACTCTCATATGGCCCTTGGAGGTAAGGGAAATAAAGGAAGGAAAATTTGTTCCACAACATAGAGAGATGAGAGCTATACCTAAAGTACCCCGTTATACCTACGCCACCTTGATAGCAGAGATGAAGGAAAAGGGAATAGGCCGTCCATCCACCTATGCCATCACAGTGGAGAAGCTTCTGGAACGAAAGTATATCAAGGATATCAATGGTGTGATCTATCCTACCCAGCTAGGGATCAAGGTCTATAACTATCTTGTTTCATTGCCCAAGATAAGGGACTTTATCTCCGAGGAGTTTACCCGACAATTAGAGGAGCTTATGGACGAGGTAGAGCAAGGAAAGAGAGATTATCAAGAAACCCTATTCTATATCCTGGAGGAGCTAAAGAAGGCGTTGGATGGGATGGCCCGGATTTGAACCGGGGTCACCACCTCCCGAAGGTGGCATGCTACCAGGCTACACCACCATCCCTCCACATTTATTGGAGCAAAGGTTTTTTACATAATCGGCTAAGGAGCTATGGAACATTCTATCGAACATATCTGGAAGGAGATTATCCTTTTTAGGATGGTGATACTGGGCAATGAAACGAGCTATATCGGGCAACACCTTGGGTGTGAAACGTTTTGCCTTAGCCTCTACGATACCTGTGATAATCCCAGGGAAAGCGATGGAGTTGTTAATCTGGTTTTTGCAATCGCTCCGACCATTGGCATAGATGGCCACGTTAGGCGCTTTGAAAGCCTCTTCTTTCGAGATCTCAGGCACAGGGTTGGCCAAGGCAAAGATAATGGCATCCTTATTCATGAGCTTAATATCTTCAGCGGTAAGGAGATTTCCTTTGGAGAAACCTAGGAAAACGTCGGCTCCCTTTAGGGCCTCTTTGAACTCGATAGGTGGTTTGTTGAAGAGCTCGGCAATCTTTCTCTTTTGAGGGTTGAGGTCTTGACGCTCAGGGGTGAGCACACCTTTGGAATCAAAGATCCAAACATCCTTGAAACCTAGGTCATAAAGAAGGCGGGCCACAGAGAGACCGGCCGCACCCGCTCCTAGCATAACAATCTTCGGATTTTCTTTCTTCACTAGCTTTAGGGCGTTCAACAGAGCAGCTCCTGTCACCACCGCTGTTCCATACATATCGTCGTTGAAGGCGGGGATCTCCAGCTCCTTTTCCAATCTTTCTTGGATCTCAAAGCTATCGGGAGCTTTCACATCCTCTACCATGATAAGGGCAAAGGTAGGTGCAAACATATGGGCAGCTTTTATAAGTTCCTCCTTATCAGCCTTTAGTGCAAGAGGGAAGGGATTAACCCTGCCAAAGCGTTTTAGGATGAGGGCTTTTCCTTCTAGCACTGGTAGCATAGGCTTGGGACCGAGGTTTCCCAGCCCTAGAATGGCACTACCATTGCTTATTATAGCGATAGAATCTCGCTTGAGCGTATATTCAGATGCCTTTTCAGGGTCATTGGCGATTGCTTTTACCACTTCTCCGATGCCTGGAGTATAGTGGGTGGCTAGGTCCTCTCTATCGTTTAAGCATACGCGAGTAGAGATCTTAATTTTAGGATTGAAGGCGTCCATATAAAACATATATAGCCGCATTTTAAAACCTTTCCACAGGGTTTTTAAAACCTTTTCAACATACTTTCACACATGACTTTACATTATCAGCCTTCTCTCCAGAAGTTTAGGCAAGCAGTGAAGAAAAAGATGACACCTAAGCCTTTGGAAGTGGAAACCTATCAGGACCTAGTGTGGCCTTCTCATCCTTATTTTGAAAGGCTTTATAAAGGGGTAATTGGGGTGTATGTGGCTTCTACTTTGTACGCTATGGGAAGCTTACTTCCTCCCTATGCTGCCGCCGCCTTTGCAGCAGCCGGTGGTCTTGCTGCTTATAAACTCTATCTTACTCAAAATCCTCGTAACACTGGGGAAAAGAAGTCTTCTAAATGTGAAAAGTTATAGGCGACTGAAAGGGTGCGAACCCAGATAGGCAGCCATCCTTTCAAGAACCTTCTTAGGCACCTGAAAGAGGGCCGGCTAAGAAGGGACTAGCCCTTTCAAACGCCGGGGGTGGGATTCGAACCCACGAACCCTTACGGGCACCGGATCTCAAGTCCGGCGCGTTCGACCGCTCCGCCACCCCGGCACTTCTATTAATGAGGATGGAGTTTTAAAGGTTGCTGGGTAACCATTTAAAAGGTTTCCTAGTTTAATAACGTTGTGAGATTGAGACTGAAAGAAAAGTCATTTGCGGAAAAGATGGCTGATAAAAAGGACCTCATCAAACAATACGGAAAAGAAGGATTAAAGTTCTATAATGAGCTTTCCAAGAAAGGAGAACTTACTCAAAAAGAGGTAATGGCCCTGTTAACCCAATATGGCCTACCTCTTCAAGCTTTTGATTATCTGCTTGAGAAAGGCATCTTAGAGAAGATCGAGGAAGAAGAAAAGCCTCCTGAGTTGGTAGTTCCCACTAAAGAAACACCTCCTACTCCTCCAGAACCTCCTATTAAGAAAGAAGAAGCTCCGCCAGTATTGGAGCCACCGAAAGAGGAGACTACACCTC
>JAADEL010000013.1 GCA_013153395.1 Microcaldota archaeon
GGGAAGCGCTTGGGCTTTTCGTAGACTACCTCCTCTGTAAGCTTTAATTGGGGCACGTTTAAGTGTTGGAGGCTTTTTCTTTTAAACCTTTCATAAACGTTTTTAAACATCTCCTCACACATTATAATATGGGGGTTGTTAAAAGGGCGGTTCAATCCTTTAAATCACCTACTCAAGTTAAAAGGTATGATGTGTTGGTGGATAACGAATATCGCCCTCCACAGAGGACCACCCATGTTTTGGTGGATACGAGTTATCTGTTGAAACTGGCCCAGTCAGAGCAGTCCCCTCAAGCCTGGCTCAACCATCTTTTGAAAAAAGGTGCTGTTATCCATCTTCCGATGGAGGTACTGGAAGAATTCCAGAAATATACTAAAAATCCTAAACTTGTTCGTCGAGTAGTGGAAATCATCAATCTTTTATATGAGGCAAGCGCTCACTATCCTACTAAGGTGATGATTTGGGAGAAAGAGCCTTCCTCCTCTATGGCAGAGGCTAGAAGAAAATGGGGCCGAAGGTTAGCAGAGGTAGATAAAAAGGGAAATTCCCGCATAAGTTCCGCTGACGCTCAACAGCTACAGCTCAAAGAGGTTTTAGAAAAGGAAGGTCGAGTGGTGTTGTTAACTACCGATAGCGACCTTCACCAACTACATCTGCGCTAGTGAGCTCATCATAATAATCTCGCCTTCCTTTTTTACCTCCTTGAGAGCCCAATCTATGAACTCTTGCACGCTAGGTGGGCTAGAGTCAAGTATTAAAGTGGCAATGATGGAGCTTCTCCAAGCATGATCCAAGTGGGGTAAGGCTTCAATGAGTGCTTTCCAATAAGACCTCACATCGCTGTTAAAATCTGCCGCCACCTTCTCCATTTTATCAAGATAAATATCCCTGTTTTTCATTGTGATTACTAAAGGAGGGAGTCCATGAGCAATCAATTCACTGTTGAGTTGGCTTCTTCCTGCTCGACCATTCCCATCTATAAAAGGATGGAGTATCTGCCCATAGATGAAACGTAAGAATGCAAGAGCCACCTTATCTTTTATGTTTTCTTGGAAAGCAGGATGGGAAAAGGCATAGTACATATGTTCTAGCAAGGTCCAGGATCTAGCCAATCCGGTATGTATGCCATGTTTTCCCCTTATCACTACTCCCATATCTCCATTATACTCTCTCACCACATCTGCCCAGGCCTGCTGGAGGTGGGCCTCCACAAAGGCTCCCAGGTCAAAGGCATGAGGTGTCTGTCCTTGCTTGTATTTCTTTATCATAAACTCAATTTTCTCCTCTACTTTCTCGAGAGTAGAGTCTTTGGGAGTGCCACCCTCACTTAATATAGAATGCCTTTCGGTTTCATGCATATGTCTCCGGAGAGCTTGTTCTATCATCGCCATTACCTTTTTCTTGGAGATATGGATAAGCTGAGGATGTTGTTCGATTGTTTCTTTTAGTCTAAGAAGTTCATTCCATCTCTTGTGGGGGATAAACCTTCGAGGAGGAGGTAATAACACCTCTTTACCATTCAATTTAAGATAAGGATGGATTTTGTAAAGTTCGTTCATACCCCAATTTGTGGGAAAAAATGCTTATAAATCCCACACTTATTTAAAGCCTGTTGGGATGTAATGAAAGCATGTTGGAGGATTTGATCTGGAAAGAGATAGAGCGCCAGAATAAGGAGCTGGGACTTATTCCTTCTGAGAATTACGCCTCTGAAAGAGTTCTTAAGATTATGGGAACGCCTTTGAGCAATAAATATGCAGAAGGCTATCCAGGAAAACGCTATTATCAGGGAATGAAATGGATTGATGAGATAGAAAACTATGCTATAGAGATGGCAAAGCGATTGTTTAAGGTTCCTTATGCTAATGTGCAGCCTCATGCAGGTGCTATTGCCAACCTTGCTGTTTATCTTGCCTTCTTAAGTCCCGGAGATCCCCTTATGGGAATGGCTTTAGATGCAGGAGGCCACCTCACCCATGGCTCTAAGGTTAATTTCTCAGGCAAGCTCTACCAAAGCATTCCCTATACAGTGGATCCTGAGACTGAGCTTCTGGACTATGACGAGATAAAGAAGCTTGCCCTTGCCCACAAACCCAAGCTCATTATTGCTGGATATTCTGCTTACCCTAGGCAGGTGGATTTCAAGGCCTTTCGGGAGATTGCGGATGAAGTGGGAGCGATCTTGTTGGCCGATATATCTCATATCTCAGGATTGGTGGTTGCCGGAGAGCATCCTCACCCTTATCCTTATGCCGACGTAATCACCACCACAACCCATAAGACCTTAAGAGGTCCTCGAGGAGCAATCATCCTGGCCAAGGAAGAATATGGAAAGGCCATAGATAAGGCAGTATTCCCCGGATTGCAGGGAGGGCCTTTGGAGCATGTGATAGCGGCCAAGGCAGCGGCCTTTGAAGAGGCCCAAACCCAGGCTTTCAAAGAATATGCCAAGCAAGTGCGTAAAAACGCTAAGGCCATGGAAGAAACCTTCAAGGATTTGGGATATAGGCTGGTGAGCGATGGCACCGATACCCATTTGCTTTTGATAGACCTGAGGGATAAAGGAATAAACGGAAAGGAAGCGGCTGTCCTTTTGGAGAAAAACGGCATTATTGTGAATGCTAACTCCATTCCCTTTGACCCTAACCCTCCTACAAAGCCTTCGGGAATAAGGTTGGGATCTCCTGCTATCACTACCCGAGGCATGGGTGAGGCAGAAGCCGGATATATTGTGGAGTTGATTGATCAAGCTCTTCAAGGCAAGGATGTTTCTCAAGAGGTCCAAGAGCTAACCCAACAATTCCCTGTGTATGAGGTGGAAAGATGGAAAAAGATATTCTGAAATACTTTGTAACCAATGTTGAAGGCAGAGTATTTGCCCTTAAGAACCTGCCAGAGACTATAAAAGGGGCTTTGTTCTCTCGCTATAGTAGGACCAAGAAATCAGTAAAGGAGCTTTTGCTCACCGAGTTCTTAGGAGAGCTCAACATCCAGCCTCAGGAGCTGGAGATAGATGATAGCAAGGCAAGAGAGTTCTTTGAAAGGGTGCTTATTGCCTATGGAGATGAGAGCGTTGCTGAGCTTGCCTTTGCCCATATCGCCCTTGAGGGGATCTCCAACATTGCAACCAAGGTTGTTGAAGACCCTCGCATAGGAATATCCCCTTTGGAGAAGAGTTCTCGCTATGTGGAGTTTGATGAAAAGAAAGATGGAAAATACCAATATTACCGAGATGAGTTTTTGCTGGGGTTTGATTATGAGAGCACCCTAGACGAGGTCTTTGACTTCTACTCCTGGTTGATAAAGGAGCTTCAGAAGGATTTGCAGGAGCTTTATCCTAGGCCAGAGGATACCTCGCCCGGAGCCTATAAAAGGGCATTAAAGGCAAAGGCCTGCGATATTGCTCGTGGATTGCTCCCTGCTGCTACCTTAACCAACGTAGGGTTGGCAGGAAATGCAAGGGCCTTTGATTACCTTTTGATGAAGATGAGGGCCCATCCTCTGCCTGAGATTACCCAGCTTGCCAAGGAAATGCATACTGAGCTCTCCAAGGTTCTGCCGGTGTTTGTGAAAAGAAGCTTCGACAGGCATGGAGACGAGATGGTGAGGTTTTTAAAGGAAATCAATTCAGAGCCTAGTTCGGAGTTTTCCCATTCTGAGCCGGGCGCCCATCTGCTTTCTGTCCAAGGCTCGATGAGAGATATTTACGGGGCATGGCTGTTTGAGCACTCTCAGCTCTCTTTGGAGGATGCGATGAGAAAAGCAAAGGAGGCCTCGGAGCAAGAAATCCAAGCCTGGTGGGAAAAAATACACAACGCCCGCACCAACCGACGCCACAAGCCCCCAAGGGCCTTTGAGCTTGTTTCCTTTACCTTTGAGCTGGTGGGCAACTACGGAGCCTATAGAGACCTCCAACGCCATCGTGTGCTCACTCAGATGAGACAGCTTCTTAATCCTTATCTGGGCTATGATGTGCCTGAGGAAGTGGAACAATTCGGCTATGGAGAGAAATGGAGGGAGATGATGGAGATAACTAAGCAACTCTATGGGGAGATTGCCAAAAAGAACAAATACTATGCTCAGTATGCATTGCCCTTTGCCTATCGTGTTCGCTGGTTGTTCCACCTTAACCTGAGAGAGGCTTTCCATCTTATTGAGCTAAGGTCAGGAGAACAAGGGCACCCTGATTATAGGAAGCTGGCCATAGAGATGGGAAAAACGATTGAAAAGGTGCTACCTCCTATAACCTTCAAGTATATGAACACCAACAAGATAGACCTAGAAAGATTAAACCTAGAAAAAAGAATAGAGGAGAAGCTATCAAGACTTGGACATAATCTCCACAGGTGAGGCGTTCAGGGAAAGCAAGTGCTGCACCTTCATCGTCTTGATATCATACAAGAACACATGAATATTTACGTTGTTTTTTCTTATGAAGGGAAGCTTTGCCAAATCCCATGCTGTTTCCAGGCTATGCTTAGCAATAGCCTCTGTTAGGTTCTTTTCATTGCCTATGTGCTCTCTTATTTTGTTAAGGATAAAGAGGTCGGCATCGGTGTTTAGGGCCTCAGTGACTGCTCCGCATTTGGTATGGCCCATTATTACGATGTGCTTTACGCCGAGATGCTCAACCGCATATTGAACAGATTCGATGCCTGCCTTATCTAGCACATGTCCAGCAGTCCTTATCTCAAACTCCTCTCCTATAAACTCCTTTTTTATTGCTTCAGGATCCACTCTCGAGTCAGAACATGTGATTAGCACATAAGCAGGTTTTTGTCCCTTTCTTGCCAACTCATCCGCCTTTTTAAGCAAATCCTTAGGAGCCTTTTTCAAGAACTCCTCATTGTGCTGCAATATCTCATCCGCAATCTTAGTCTCCATGTTAATATAAGGAAGGTTTTATAAACTATAAAGGGGCAAGGCGCCTATTAGTTCCGCCCCTTTATCAAATAAAAGGGCTAGATGCTCTTACTACCCTGCCCTTTTAATAACCCCGAACCCAGATAGGAAACTTAAGGGAGCGCTTCCCCTAATAGATGCCACCCTTTCAAGAACCCCGGACCTTATTAGGCGACTGAAAGAGCTAGATACGTTTCCTCTTCTACCCTTTAAAATCCTGAACCCGCTTAGGTGACTATAGAAGGGACTGGTATTTTTAGCCTAAGATAAAAAATTCACATAACTTCCAGCATAACATCCGACAAAGGTGCGCTTCTATAGTATTTTTTTCCTCGCCAAGGATGTTCCATTTTCCTAAGGTCCTCGGCCTTTATTCCGCTCCTGTGGGCAAGGCTATACAAACCTAGCAAAGGAAGAAGACGATCTATGCATGGGGAGAGAAACGTTGCCATGCTCCCTGGTTTTAATGCTATATCTATAGCCCTTCTTTTATGTTTATTGGGTATGTTTGGATTTGCTCCTTTCTTAAGCAACCATTCTGTCATCAAATAATCGTTGTGCATGACGGCATAATGAAGAGGAGTGTTACCTTGCTCATCTATGGGTTGGTTTATCTTTAGCGATTTCAATACTTGGAAGAAATCTTTATATTTGCGTTCTTTGATTATCTCTCGCAGGTCCAATACAGTTTTCTCCTCTGGCTTTTTTATACCAATAGACCTCTCTACAACCATCTCTGTTTTATTCGGCATATACAACACCTTCTTTCTTCAAGTATTCTTCTTCTTGAGGAGTTAAGGATCTCCTTTTTGCTATTTCTTGGGCTGCTCTCTTTAGCCCCTTCTCCTGCAGGGCTATGAAAGGTGTTATTCCATCGTGGTTGAGAGAAAGGGTATTTACTCCCTTTTCAATAAGCCATAGGGCCATTTCCTCGTCCATCACTTTGTGAAGAAGGGTGTTCCCAAAACGGTCTTGAGGATTAGGGTAGAGAGCAAGAACTCGCTCTATCTCTTTTTTGTTCTTTTCCCTTAAGGCCGCGAAGGCCCTGCGATAAACATGGCCGATCTCCTCTAAATATCTTTTTATCCCCATGTTTCCTTTGCCCATTGCTACCTGTTCAGGTGTCTCGTTTCTTCGGTTACGGGTATAGAGGGAAGCGCCTTTACGGAGAAGAAACTCAGCCGCCTCCTTACTGCTCCCTATCGCCGCATAGTGTAAGGGAGTATTTCCTTTCTCATCTCTCTCCTCTAATCGGCTGGGCATCTCTTCTAACAACTTTTCCAAAATCTCTATATTTCCTAGTTGGGCGGCAATATGTATGGGAGTGACTCCTTGATTGTCAGGTTGATAATATTCTGGGGGAAGAAGCTCCTTTTGACCTCCTGCCACCCAATAATGATAGGCGTTTCTCCCTACTAAATCCCGTTCTGCCAAGCTAAATCCTAAGGTTTGGAGAAAATCCAAAAGTCTTTTATCCCTTCGAAAAGCTACGTAATGAATAGGACCCATTCCATTTTCCCCTACCCTCAAGGGGAGATTATACTGCAGAAGCAATTCCATCACTTTCTTTATAATCTCCGGACTTCCCACATCCAATACCAACCTCAGATAATAGGAAAGATCCGTTCTCTGTTTAGAAAGCAGTTGAGTAAGATGCTTTTCCACTCTGTTTGCATCTTGATTTCTTATTGCCTTTTCCAGCGGACTATAATGGGAGGCCATTCGTCCCATGCTAATATTTTCTTTCCTATTTTCTTTTAAACTTTAAGGACGTATTTACCTCTATGTTTACCGTAATTGCAGGACCATGCAGCGTGGAAAGCTATGAGCAAACATTAGAGGTAGCAAAAGCGGTAAAGGAGGCAGGTGCCCATATGCTTCGAGGAGGTGCTTTTAAGCCTCGCACCAATCCCCGCTCCTTCCAAGGCCTGGGCAAAAAAGGGCTGGAGATATTGGCAGAGGTGGGAAAAGAGGTAGGATTGCCTGTAGTTACTGAGGTAATGGACCCAAGGGATGTGGAGCTTGTTTCACAATATGCTGATGTTCTGCAGATAGGCACTCGCAACATGCAGAACTTCCCGCTGCTTAAGGAGGTAGGAAGGCAAGAGAAGCCTGTTATCTTGAAACGGGGAATGTGCGCCACCATCGAGGAATGGCTTTACGCTGCCGAGTATATTCGCCTAGAAGGAAATGAGAACATCATTCTAATGGAGAGGGGCATCCGCACCTTTGAAAAATACACCCGCAACACCTTGGATTTAAGTGCGGTGCTGGCCGCTAAGGAGCTCTCTTCCTATCCTGTCTATGTGGACCCTTCTCACGGCACCGGAAAGAGGTCAATGATAGAGCCTATGGCTATTGCTGCAAAGGCTCTGGGAGCCGATGGTCTCATGGTAGAGGTCCATCCCAATCCGGAGAAGGCCCTCTCTGACCAGAAGCAGCAGATTACCCCGGACGAGTTCAAGCGCCTGATGGAGAAGCTCAAAAAGGTGCCTCATTACTCTGAGCTTTAAAATCCTTTTTCCTATAATATAATATGTTGAGGAAAAAGGAAATATACACTGCCTTGGAAAACAAGTTCTCGGATAGAACGCCTTTGGAAAGGAAGCTTCTTGTGGAACAGGCAATAAAAGCTACCCAGGATAACGAGGATTTGCTGAAGAGACTTGTTTACATGGAGAATAAGCACCTTCCGTCTCTTATCAAGTTTTTAGGGTTAATTCGGATGGCAGAGGAAAAGAAGGCCTACCTCGAGCTAGCCGAACAACATAAATTAGATGGGTTGAATGATGTTTATGCCAATGCCTTTACTTTCTCTATGCATGTTCATGGCCATGATTGGAGCGAAAGATACCTAGAAATCATGACCGAGGGAGATCCCCATCTACGGGAAAAGCTATTACGAACAATGGTGAGAGGATTTTATTCCTCTTGGTGGCCTTATTCCGAGGTAGCTAAGCTTATCAAAAAGAAAGAAAGAGAACTCTCCCTTTGGATGTTGGCAGAAAGTTTTCCCACTTTCCTAAGACCACCCGACCTAAAGCGATATTGGAAGGTTAGGAAAACGATGTTGGAGTTGTTGAAGCCTAGAGAAAAGGCCCATGTAGATGACCCGGCTCCACCTTCTTATCGAGAAAGAATAGCAAGTTTGATAGCGGCTAAAGAAGCTGGTGCTATCGATACCTCCTATCTTCAAAAGCTTCTGGCTGAAGGATGGAGAAAAGGCCAATATAAAGAAAGACATGCTGAAGAACTGTTAAGGGGCATTGGGCCCTTTTAGTTTTTTTAAGAATGTGAACCCTTCCCAGGGTGAGATAGAGGACGAGAGTGCGCCGCTCCTTGCGTATTTCCGCACAATTTGAGGTGATCTATCCGCAGGTTCCCCTACGGATACCTTGTTACGACTTAGCCCCCCTCACGCAGCCAGGGTTCGAATCTCCCGGTTGCCCGAGAGACCCTCACCCCAGCCGCGCTTGGCTGACTTGACGGGCGGTGTGTGCAAGGAGCAGGGACATATTCACCGCGGGATGATGACCCGCGATTACTAGGGATTCCAGCTTCACGAGGGTGAGTTGCAACCCTCGATCCGAACTAAGGGCAGGTTTAAGGATTAGCTCCTCCTCTCGGAGTCGCGGCCCGTTGTCCTGCCCATTGTATGCCGCGTGCAGCCCCGGAGATTCGGGCCATACGGACCTACCGTCGCCCACTCCTTCCTCCCACTTAACGCGGGCAGTCCCCTTAGTGTGCACCCTACCCGGAGGTAGGGTTAGCAACTAAGGGCGTGGATCTCGCTCGTTGCCGGACTTAACCGGACAATTTGCACCACGAGCTGACGATGGCCATGCAACACCTCTCAGCTAGTCGGCCTTAGTCTTCAGCTAAGGCCTCATCCAGCTGTCTCTCCGGGTGAGGTTCTCGGCGTTGTATCCGATTAAGCCGTAGCATCCACCCCTTGTGGTACTCCCCCGCCAATTCCTTTAAGTTTTAGCCTTGCGGCCGTACTCCCCAGGCGGCCCACTTAACGCTTTCGCTTACCCCCTGCTAAGGCACAGAGCCTTAGCAAGAAGCAGTGGGCATCATTTACGGCTAGGACTACAGGGGTATCTAATCCCTTTTGCTCCCCTAGCTTTCGCCCCTCACCGTCAGACGCGTCTTGGGAGAGCGCCTTCGCCACTGGTGGTCCATCCAGGTTCAACGCATTTTACCGCTAGCCTGGACGTACCCTCTCCCTCCTCCGCTCTCTAGCCGGGTAGTATACACTGCGCGCGCTGGAGTTAAGCCCCAGCATTTCACAGTGCAAACACCCGGCCGGCTACGGGCGCTTTAAGCCCAATAATCGTGGGTACCACTTGAGGCGCCGGTGTTACCGCGGCGGCTGCCACCGGTCTTGCCCACACCCTTATTCCCCGAGCTTTTTACACTCGGGAAAAGGTATAGGCTTAGACCTATACCACTCGGAGTCCCCCCGTCACGCTTGCGCGCATTGCGGAGGTTTCGCGGCTGCTGCACCCCGTAGGGCTAGGGCCCTTGTCTCAGTGCCCTTCTGGGGGCTCCTACTTCCATAGCCCCTAGGGATTATCGGCTTGGTGAGCCGTTACCTCACCAACTACCATAATCCCCCGCAGACCCATCCTGAGGCGCCCTTGAGCCATTCCCCAAGGGCCTTTGGGAGATAGAACATCCCAGTATCTATCTCCTATCGGGGATTATCCACAGTTTCCCGTGGTTGTCCCCGTCCTCAGGGTAGGTTGTCTACGTCTTACTCAGCCGTCCGCCACGCTACCTAGGGGTAGCGTAGACTTGCATGCCTTAGTCGGACTCCGATAGCAGTACCCTCCAGCAGGATCAACTGGAATCTCCTGCCAGAACCGATTTTTGAGGAGTACGCTAGGAATTGGCTGGCGCACTCTCGCCCTCTATCCCACCCCAGGAAGGGTGTTCACGTTATGCTTATTTAACCGAAGGATTTATAAAGCTTATGTATGCCTGTTTTCAACATAAGACCAACGTTAAATAAGCGTGGAAAATCATCATCACCTCTCCCTATCTTCCTCCTCTAAAAGCAAAAGGGCTTTAATAATAATGCTCGTAAGTAAGGCATGAGTTGTTTTACTGCTCATACTGGTGAAAAGGTTTGTTTGGATAAAGGCTTGGTGGTGCTTTACGTATATCCTAAGGATAATACTCCGGGCTGCACCGTTGAGGCCCAGGAGTTTAACCAGCTTCTCCCTGAGTTTGAAAGGTTGGGAGTAAAGGTAGTGGGCTTGAGCAAGGATTCTTTAGAATCTCATAAGAGGTTTGCTCAGAAGCTGGGTTTAAGGTTTCCTCTTATCTCTAGTGAGGATCTCATCAAGGAGCTGGGAGCATGGGGTAAGAAGGCCTTTGGCAGAGAAGGAACCATCCGAAGTACCTTTGTTTTTAAGGATGGTCAGCTTATCCAGTCTTGGAAAAACGTGAGAGCTAGAGGACATGCCCAAAAGGTATTGGAGTGGGTTAGAGAATGGACATCCTCACATTGATATTGTTGCTTGCTTTAGGATATCTATCCAAGCATCTTGGCTATCTTAATGGAGAGAGTGCAAAACATTTCTTGCGTTATGTATTTTATATAGGGTTTCCAGCCCTTACTTTCTACTCCATCCTCAACCTCAATTTCACGCTTACCACCCTCTATTTGGTGATTGCCAACATCCTTCTTACTATTCTCCTTACCCATATTGCTATCATCATAGGTCAGCTGCTTAAGCTTCCTCCTAAAGAGTTGGGTACCTTTATAGCTATTTCAGTTATCATGAATTATTCGGTGATTTATGTTTTTGGTTATAAGTTGTTTGGGGAGCTGGGCCTGTCCTATATGGCTTTCTTTACCTTCGGACATACCCTAAGTGCTCTCACCTACACCTATATGGTAATAAAACGCTATAACCCTGATACAGTATATGATAGCTGGTTCAAGATGGTTTGGGATATATTAACGGTCCCTCTTGTGCTTTCTGTTATATTGGGGGTGACAGCCAATCTTCTGGAGCTTTCTTTGCCCGCCATTGTGTTGGAGGTTATCCAGATGCTGGGAAACTCCTCTATCCCAGTGGTGTTGGTTGCCTTGGGATTGTTGATAGAGTTTAAAGAGGTAGACAAATGGGCTTTGGCAGGAAGCCTACTAAGAGTAGTAGGGGGAGGATTATTGGGAGCTCTGATAGCTTATATCCTACCTATCGATGACCCCATCCAGAAATGGACAATCATTATTGGAGGAATGGCCCCAGTGGGCTTTATGTCAGCCGTATATTCGGAGATTGAGAATCTTAGGCCGAAGATGGCCGCCAATGCCATCTCTATAAGCCTAGTGCTTTCAATCGCCCTTTTAAGCCTGCTCTCCATCATCGGGGAGATGATGGGATGGTGGTAGAATGTCCCGCCGGGCGGATTTGAACCACCAACCTCCCGGTAACCACACACACTACAGCCGGGCGCTCTACCGTTGAGCTACGGCGGGTATTCCTTATATCCCAATAAACGTTTTTAAAGCTTATTTCTTCCTGATTCCGTGCTTTACCTCATCCTCCCATACTTGGTAATAGATGGCCAAGGCATGCATCGCCCCCTCTTCATATTCATTTAACAATACCTCTCTTAGCCCTAGTTCTTGAAGTCGGAGGAATATATATTGTTGGTTGGTAGGGATTAA
>JAADEL010000049.1 GCA_013153395.1 Microcaldota archaeon
GGGAAGCGCTTGGGCTTTTCGTAGACTACCTCCTCTGTAAGCTTTAATTGGGGCACGTTTAAGTGTTGGAGGCTTTTTCTTTTAAACCTTTTATTAAACCAAAGAGTGGTTGTACAGGAGAAGTTTGATGGAAAACCTATAGCCTTTAGGAGTAAAGATAGAAGGTTTGTGATATTTGCAGAGGACCTGTTGAAAAGGCATTCTATTCCTTATTGGGTACCCGCCCGTTATGCAGTATTTGATATATATGATATCAGAGGAGTGTTTTTAGAAGATGATGACATGAGGAAGGTAGTAAAAGATATACGAGAAGGCAAACTTCCGATAGAGGGAGCTCGGCCTTGGGATTTCTTTGCTGTTCCTTGGATAGAAAAGGGCTTTATTGATATAAAAGAGCTTCCTTATCTTATACTCCCTTCTTACTACACTCAAAATAGCGAGAAGATGGAAGGGATTGTGGTAAAGCCGTTAAGAGAGTTGTTCGAGATAGAACAGCTTCGTGGAAAACTGGTAAGAAAGGAGTTTGAAGAGGGGATCCGAGAACACCATCTTAGACAACCTACCCTCTATAACATCATAGACCCCAGCAAACCTATCCTCTTAAGTTATAAAGATTACACTCAGTAAAAAGAGCATGTACGTTTTAGATACCAGCATCGTAATAAATCGACCAAAGGAAGTATGGGATTTAGAGGATCCCATCTATATTACCAGAGCCACTCTAGCAGAACTAGAGCATCTCTCCAACCTAGGAAAAGAAGAGGGATTCATAGGGTTCCAGTTTATCGAGGAGCTTAAGAAGAAAAAGAGAGTGGAGATTGTAGGTCCAAGACCTACTCCTGGGCAAATACAGTTTGCTAAAAAGGGTGGAGAGATAGATAACCTTATAAGAGAAGTGGCCAAGAGCCTGGATGCCACTTTGGTAACATCGGATAGGGTTCAATATCTAGTAGCAAAGGCGGAGGAGATCCCCGCATTGCTCATACTACCGGAGGGTTCCTTACCTTTTGAAAAATACTTTACCAAGAACGTGATGAGCGTTCATCTGAGAGAGAATTCCCATGTGCAGCTCAAAGAAGGGCATCCTGGAGGCTGGAGGCTCAAAACCTTGGACGAATTTATGGATAAAGAAAAGATTTCTTATGTAATTTCTCAGATAGAGAACTATGCTCGTGCCAACAACATCTATTTTGAAATATTAAGAGAAGGGGCCAAGGTAATCCAAATCAACGATTATCGTATTGTGATTGCCTATCCTCCCTTCTCGGATGCGAGAGAGGTCACCGTGGTAAGACCAGTAAAGAGATTGACCTTGGAAGATTATAATCTAAGGAAAGAGTTGTTAGAAAGGATAAACAGAGAGGCAGAGGGAATATTGATAGCGGGTTCTCCGGGTTCAGGAAAAACCACCTTTGCCAACGCCCTTGCCAACTACTATGTCTCCCAAAACAAGGTGGTAAAAACCTTGGAGGAGCCCCGAGATATGGATGTGCCTCCTGAAGTAAGCCAGTATAGAAGGCTAGAGGGAAGCTATGAATATACCAAAGATATCTTGCTCCTGGTAAGGCCTGACTATGTGTTCTTTGATGAAGTAAGGAGAACAGACGACTTCCACACCTACATAGACCTAAGAATGGCCGGTATTGGTATGGTGGGAATAGTGCATGCCAAGGCACCTATAGATGCTATTGAAAGGTTTATTAACAGGGTGGAGCTGGGAATGATCCCGCAGATTATTGATACGGTGATATTTATCGAAGGAGGTCAGATTGGACAGGTTTATACCTTGAATCAGGTGATAAAGGTTCCTTCAGGCATGTTTGAGAGGGATTTGGCAAGACCTGTGGTGGAGGTAAGAGACTTCTTCACCGAGAGATTATTGTATGAGATATATAAGTTCGGAGAGGAAACAGTGGTCTATCGCATAAGAAGCCAATCCAAGCTCGATAAAGAGCTCTCTAAAATCTTTGATGATTATAAGCTAGAGCACAGAGATGGCCGCTGGACCGTGATTATTCCAAAGTCGGAGCTCAAGAAGCTTAACAAGAAGTCGGTGAAGAAGCTCCTGAAAAAATACAACCTCCATTTTGAAATAGAATGATAGAGCTGCGCGAATACCAGAAGAACATTGCCAAGACGTGTTTGTTCCACAATTGTTTGGTGGTGCTACCCACTGGCCTGGGAAAAACCCACATTGCCTTTTATATCATGTCCAGGTATAAGACGGGTTTATTTTTGGCACCTACCAAGCCCCTTGTAGAGCAGCAGGCCAAGGTCTTTATGGAACATTATTCCCAGGATGTGGAGATAGCTACAGGGGACAACCGCAAGCGCCAGTACAAAGCCCGTTATATATTTGCCACACCCCAGACGATTGAAAGGGATTTAGATAGACTGGATCCTGAGAGGTTTGATGTGATTGTGTTTGATGAAGCTCATAAGGCGGTGGGCAACTATGCCTATGTGAAGATTGCCAAGCACTTTAGGCCCAAGCGCATTATAGGGCTAACGGCCTCTCCTGGACATGATATAGAACGTATTCAGGAGATCCTCCACAACCTACGCATCCAACGCATAGAGATAAGAACTGAGGAAGACCCCGATGTAAAGCCTTATATGCAGAAAAAGCTTATCCGGTATGTGCCGGTAGAGCTCACACCCGAATACAAGGAGCTGGTGAAGATGCTTGGAGAGCTTATGAAAAAACACGCAGAAACCTTGAAAAAATTCCATATTCCTGTGCCCACCAAAGCAACCATGTCTGCCAGCATGCAGGAGATAGATAAGCTTCCACCTGAGCACAGGTTCCCTGCCATGATCGCCTTCTCCCAATATGTAAACCTAAGCCATATTAAAGAGCTGCTAGAGACAGAGAGCGTGCTTGCCGTAAAGAACTATCTCCAAAAGCTCGATAGGAAAAAACAATCCGTGAAAGCTCTTCTAAAGGATTTGGAGCCTTTTTTGAAGAAGCTGGACGAGGTAGGGGAGCATCCCAAGGTAAAAAAGGCTGTTTCCCTCATAAAGGCCTTGAAGGGCAAAAAAGGCATTCTTTTCTCTCAATACACAGACCAGATACGCTATCTTAAGGACCTGCTAGAAAAAGAAGGCATAAAAGCAGAAATCTTCATTGGCAAGCACAAAGGATACACGCGCAAAGACCAGTTGCGCACCTTGGAAAGATTCCGAAAGGGAGAGTTTGACGTGCTGGTTTCGTCCAGTATCGGAGAGGAAGGATTGGACGTCCCTGTGGTGGATTTTGTTATATTCTATGAGCCGGTGCCTAGTGCTATTCGCACCATCCAACGAATGGGACGCACAGGCCGTTTTAGAGAGGGATATGTGTATATGTTGGTGGCCAAGGGAACCCGAGACCAAGGATATATGTATGCGGCTAAGAAAAGAACCAAGCAGATGTATTCTACCCTAAACAACCTTAAAAAGACCTTAGAGGAGGCCAAGAAAAAAACGTTGTTAGATTTCTAAAGAAGCTTAAGGTGGCCTGTGATATTGTCCAATACCTCATCAGGATAGGGACCGATCCCTAGGGCAGTAATGGTTCCTGGTTCTAACTGAGTGTGGCCCGCATCCCGGATAAGCACAGGGTTGAGACCTTGTTTTTTTGCCTGGTCATAGAGACGCAGGAGTTCTTTTTCAGGAGCCTTGAGCACCACCTTTTTTACACCGGATCTCTCCCACTGCCATTTGTTAAACCAAGGAGCCCGTTGATAGGCCTCTAAAGAAGCATGGGCCACCTGAGCACACATCTTGCCCTTGCCCATTTTGATATCCTGGTTAATCACAATTACTTGCTTCATAATTTTTTGTAAGTTCTTTTAAAAAGGTGGTTGCGTATGACCCTCGCGGGAGCTTGAAAGAGATATGGTCCTGGAAAAGCTTGAGATCAAAATAGCGCTCTAGCATCTTGCGGGGAGCGCCCTTTGCCCTTAAGGTAGGGAGAGAACGCATCTGAAAATGTTCTTGGGTAAGGTTTAATTGCTGGAGGATTTCCTGCTGATAAGGATTGATGTTGGTATCATATCCAACCAAATAACCCTCCTCCACCAAATCTTGATTATCATAACGCAGGTCAAGCTCTTTGTTAAAGATATAGGATTGGACGCTGTGGATAAATAAAAGGGAAAAGTTCCTGGGGAGCTCTAGCAGGATTTGCTTGGGGCTCTTCCCCTCTCTCAACCGACCCACAATCCAGTTTTCATGCTTCATATGCTTGGGAAAGGAGGGAAGTTCGCCTTCTTGGATGCGTTTTCTTATCTCCAGGATCTCGGGATTGTTTTCCCGGGGATAGGTGAGGAAAAGCTGAAGGGCCTCTTCAAACCTCTCTTGGAGCAAAAGCAACCCTACCTTAACATTGATGCATTTCCTCCCAAACCTCTGCTCTCCGAAATAGTTCAAGAAATAGCCCGGGAGCTCCTCTATAACCGGGCTAAGGCGTTCAATCTCAGGATGGTAAACATGGAAAAGATTCCCCCAGAGGTCGCCCATCCGCAGCTTTTTTATCAACGTTCCTCCCTTTACAATCTCCACATCCTTGATAGAAAGGGGTTCTATAGGGCGAGGAAGGGTTATGCGTTGGTAGGTGGTGGCATTCTTATCCTTCATGCCCGCAAACCCAATATACTTGAGCTTTATTCCTGTAAGGTAGGAAAGGCGTTTTAAGAGAGTGTCGGTGGACCAGTTTTTCTTTTTTATTATATAAAGGTGTTGAGAGCCTTTTTCATCCTTACGATAGTCCAAGTTCACAACCTTTCCTTCTTGATCTATCTCATGGACATGGAAGGTCTGGGCATTGAGGGTAAAGGAAATGCCAGGACGGGTTTGGGTTAAAAACCTCATTTCTCAAAATTATGTCCATGTATTATTATATAAACCATGAGGTGTTCCATCCTCTCAAGGAGTTTTTAGAAAGAGAGGGCATGCCCACCCAAAAAATAGAGAAGAGATGGGAAATCTTCTTTCCCAAGTATTTCCTCTTTACAAAAAACAAAGTGGATCCCAATAAACCTTCTATCGTGCATTCTCCTTGGATCCATGATATTCCGTGGAAGATTAAAGCTCCTAAGATTGTGATTGAGGAATACTTTTTTACCAATGGGCTGAGGGATAAGCTCTTCAAAAAGGTAATGGCCCCCTATAAGGTTTTTATCACGCTTACTCCAATTACCCATCAATTCTTGATTGATTGGGGAAAGGAAAGCTTTCTTTTGCCTCCGTTGTTAGAGGGGAAGCTGGTGAAGGAGAAAAAGGACTATATCCTGAGCGTAATGAGATTGGAAAGGAGGAAAAATCCTGAGATGATTGTCCGCCTTGCAAAGGCCTTTCCTGAAAAAAGGTTCATAATAGCAACCGGCGGCCATTATGAAAAAAGATATCTGGAAATGTTAAGACTTCCCAATGTCCAGATTATCAAAGAGAGATTGCCAAAGAAGAATTTAGAGGAGCTTTTGGCAAAGGCAAGGTTGTTTGTGTTTCCCACCCTCCAGGACCCTATAGGATATGCTCCTATCGAGGCCCTGAGGTTTGGGACGCCTGTTCTACTTTCCACAAAGGCTGCTGTAAGCTCCTTCTTCCCTGATAAAGAATGGGTACTTCCTCCAGAGGATGAAAACGCATGGGTAGAAAAGGTAAAGGAGATGTGGGAAAAGGCAAAGCCTGAGGACTTTTATCGGAGCTTTAAAGCGGTGTTTTCCAAGGATGAAAGCATCTACCGCGATAACTACCGCATATTCAAAAACTATCTAAAGAGCTTTGCTTGATGTTCTCGGTGAGCTCAGCTTCCGATACACCCAGTTCTTGAATAAGCTTCATCACAGCAGGCAGCACTTGATGATGGATATAATATTCGGCATCATATTGAAGGTTATGGGATTTGAAGAGCTCATAGGGCCAGGCCTTATCGGAGGTTTTTCCATCTTGAGCTGCTATTATATACCTAATCAAAGTTCCTGGTTTGACCTTTTCTCCCTTTTGTCTGAGGCGTTTGGCGGCCATCACTTCAGGGCTTATCACATCATACTTGTCCAAGGACTTGGTAATCTGAGAGGTGATGACGAGCTCCTCGGGCTTGACCTCTCCGCGGCGCAATCTCTTTACCACTTCCTGGATATAGGAAATGGCCTTTTCCTTGCTTCCCTCTTTGAGGATGATATCAAGGACCTTGCGCTGGGTCTCACGAGCAATAGGGCTCCAGTCCCTACGCACAAGCTCAAAGCCCCTTATCTTGACGGAGCCGTCCTCGGCTAGCAGAGCATACTTTTTCTTTGCTCCCGCTTCCTCCCCCTTCTTAGTTACAAAGAGGCCGCGGATGTAGAAATTTTCCAAATCAAGGCGCATTTTTCCTGGAAGTTTTTTATTAATATACTCCAAAAATCGTAAAATGTCCTCCTTTTTCTCATAAATCAAAAACACCGAATCGGTATCCGTATAAAGCACCTTGAAGCCCCATTTCTCCGCCTCTTCAATTACTTCCATGATGTGCTTGCGGCCCCACGCGGTCACGCTCTCGGCCGCCTCTCGGAGATAATAACGGCTCCTAGGATATCCCATATAGCCATAGAAAGAGTTGGCCAACACCTTAAGGGCCTGAGCACGCGCCTGAAGCTGTTTGTTGTCTGGGTCTTCTTTAAGCTTTTTCTTGATCGCATCCCTCTCATCTATCAATCCTTCTAAAATCCTTGGGATTAGGCCCTGAGGATGGTCTAAAAAGGCATGGCCCAATGGAGAGATATACCCCTTTCCCTCTTTATTGTAGGTATAGTAATCGATGTTGTAGGTTATGATGATGGAGGGATATAGGCTGCGAAAGTCCAAGACCGCAATGTTCTCATAAATCCCAGGCTCAGGGAGCTTTACATAGGCTCCCTTTATAGGATTGCTTTCTCGATATTCTACTTCTTCCCGAGAGGGTAGAGCAGGAATCAAAAACTCCGGTCCTCCTTCGTAGAGCAAAAGATTTTCCACCAGTTGCCCCGGGGTGCTGGAAACAAGCTCCTGCATAAAGGTGCGGGAGGTGTGGGAAAGCTCTATTATAAGGTCAAAGAAATGCTCAAAAAGAGCCTTGGTGGCAAGGGCATCCGAAAGAGAATATTCCCAAAGGTCCTTATCTCCGTCTTGCCACATCTTCCATATCTCATTCTTTGTGATGGAGAATTTATCCTCTCCAAACAACGTCTCATATACGGTTTTCAAAGTATAGTCCTTTACCTCAATTACCCCCAATCTTTTGAACAATCTCACAATCTTGTACATATCCACATGGATTCTTCCTGGGATTTTGACCTTTTTCTTCCCCATATCCAGGCCCCAACGCGCAATATTGAACACAATCCCATGTTTTTTGGCCCGCTTTTGAAGATAGGGTAAATCAAACATAAAGGAATTATACCCAACTAAGATATCAGGGTCGTAGGTGAGCACAATATCCATAAAGGCTTTGATGAGTTGTTTTTCGCTTTTATAGGGGGTTTGTCTGTTGCCATTACTTAACATAAGAACATCGGCCTTGTCCTTGGTTGCATAAGATATGGCAATAATAGGATCCTTGCGGGCATCCACTGCTCCTCCTTCATTATAAACCTCAATGTCAAAGGCCAGGTAGGTAAGCTCATCCTTGATATAGTGGGGAGCAGTGCGGGTATCTATCTGATAGCGCTTTTTCAAAGGAATGTCATATTCATAGGGCTCAGGAACATCAAGAATAAGACTTTTAATAGCTTTGGTGTCAGGTGCCTCTCTCTTTTGAAGCTGCTTGGGCTTAAACTCCTTCCATATCTTCTTTATAGGTCCTTGGTCATCTTTATAGAGGAAATAGGGTGAAAACTCAGGCTTGTAATAGCCATCCTTGCGATAGATTACCAGATTATCATCAATCTCCAGTATCATGCTAAAATATGGCCCATGGTCCTTTTAATATTATACTAATGAGCATTATAATGCCCTCGTCGACCAAGATAATCTCAAGAAAAAGCTGCCCTACAAACTTTTAAACTCCTGTAAGTGATTAAGGGCGTGGATATTGATGCCAAGATAAGGGAGCTGGAAGAGGAGCTGGCACGCACTCAGAAGAACAAGGCCACCGAAAAACACATTGGTCTTTTGATGGCCAAGATTGCCAAGCTTCGCCGGGAGAAGATAAAGCAGGCCAGCAAATCCAAAAAGGGCCATGGCTTCAATGTCTCACGCACCGGAGACGGTAGAGCAGCCCTGTTGGGATTTCCTTCAGTAGGAAAATCCTCCCTTATCTCCAAGCTCACAGGCAAGGAATCCAAAACTGCTGGATATGCCTTTACAACATTGGATGTGATCCCGGGCATGCTCCACTACAAAGGAGCAAAGATACAGGTGCTCGACCTCCCTGGCATCATAACCGAAGCCTCCAAAGGAAAGGGACGAGGAAAGGAGGTGCTTTCCGTGGTGAGGACCTCGGACGTGGTGGTGATTGTGCTAGATGCGGAAAAGGCCGAGAAAGAATATCAAGCGTTGATGAAGGAGGTGGAAAACGCCGGCATAAGATTGAACAAAAGCCCGCCTGATGTCTCCATAAGCAAAAAATCCAAAGGCGGCATTAACATCTATCGAAGAAAAAGAGGAAAGGGCCCTAGCGATGACTTTATTCTTTCGGCTCTCCGAGAACATGGAATATTGAATGCGGATGTGGTTGTGGGCGAGAACGTAACTGAAAAGGATTTTATTGATGCCCTCGACCCTTCTTTGGTTTATCTCAAGGGAATGGTGGTAATAAACAAGATTGACCTCATCTCCCAAGAGAGATTGAAAGAATTACAAAAACTATTCCCGGATGCTGTGTTTGTGTCCATTTATTATCCCGAGACCTTGGAAAGGCTTAAAGAAAAGCTCTACGATGCCTTTGAGTTTATCCGCGTATATACCAAGCCTTGGAGAGGAGAAGTAGAGAAAGAACCCCTTATCTTAAGGAAAGGAGCTACAGTAAAAGAAGCATGTGAAAAAATCCACCGAGACCTGCTCAAGAATTTCCGATATGCATTGGTATGGGGACCTTCTGCCAAGCATCCTGGCCAAAGAGTAGGTTTAGAACATAAGCTAGAGGATGGTGACATTATCACCATTATTGCAAGATAGCATGGGCCGCCTTCTTTAACCTGTTCATTATAGAAAAGCCCAATCCTTTTTCAGGCACGCCCAACACCACCATATCTCCTATCTTATCCAACTCCCGTATCCAATAATAGAGATTCTGGGCAAGTTCTCTTTCATTCTGGTAGTAAAAGACCTTTTCCAGCTTTCTTGGCAATGGAATATCTTTTCTCCAGATTGCCCCTTTTACCTCGGGAAAATCTCCATCAGGCCGGGTAAGGAGATAGAGCTTATGGGTGGGCTGATAATGAGGATACTTCATTCCAGGGGCCTCGGCCTCCTTGCTCTTTGCCACCACCAGCTCAGGCAAAAGCTCTTTAAGCTCCTCATAGGTGATAGGGCCGGGCCTAAGCAGCCTCGGCCTTCCTACCAAAGAGATAACGGTGGATTCGATGCCTTGGGTGGTTTTTCCCTTTAAGATGACATCTACCTTGTCGCCTAGCTCCTCTACCGCATGCTCATAGGTGGTTATAGAAGGCCTGCCTGAGAGATTGGCGCTGGGAGCGGCAATAGGCCCTTCTTTTTCAATAAGCAAAAGGGCAACAGGATGGGCAGGCATCCTTACCGCTACGGTGTCCCTTCCTCCGGTAACCTCATAGGGCAGAGCAGGATGCTTTTTTAGCACCAGCGTTAAAGGCCCAGGCCAATAGCGTTCTATCAGCTTCCAGGCAACCTCAGGCACCTCCCATGCTATTTCCTCCAGATGCTCAATCCGGGAGATATGCACAATCAAGGGATTATCAGCAGGCCTCCCCTTTATTTTAAATATCCTTTTTATTGCTTCTTTATCCCAGACAGAGGCACCTATACCATAGACGGTTTCAGTGGGAAAAACATATATCATAGCAAAAAGGCAATAGGGCTGTCTTTGTATTGTTCCTTGAGCTCAGGGTTGTTTTTGATTTCCTCTATTTTTTCTTCATCGCACACCCATTCTGGGATCTCTCCTTTGCCCTCTAAATCATAAGCTGCCCCAATATGACAAAACACACATCTAAACCAATAAACCTTTTTCCCATCCTTGTCAACCACCGTAACTACATTCATATCTCCGTGCTCAGGGCAGGCAAGGCCCTTTTCCTTTACTATCACTTTCTTTATGCCGCAATGGTCAAGGGGAATTCGATAAAGCATATATTGTTGTTCCCTAAGGTTTTAAAAATCCTTTAACATGTAGAAATGGCCCTTGTGATATCCGAGCTTGCGATAGTATTCTCGCACTCCCACGCCTGAGATTACCGCCATATCGAGGCCTTTTTCTTGGGCGATCTCTTCTGCTCTCTTTATCAACCTTTTTCCTATGCCGCGATGTTGGATAAGGCCCTTTTGGCCAATGGGTGCCTCAGGTCCATAGACGTGGATTTCCCGGATGATTGCCCGGTCTTGGAGCTCCTCTACCGACCATTCCTTAGGGATGCGGAGGCGTAGAAAGCCGTAAAGAACGCTTTTGTCTTCTTTCTCTACGGAGAGAAAATACTCTTCGCCTCCTGAGGCCTTATAGCTCATTTCAAACATCTCGGTCTCCTCCGGATTAAAGGAAAGAAGGCCTTTGCGGGCAGCCTCGTTGGCTCTTATCTCCTGGGGCGTGATACCCTTTTCCTGGGCAAGCCTCTGAGCAATCTCCCGAATATTGGACTTCTTTACTCCTGCCTCAATCTTATGGCCCGGGATATCTCGATTTATGCGTTGGATGCGCACATAGTGGGGAATATATTCAAAGGCCTGAGCAATGATTTGGGCGGCCTCCTCATCGCTATAAGGGGTGTAAAGGCCTTTTTTATAATCCTCGTAGAGAGGAGCACCGGGCACCACCAACGTAGGATAGATCTTAAGCATGTCAGGCCTAAAGCGCTCATCCTCAAAAAGGCTTTTTATCATCTCAAGGTCCTTTTTGGGATTGCTGCCCGGCAACCCTAGCATAATATGATACAAGATCTTGTATCCGGCGTTCTTGAGCTCCCGGGTTGCCTTTATTACATCCTCCACAGTATGCCCTCGGTCCACTAGCTCATAGATTTTGTCGTCCGGATGCTGCACACCTAGCTCAACCTTGGTAGCCCCATAGGAAAGCATCTCAGGAATGTTATAAACATCGGGTCTTGTTTCAATGGTGAGGCCCACTACGCGGCGCTCTGCCCTCTCGTTATAAGTAAGGGCTTCGGGCAAAGAAGGAGCATCCCACTCATTTACTGCATCATATATCCTTTTCACAAACCATTGCTTGTAGGCAGGGTCCATCTCTAAGAAGGTGCCGCCCATTATTATGATATCGAGCTTTTGGGCGCGGTGATGTTGGATTTTGTAATGCAAAAGCCTGGCCTTTACCTGCTCATAGGGATCATAGTTCACAGAACGGGCCCTCAGAGCGCTGGGCTCATAGCCGGTGTAGCTTTTGGGAGCAATGCTCGATATAGGGCAATAGCGGCAGCGCCAACGACAGGATCCCTGCGGCCTTACCATAACCGCCACAGGAGCAACCCCTGAAAGGGTGCGGGTAGGCTTGCGAAAGAGCTTCTCCTGGAGGTCCTCAGAAAGATGGGGCAATATCTCGGAGTTCTTGGGCACGCGAGAAAGCCTATATTTAATGGAGGCTTGCTTTTTTGCCTGCTCCACGCTCAACCCTTGGCGCAGAAGCTTCTCAACCTCCCTTATAAACTCAGCAGGAAGCATTGGTGCTATCTTTTAAATATTCCCTATTAAATATATAAGTGCAGGCTTTCAAGGAGTTCAGCAAGGTAGAAAAACAAGACCGATTAGCTTTATGGTATGGAGGTTCTTTGTTGGGCATAATAGGAGCGACAGGGATGGGGCTGATTTCTGAACATCTTGCCATCAACCTTTTGATTGCCTCAGTGATTCTTTCCGCGAGATTGGCAAGGGGAGAGATAAAAAGAAAGGTGAAAATCCCTTATTATGTGATTGAAGCAACTCGAGGTAATCTTATCTATCGGGCCCATCTGGAGAAAATAAAGGATGATAAATGGCAGTTCTCGGTGTTGAGGATGAAGGAGAAAGATGGGCTTACCTACTATGATGGAGAGAGTGAGATTCCCCTGGTAATGGTTTCTTCAAAGCAGCTGGTGCTGTTGGGTAGTGAGGAAGAAACTGCTCTTATTGCTCAAGAAATAAAACGAGCTAACAAAAGCCTAAAGCTCTATGCTATAGCAAAGCAACCTACCGGGCTTTATCTCACGGGCATAAAGGAAGAAAAGCCTCCGCTTCACTCTCCTAAATATAAAATAATAAAGAAAGGAGAGGGTATTCCTATAGCAAGGATAGGATGAAAACTCATCAGAAGCGCTTATTTAATGTTGGTCGTATGTTGGAAACAAGCATGCATAAGGTTTAAAAACCCTTCGCTTGTATAACTAAAATTGTCTCTGGCCGGTTGGCCAGTGTGTGAGGGCGAGGTTGGAGAGTTTGTTGCAACCGGCGTAGGGGATGGCCGGGCTCTCCGTACAACGCCCCGTGGCAAGCTGCGATAAGCCCAGGGTAGGCGCAGGCAGCCGTTAAACCTGGGATGGGGCGAAGCACAGGTTCTTCGGAACCTGTCAGTAACGCCGGGAATTGAAGCATCTTAGTACCGGCAGGAAAAGAAATCAATATGAGATCCGGGTAGTAAGGGCGACTGAACCCCGGACAGACCGTCTCGAATCCACCTCAGCAATGAGGTCGGAGATGTGAGGGGGAGCATCCTAGTACCGACTCGAAGTGGGCTGGAATGCCCCACCATAGAGGGTGATAGTCCCGTAGAGGTAGGTGCTAGGAGCGAACCAGAAGAGTACCGCTCTCTGGCTGAGAGCGGGAAGATGGGGGAACTAACCTCCAAGTCTAAATATAGCGGAGAGACCGATAGCGAATTAGTAGCGCGAGCGAACGCTGAAAAGTTCCCCGGGAAGGGGAGTGAAAAGAGCCTGAAACTACGCCGGGACAGGCAGCCAAGGCGTGAAAGGGTACCTAGGTGAAGCCGACTGGGGCAACCCAGGAGGCCATCCTAGGGTCAACGTCTTGGCATTCTTCTCGAAGCAAGAGCCAGGGAGTTCTGCGGGGTGGCGAGGCGAAAGCCGGAGCGAAAGCGAGCGCCCGCAACGTTAAGTGAGGGGCGTCCTCCCAAAAGGGGATTAGTCACCGCGCAGAGACCCGAAGCCCGTTGCGAACTAGAGCGGGGCAGGGCGAAGCCCACCTGACGGTGGGTGGAGGCCCGCAACTAGTGTTGGTATATCCACTTAGGTGACCTCGCTCTAGGGGTGATAGGCCATTCGAGCCGGGCGATAGCGGGTTCCTCCCCAAATGTGTCTCAGCACAGCGTCGCCGGAGGCGGCCTGAAGGGTAGAGCACTGATTGGGTGGCCCGGGGGAGAATATCCCTCACCACCCTATCAAACTCCGAATCTTCAGGCGCCGTAGATGGCGGCAGTGGGGCTCCCCGGGGTAAGCCTGGGGGTCTATAGCGGAACGACGCTACGTGCGGTTAAGGGCCCTAAGTGCCGGCTAAGTGCGAATCCAAAAGAGGGGTATCCTCTTAGACAGCTGGGACGTAGGCTTAGAAGCAGCCATCGTCTAAGCAACGCGTAAAAGCGGACCAGCCGAGAGGATACCTCTCAAAAATGGACGGGGCTAAGCCGGCCTCCGATACCGCACCGGTCCCGAAAGGGACATCGAGTAGGGAGGCGTCCGGAGTGCTTCGAAGCAGGGCCGTGAGGTCCTGTGGAGCGCTCTGGAATGAATATCCTGGCGTCAGTAGCAGCAAACTCGGGTGAGAATCCCGAAGGGCTGATAGGGCAAGGTTTCCTTGGCAACGTTCGTCAGCCAAGGGTTAGGCGGTCCTAAGGCACCCCCTAATAGGAAGGTGCCGATTGGGAAAGGGGTTAATATTCCCCTCCCAGAGTGGTAGGCCTTGCAGCAATGCAGCCCCCGGTAGCCGACGCCTTGGGATAGCGGCAGCCCCGCAAGGGGTCTAAGCGCTGAAGCCCCCAGAGTCTCGTTGTGAGGAGAAGGGGGTGAAGGCGTGACGGGGTAACTGCCGCGACTCCTGGGGACCATGAAAAGGCAGGGGGAACGACCCACTCTGACCGTACCAAGAACCGGTACAGGTGCCCTAGCTGAAAAGGCTCAGCCCAGTAGGGAGAACCCAGGCAAGGGAACTCGGCAAATTGGCCCCGTAACTTCGGGAGAAGGGGTGCCTGGGATCGTGCAGATCCCAGGTCGCAGTGACCAGGGGAGAGCGACTGTTTATCAAAAACACAGGTCACCGCAAGGCCGAAAGGCTGTGTACGGTGGCTGACGCCTGCTCACTGCCAGTACCCGAAAGCCCCTTACAAGGGGCCTAAGGGCTGGTAAAGAGCGGGGGTAACTCTGACCCTCTTAAGGTAGCGTAATACCTCGCCGCTTAATTGGCGGCTTGCATGAATGGCGTAACGACTCTCCCACTGTCCCTGCCTGGGACCCTGTGAAATCACTTCCCGGTGAAGATGCCGGGGACTCCCAGTGGGAAACGAAGACTCCATGGAGCTTTACCACAGCCTGGTGTTGGCTTGCTGGTCCGGCTACAGAGCGTAGGCGGGAGCCGTCGAAGCCGCCTCTCCGGGGGCGGTGGAGGCGCCCATGTAACACCGCCTAGTCGGGCTGGCAAGCCTAACCGAAAGGGACAGCGCCAGGTGGGTGGTTTGGCTGGGGCGGTACACCCACGAAAAGGTAACATGGGTGCCCAAAGGTCTGCTCAGGCGGGTCAGAAATCCGCTGTAGAGGGCAAAAGATAAATGCAGGCCTGACTTCTTCCCTAACAGCGTGGGAAGAAGAGGGGAAACCCGGGCTTAGCGAACAGCAATATCCCATTAGTGGGGGATTGCTCTGTCAGACAAGCTACCCTGGAGGTAACAGGCTCGTCGCGGGTGAGAGTACATATCGACCCCGCGGCTTGGTACATCGCTGTCGGCTTGGGTCATCCTGGCTGTGTAGGAGCAGCCAAGGGTTGGGTTGTTCATCCATTAAAGACCCACATGAGCTGGGTTCAGTACGTCGCGAGACAGTACGGTAGTATCTGCTGGGAGTGTCGCGCATTGAGGGGAAGGATCCCTTAGTACGAGAGGAACAGGGATTCGGGGCCTCTGGTGTACCGGTTGTGAAATGCACTGCCGGGCAGCTACGCCCTAGAGGATAAGACCTGAAAGCATCTAAGGTCGAAGCCTCTCCCAAAACGAGTGCGCAGAAGCCCGCCCATAGCAGATGGGTTTGATAGAGGGGCGGTGTAAGCACCAAGGGCAACCGAGGTGTTCAGCCGGCCCCAACTAAAGGGCTAATCACCCTCCAACCTCGCCCTCACACACTGGCCAACCGGCCTTTTTCATTTTACTTTACCGAAAAGGCTGGTGTGTGAAACATCATAGATCTCTACTTCTACAAAAGAACCTAATGGCACATCCTTATCCAACACCACCTGACGATAGAAATCTGTTCTTGCCTTTTTAGGCTCAGTAACCAAGACGCGATAGCTCTCTCCAAGATGGAGCTCATTGTTTTTATAGTTGATTTCCTTCAGGAGCTCATGCACTATGAAAGATCTCTTCTTGATTACTTCGGATGGGAGCTGTCTAAGCTTGGCGGCCTCTGTAAAAGGCCTCGGAGTAAATTTAGAGAGATTAACAACATCAGGCCTCCATCTTTCCAAGAATCTCAGGGTTTGCTCAAAGTCCTCTTCAGTCTCAGTAGGATAACCTACTATGATGTCGGTGGCTGCTGTAAATCTTTTCCCATATTTTTCCCGAAAGGCCTTGAGCACATCTATCCAATCTTGGACGGTGTGGGATCTATTCATTTCCCTTACAACCTTCTCGCTTCCCGATTGAATAGAGAGATGGAAGAACTTGTAAATCTTGGGACTATCATATACTCTCAAAAGGCCTTCTAACATCTGCTTATAATAATGGGGGCTACCCATCCCTATTCTTACTCGGAAATCTCCCTCAATCTGGGTGATAAGCTCTAAAAGCTCAACCAGATTACTTCCCACATCCTTGCCATAAGTTCCTATGTCGGTTCCTGTGAGGTCAATCTCCTTACATCCTTCCATCAAGGCCTGCTTTATCCATCTTATTATCTGTCCAGGGGTGCGAGATTGATAACGGCGGGCAAGCTTTGTGAAACAAAAATGGCAACTGGAGAAACAACCCTCCTGAATAGGAATCTTTCCTATGGGTGGTGTAAAGCTTAGCGGAAGGTTTTCCTTTTTCTCGAGTTGGTAATAAAAGGATTGCTTCCCTTCCAAGGCATCCTTCACCGCCTCGTTGATATGGGAAATGGCGGTGGTGGAGATTACAGGCACTCCATAGCGTGAAACAAGGGGCTTGTTGGCGGTTAAACATCCGGCAATCACGAATTTCTTGCCTTTTTTCTTGAGCTCGTTCAAGTAATGGACGATTTTGTCCTCAGTAGGACCTTTTACCGCACATGTATTCACCACAACCACATCGGCCTCCTCTTCATTGGAAGCTAGCTCGTGCTGGAGCATTGCTTGCATGGCCTCGCTATCGGCCTGATTCAAGGTACAGCCATAGGTGCGAAAGAATACTTTGGCCATTCTGAATGTTTTAAAGGCTTTGTTTTTAAATATAGGCGTGAATAAAGGCCTCTTATTTGTGATCTTGATGGGCGTGCTTTACTTTGGTGCAAAGGCCCTTCATTGGGAATACTATCCAGTATTGGAGTTTGTATTTGCGGTAAGCGCTCTGGTGTTGGCGGCAGAGGCCTTTACTGAAAAGGCAGAGAAGCTAGGAAAGATGCTAAGGCTTTCAAGCTTTATCGTTGGTGTGGTTATATTAAGCTTGGGTACAGGGATGCCTGAGATCGCCTCCTCCATTGCAGCTGTAGTGAATGGAAAAAGTGAGGCCGCCTTTGCCAATGCCATTGGTTCTAATATTGCCAGCATATTGTTGGTGGGTGGAATCTCCTTTGCCCTCATAAAGCGCGAGTATATCCTAAAATGGGATATGCTCCACGGGGATGTGAGCTTCTTGCTCTCTACTTTGCTTGCCACCGGAATTGTGTTGCTGGATGGGAAGGTAGATTTCTTTGAGAGCTTAATACTGGTGCTCGGTTATGGGCTTTATTTGCTCTATATGCGGGATGTACATCGCTGGTCCCAGGAAGAAAAGGAAGAAAAGCATTCAGAGGAAAAGCTTACCCCTATGGAGGGATTGGTGCTGTTGGCAGCATTGGGTGTTATTGCCTATAGTGCAGAGCTGGTGGTGGAAAGCTTGGACGGCATGGCCCATTTGTTTAAGTTGCCTATAGCTATTGTGAGCTTGTTTGCCCTCTCTATAGGAACCTCTTTGCCCGAGTTTTTAGTAAGCATAGCGGCTGCCCGCAAAGGAAACCTAGAGCTTGCCTTAGGAAACATAAACGGCAGCAACATCTTCAACATCTTTGCTGCTTTGGGCGTCTCAGGCCTGTTTGGAACGATCAATGCTCCGCTAGAGCAGTTCTTGGTGCCTTATATGTTTTTGTTTGCAGCCACCTTTTCCTTTATCCTCATCTTCTTGGATAAAAAGGTGCATAAATACGAAGGATACCTGCTTATTATCCTCTATCTCTTCTTTGCACTTACTATGATCAGGCACTCATGGCAGTTCTGAAGGAAGGTTCAACATATGAGGGACAATAGTACAATCTCGGACGCTTTTTTCCCCTAATCGGCTTGCAATATTCTGCCACACCCTCCATATATCATTCCAGCGTTTGAGGAAAGGGCCCATATTGTTGGGGTTGTAAAGGTGAAAGAGCTCCCGATGGAGAGATTCGGGTATTACATATTCGGTTTGAGAGTAGTCATGTCTTCCGAAATATCTGTCCAATAACAACAAAGGAGTGTCGGTGGAGGTTAGCTGGGTTTGTCTTACCGCCTCTGCCAAGGCCTCGATGTAATTGGTTATGGCCTTGTTGGAAAAGAGATGAGTGTAAGGAGTTAGAGGTTCTCCTCCGGGGGGAAGATGCTGAAGGGCCTGATGAGCATGAAACAAATGTTCTATGATCTCACTTACTCGGGCCTTCCCTAGATAAAATCCGTCGTTCTTGAAGGTGCCTTCAAGAAGCTTAGGATAGGCGTCTTTCAATCTCTCCAAGAAAAGGCCAGCCTCTTTTCCCTTCTTCTCCTCTAAGAAGGTCTTATAGGATGGGTAGTGGGTATTCATGATGTTTTATGGTCCGGAGGGTTTATAAGATTGATGTTGAAAAAACTATATGGAGTGGTACAATTTTGTAAAGGAGAGAGTAGAAAGAGAGAGGGAGATAGACTATTATTATGGTCCGGCGCTAGAGAGAATTCCTTTTACCGTTGAGAACAGGGTGGACATGGATACCTTGATACGAAATAAAGCGATGAGGCCAGGATGGATTGTGAACCTCACCGAGAACAGGCTCAAAAACCTAGCGGAGATTGTGAGAAGTGGGATAAATGGATTGGCCTATCACGATTGGAAGATGTTGGATGTAAATTATTGGGATTTCAAGAGAAGGTGGAAGGAGGCATTAGAGGTAGCTCAGGAGCTCGAGAGAGAACCGCGGGATGCTATATTGCTTGCTGTGAAGTGGAAAAGCGGAGATAGTATTAAACATGCTTATGAAGCGTTAAAGCCTTATATTAATAAGAAGAATGTGCTCTGGCATTGGCTTTCTGCGTGGGGTACTCAGATCCCTGTTTCATGTGCTTTGCAGAAGATAAAGGTAGTAGGAGGTGCTATCGATTACATTTTATTCGATGATGAGTTTTATGGGGTATTGCCCCAAGACCTAGAGCAGAACGTGAGGTTTTTGGCAAAGGAGTTTCCTGATTTGGATGAAAGAGAAAGAGCACGATTGGCGGCAAGCAAAGAAGTGGCCAAGCTCGTAAATGGTTATTATAACGATGTTTGGAAGACATTAGATGAGATTGCCACCCAATATGGACTGGATAGGAAAAGGCTTAAGCTGGCCTTTGTAGAAGCCCTTAAAGCCCAACCATCCTATCTTAGAGCCTTTGACTACAGTGTGCATGCCCTGAAAACCTTAAGAGAGAAAGCAGAAAAGCTTCATAAAGAGGGAGTACTTGATAAGGTGGCCTATAGCGGGGGGTTCTTTTATCTTCCAGCTCGTATAGTAGCAGGATTGATAAGGGATATCAAACATGATCCTCTGATAAAGGATAAAAAGGAAGCCATAATAGAGCATATCACTACTGGAATAGGGCCTTATCTAGCTGGCCATCCTAGGATAATCGGAGACCGACTAGAACGAGAGTTCTCAGCCCATCGGGAAGAGGTACAAAGAAAAAGAAAATTAAAAGAAATTACTTTTTGAGACAGAGCCACCAATCAAAACACTCTATCTCTCCCATAGCTTCTCTTTGTTTTCTTTCCTCTATTTCTTCTTCGGTAGTAGGTGGTGGAACAATCTTCTTATCTCCGAAGCGCTCGTTCTCAGGCCAGTTGGCAGGGGTGGCAACGCCTTCTCTGTCAGAGGTCTGGAGGGCCTTTATAGTTCTCAATATTTCATTGATGTTTCTTCCAATCTCCTGCGGATAATAAAGGATGGCTCTTATTATTCCCTTGTCATCAACGATGAAGACTGCTCTCACAGTAGTAGGTCCCTTTCCTGGATGGATCATTCCCAAGGTCTCGGCCACCATTCCAAGGTCATCAGCAATCACAGGAAACTCTATCTTTACTCCCATTTTCTCCTTTATCCACTCTAGCCACTTGTGGTGAGAATATATTTGATCAATGCTTAGTCCTATCAACTCGGTGTTGAGATTCTTGAACTCAGGGTATTTCTCCTGGAAGGCTATGAACTCAGTGGTACATACAGGGGTAAAGTCAGCAGGATGGCTGAACAACACAAACCACTTGCCCTCCATGTCATCAGGGAGCACTAGCTTTCCCTTGGTAGTCTTTACCTCCAATCTAGGAAATCTATCGCCTATTAAAGGCATTCCAAAAAACTCTTCTTCCATGCTATCACCAGCCTAAATAAGAAAGGGGAGCTTTAAATAACTATCGTGTTCAGAGGTGGGAGCTTGAGATTGCTTTCCAGTTCTTTTATTTTAGAAAGAGGGGCATTGATAGAGACCTTGTCAGGAGCAAGGTTGCAGCGTTCCTTTACCTTGGAAGAAAGGTCATAGGTGCCGATTTCGCGGGCTTTGTCTATAATCTCTTGTTTGTTAAAACCGATAAGAGGTCGAAGGATGAGCATGGAAGTAATCTCGGAGATGGTGGAGAGGTTTCCTAGGGTTTGGGTGGAGACCTGTCCTAGGCTTTCGCCTGTAGCAAGGGCCAGTGCATCGATATCTTTGCCTACCTTCTCAGCCACCCGATAGAGCATTCTTTTGAAAACAACCATGCGATAGCGTTTAGGGACGGTGAAGATTTGCTGAACAATCTCCCTACCATCCACGAAATAGAGTTTGCCTTCCATGCCCCAATGTTCTTTAAGATAGCGATAAACCTCAAGCACATCTTCATGGGGCTTGTCAGAGAGAAAGAGATAATCAATCTGGGCACCTCGACGGGCCAGCATCCAGCCTGCCACCGGAGAATCCAGCCCCCCGGAGAACATCAACAATACCTTTCCTTGGCTGCCATAGGGTAGGCCTCCCGGACCCTTCAAGGGATTCATGAGGATTAAGGCTCGACCATGCCTAATCTCAACCTGAATTGTTTCATCATATTGTTTCACACCTAGCTTTATTCGTTCATGTAAAAGGGAGGCTAGCTTTTGGGCGATCTCAATAGAGGTGCCGGGATAGGATTTGTCTGCTCTCTTTACCTCTAGCTTATAGACCTTATCGGGTGAGGCATGCTGGGTGATGGTAGAGGCAATACTCTCTAGGTCCTTTTCACTCTCTATAACATCCCATACCTCGGTGATGCCAAAAACGCGGGCAAGTTTTTCTTTATCCCCTTCAGCAAAGAGGCGGCCCTCCTTAAAGTAGGCCCAGCCACCCATCCGTTCAATATTGCGGAAAAGCTGCTGAAAAAGGCGGCGTTGGCTCTGCCTGCTTTTTAGCCCAAGTTCATCATACTTGAGCAGGTATTTATTCGCTGAGGGCATACTTCATGCGATAGCCTTCCAGAGCCAGCCCGGTTTTGGTGGCATTTCGGGGCTTGCGAGAAACCTTGCTTATGTATTTATTGAACCAATACCCAAAGTCGGAGAGGTTGTTAGTATGGTCAATCATCATATCAATAACGCTGGCAATAATGCGCTTGGCGCGTTCGTTGTTGCCCAAGAGAGCAAGGGCAATAGCAATCTGATTCCTGAAATGGGCCTTGTCCTCATAAGACATCTGCTTCCATGCCTCCACTATGCGGCGACGGCGTTCCGGAGGAATCTGCTCAAACACTCCCATCTTTACCACTCCAATAATGGGTCGGTTGAACGGGTGCGGACCGCTTCCTCTAATCTCTCTACTAGCTCATCTGCTTCCTTTCTTGCTTCTAAGGCTAGGGGATTTGAATGGAATTGTTGGAGGATTTCCTCTAGTGCCTTGAGAGCCTCATCCACCTCTCGAAGAGAAGGAAGGGTTTCGAACATCTCTTTCTCAACTTGCTCAATTTCTTTATCTTCACGGTGTAGAATTGCCATACTAATATTATGGGCCTAAATCTTTATAAGTCCCAAACATCTTCCGGTTCCTCGGTTATAGGGATCCACTCTCCATCATAGTAGCGATAAAGCATTTTGTCTACCGAGTTGTAGAGCAAGAAGCTGGGATTGACGTTCTCTTCAGGCAAATCTATGGCAATATAGGGATAATTGAAGGTCCAAGGGATCTCCTCCCGAAAAGGATTCTCAACAATAAGAGCAATGCGCTTGGTCTCTTTCTTCTTTTGCTCACAATATTGAATAATACGTTCAATATCTTCCTTTTTTGCCATATTTACATAAGGAAAATAAGGTTTTAAAGGTGGAGGGGGTGGGATTTGAACCCACGAACCCACTACGGGACCAGGTCTTAAGCCTGGCGCCTTTGGCCTGGCTTGGCTACCCCTCCTACCACTATTTACCTCTAAAACCTTTTTAAATTCCACGGTATATAATGCTTATAATCATGGATACGAAAAAGAAGCTGGAATTGTTAGGTAAGCAGATGGCTGAGCAAATCCTCCAAGGAAAATCTCCCACCTTCAAAACCAGGGTAAGGTCAAGGTCTAATGTGGTGCTAAATGATGGGATTTTAACGTTGGGAGAGCGATGGGAGGAGAGAACCTTTGCCAATGTTTCACAAGCCAAGATCTTTATGCAAACGATGGCGGTAGCCAGCAAGCTAAAGAGCTTTCTTGACCAAGGACTCCACACCAGTATACGAGGCCTCTATTATCAGCTGAAGTTTAGCCTTGGAGAGGATCTAGACGAAAATCTCTTCGATGAACAGAGCGAGAGTAATGCGTTAGTGGAGGATTTAGAGGCGGCATTGGGTGTGAAACGAGAGGACTTCAATCTCACTACCGATAGAAAGGGTGTATTAGCAGGACCTATAAAAATCATAGATAGATTTGGAGGAGAGGAGGTAGTTATTGACGGAACAAAGATGGGTAGAAGCGGATGGATGATTCCTTCGGATGTGGATAATGACATGGAGATAAAAGAGGTGGATGCCAACTATGTGCTGGTGGTGGAAAAGGATGCACTCTGGCAACGTTTGAATGAGGACCGCTTTTGGGAGAAAGAAAAGGCCCTTCTGATCACCCCAAAAGGACAATCATCTCGTGGAACAAGAAGGTTGTTGAGAAAGTTAGCCGATATGGGTTTGCCCATCTATGTGTTTAGCGTAGGGCCTGATACCTGGATTACCATTTATACTAAAGACAAAGTAGGGTTAAGGAAGATCTCCCAGCTTAAGGCAGGGGACGAGGTGTTTGATGGATTTGCAAAAAGGAGCGATAGTCCTTATTACTCAGAAGGAGTATCTCCAGCAGGCAGAGTATGGATAGTAAAGATAGGGCAAGTGGTGGAACATGAGCATAACGGAAAGATGTTTGAGATTGTGAACAACCAGGGAAAAAGCATCTGGGTAACAGAAAATCATTCTTTGATTGTGTTTAATTCCAGATTGTTTGTGATTGGGGAGAAAGTACCCGATGATATCACCCATTGGGACTATGGATTGGTGAGATATCTTCCCAATATGGAGATGTTAACAGAATGGGAGGGAAAAAAGATTACCAAGGCCTTCATGATAAAGCTGGCTCTAAGCTGGGCTCCCGAGATAAGAAAGAGAAAATCGGTGGAGAAGCTCCTTCAAAAGCACAGGATTTCTTATAAAGAGGGAAAGCATACGTTGGAGCTAAAGGAAAAACTTCCTCTTCAGCCATGGGCGGATGAAGTGCTCAACATGCCCTATAAGGAGGAGTTTATAAAGGCTTACTTCCTAGCCTATGGACAAAGAAAGTATGGCGGAATAACAGTAGAAGTCAGCGATGAGAGGGCCAAGGCAGTATTGACCACCTTGCTTGATCAACTCGACATAGACTACAATGCTTTAGATGACCAGATCACCTTAAAGACCTCCTTCCAATCGATAGAAAAAGGAAAGTTCCCTAAAATCAAGTTCCCGCTGAAGTTGTTCAAATCAGTGGAGTACCTCTTTAAGCTCAAGTATAAGAAATCCCTTCATAAGCTGGAGAAGCTTTCCCTGGAAGAATTCCGCGATTTTATCATGAATACTCCGCCTTCAAAGACCTATTGTTTGCTGGAGGATTGTAAGGAGGGGATTTCTCCTCCTATGCGGAAGCGGGCAAGAGATGTGTTGTTCAAGCAGAAGCTTATCACAAAAACCGGACGCTTAACCAATAAAGCCTTAAACATGCTTAGGAAGCTGGAGTTGTTGGAGAATATGGTAAGGCATAGGGTGGTGCCCCAGAAGCTTAAGATTGCCCGCGTCAAAACCAAGAAAACCAAGGTGTATGATATCTCGTTGCCGGGTGTAGGCACCTTTTTCGGGAATAGTATCGCTGTGCACAATACCGATTGTGATGCTTGGGGATGGTATATATATTGGACTTTGAAAACAGGCTCTATCAATCTTGCCTATCTAGGAAAAGAATTCACCGTACCAGAGGCCAAGTTTATTGGAGTGACGATGTCCGACATAGAGAAGTTCCCATTCTTAAAAAAGCTCACCATAAAGGCAAAAGAGGTAGACCTAAAAAGGGCTCAGGAGATGCTAAACTATCCTTGGATTAACAAGCATCCAGAATGGGTGAGAGAGCTTGAGCTTGTGCTTAAAACCAAAAAGAAGCTAGAGCAAGACGCCCTTCAAGGGCAAAGACTTACCTTTGTAGGAGAATACGTGAAAAAGAAAATAGAAGAGCAGGATTTCTTACCTTAGAAAGGGTTGTCGGGCCTGAGCTTATAGGCTCGGAATTCCCTTCTTTTTTCAGCCTCCACTTTCCTAGCCACCTCCTGGAACTCCTGAGGAAGCTCATCTATTTGAGGCTTAGTAGAGGCATGCTTCCACATCAAGGCAAAGAGATCCTTGCGGTGTGGAAGATGCTGGACGAGTTTGAGGATGGATTTAAAGTCGGAGAGCTCTGGCGCTCTTTTTACCAATTGCTCAGCCACCTTCTCAAATCCCTTGGCAATAGCATAAGGGAGAGGATTGGTGTACTTTTTATCCACTAGCAGATCCTCCTTAGAGAGAAGTTGAAGAACCTCAAGAGCTAGCTTCTCATCCTCGATGGCTCGAAGCATATAGGTGAAGGGATTGTTGCGAGTGGCAATAATAAGCTCCGCCAACGCTGACACAAAAGAAGGTCCATATTGTTGGATTCCCCTCTTGAGGACGCGACAGAATCTCTCTCTATCGTAATGTACTCCAAAGGCAGCTTTCGCATAATCGGTGTAAAATGCCACTCTCATACATAAATTACCACCAAATCTTATTTAAACCTTTCTATAGCACAATCTACCACATATTGTTGTGCCTTGCTCATATAATGAAGGCGTAATAGCTTAGGGTCTAGATCCCACAAGGAGTAGACAGTAGGATGCTTGAGTTGGTCAAGATGGGCAAGCAAGGTTAATGGCACAGGAAGGCCAGCGGTACGGTCAGCCGCCACATTAGCCCATCTCTTTTTGCCATTCCAGAAAGGGTAATCCTTATGGTTGTGGATATGGCCATGCACCAAGATATGACCGTTTTGGTTACGGTTGAATTGTCGGGGATTATGGATAAAGGCAAACTTATGAGTCTTCCCGTTAAAACGAATGCGATAAAAATTGGCAAACATCACTTTAGGATGGTGTCCATTTATCCGGTCATGATTGCCCATTATAAAAGAGGAAAGATTACGCGGAAGCCTTTTTAGCCATGGGAAAGGAGATTCATCCCTTGCCATATCCCCTACAAAGATCACACTTCCATCTGAGGTAATCTCCTTCCAGACTTTTAACAGAACCCGGTTCATTTCGTTCACATCGTCAAAACGCCTTTTCTCCCGGTTTCGAAACCTTAACACCACTACGTCCCCAAAGTGGGTATCAGCCACCGTGTAAAACACTTTCCCCATATTCTACCTTTCCCGAACATTTTTTAAAACATCTAGGAAAAAGTCCCAGGTTTTTACCACCGTCAGATCCCTACATCTTACCTCGCGCCCTAGGACCTCAGAGAAAGAAGGGGTTGTCCTGCCTTCATCGCCGTGAAAAAGTTCTTTGATATAAGTGCCTGCCTCAGCGGCCACATAGGTAAAGGTCTCGAAGCTCTTTACCCAATAAACGGTCTTTTTACGGGTTTTCTTTGCCCTCCGGTTTTCCACCCTCTTAGGTGTATATTGGGAGATAACGAGGTTTTGAAAGGTAGATTCCAGCTTCTTCCTTTCCTCGGGAGAGAAAGGATCATGATGGCAGAGATAGAGCTTGTCAAAATGAGAATCCGAGACCAACTTCACAAAGCTCCTGGGCACCTTCCCATAGATAATGGCAACTACCTCGGGTGTTTCAATAAGGCCTTGGAAGTCCTGGAAGCTCTCGGGTTTTTGGAGCTCCATCACAAAGGCCCTGCCCCCGATGTTAAAGGCATCCACATCCTCCCTGCCTGAAGCATGCATATAATAGGCCTTGGGCTTGTAGATTTGAGAGAGATAATCTCCGATAATCTCCTCCACTGAGTTCCACTTCTTGCGATGCCAGCGCTTTTGGGATATCATGTTTTTGAGCTTGAAATATCTCCCGAATAAAAAGAGGTCTCCTTTTTCCAGACTGTAGCCCTCAGGCGTGACGTTGATTATGGTCTCCGCATTATCATAATCTAACACAAGGTTGTTGCGCTCTAGGATGAACTTCCTTATGTCAGAGGCCAGCGTGCTGCGAGGATTAAAGAGATAGTTTTCCTCATTAAAGCCGGAGATGCGGATAGCTGCCTTGCCCTCTAGCCCCTGCAAGGATTCCAGCTTCTCAAATATGTTATAGCATACTGGACAGGATCCGGGCTTGGGAGCAACATTATATCGGTAAGCGCATCTCTCACATACCACGCTTTTGTGTAAAGGATAGGGATTAAAAAGCATCCTGCTTATGTTAAGCGGAATGATAACTAGGGTGGAGCCCCAACACACCGATAAAGAAATCTTGGATATGCTGGACGAGGATGTAGCTCTATGGTTTAAAACTACCTATAGGTCCTTTACCCCTCCTCAGAAGATTGCCATACCTGAAATCATAAAGAAGGAAAATGTGCTTGTGAGCTCGCCTACTGGTTCGGGAAAAACGCTCTCGGCTTTTCTCGGGATATTGGATGAGCTCATAAAGCTTCATAAGCAAAAAAAGCTAGAACGCAAGATATATGCCCTTTATGTTTCTCCGCTGCGGGCCCTCAACAACGATATCAAGAGGAACTTGATAGATGTGATGGAATCCCTCAAGCGGTTCTATCCTACAGAGGATATAAAAATAGGGGTGTGGACAGGAGATACTACGCAAGCAGAAAGGGACAAGATGCGCAGGAATCCTCCTCATATCTTGATCACAACACCTGAGTCCCTGACAATAATGCTAAGCACCAGCATGCTCAAGCATCTTAAGGAGATAGAATGGGCCATTGTGGATGAGATACATGCTTTGGCTGACAACAAGAGAGGGGCTTTGCTCTCTGTCTCCTTGGAAAGGATAGCCCACTATAAGGAGTTTGTGCGCATAGGTCTCTCTGCTACCATCCACCCGCTAGAGGAGGTTGCCAAGTATCTTGTAGGGCCTAAGAGGAAGTGCAAGGTGGCCGATGTCACCTATAGCAAGGCCTTTGAGGTAGATTCAGAAAGCGTGATGGACAACTTTATCTATGAGCCTGACGAAAAGGTATTTGTAAACTTGATGAACTTCTTGGCAAAAAAGGTGATGGAGAACAAAACCACCTTGATCTTTACCAACACACGCTCAGGAGCAGAGGCATTGGCCTTTCGCCTTAAACAATGGCTTAAAGGAAAGCTGCCGCCCGATGCTATTGAGGTCCATCACTCCAGCTTAAGCAGGAACAAAAGGCTGGAAGTAGAGGAAAGGATGAAAAGAGGAGAGCTCAAGGCCATATTCTCCTCCACAAGCCTTGAACTAGGCATAGATATTGGATACATTGATTTGGTGATAATGATAAACTCGCCCAAGAGTGTGGCAAAGGCGGTCCAACGCATAGGAAGGGCAGGCCACCGGTTGCATGAGGTAAGCAGAGGAATCCTGCTAGGGTTGGATATGGATACCTTTATTGAGAACTCCATTATTGTGAAAAACATCCGGGAGAGGCATTATGATAAAACTAAGGTAATCAAGAATGCACTTGATGTGCTTGCTCAGCATATCATAGGTATGGCTGCTCAAGAGGAGAAACTTTCCTTAGAGGAGATAAAAAAGATTATTTACAAAACCTATACCTATGGGGAGTTGCCCGAGGAGAGTTTTGAAGGCTTGATTGAATATCTGAAGGGATTTAGTCCGTTGTTCAGGCCTAAGATTATTGTGGATGAGAATGAGGTAAGGCTCCACCCTGCCATGAAACGATTCTTTTATTGGAGAGGGGTTGGAACAATACCTTCGGAAATCAAGCTAGATGTCATAGATATAGAGAACCATCGTAAGATAGGGGATTTGGATGAGGTGTTTGCTGAGGAGCTTATGCCCGGAGATGTGTTTGTGATCGCCTCCAAGCCCTATCGCGTGATGAGGATCTTTAACAACGTGGTATATGTGAAAAAGGCGCCTGAGAAAGAGCCCCAAATCCCAAGATGGGTGTCAGAGGTGCTCCCGCTAGGATATGAGATTGCATTAGATATTGAGAGCTTTCGCACCAACGCCCAGTCCATGGATGCTCAGGAGATTGCTACCCTCCTTCAAATCTACCCCAAGTATGCTAATCAGATAAAGGAATACTTAGAAGAACAGGCCCAGTATGCCGTGGTGCCTGATGAGAAAACCTTTTTGGTGGAGAAGATAGAGGAGGATGACAAAAACTATTATATCTTTCACACAGTAGCGGGTCGAAGAGCCAACGAAGCCATATCCAAGGTATTTTCTTCCATCGTGGCAAAGGCCCATCGCATAGATGTAAGAAGCTTGTTCAACGACTATGGATTTGTGATCGTGCTGCCTTGGGACATCGAGCTCACCAAATCCGAAATCAAAAACATGCTCAATATCTCGCAGGAGGAGTTTTTGCGAGAGCTCAAGCAGGTGCTCAAGAACACGGAGCGGTTTAAACTTCGGTTTAGGCATATTGCAGAAAGGGCGTTTGCTATCGTGAAACAAAAGGACCCCAGGTTCAGCACATTGGCTATCTCTAATAGGTTGTTGGAGGAGCTGTTTGAAACCGATCCTGAGCATCCCCTTATCCAAGAAACCTACAATGAGATTATGAACTATGACCTGCGTATAGACGAAGCCCTCGATTACCTAAAGAAGGTGAGAAAGCGCAAGTTGGAGTTGTTGCCTCTCTCTATGCCCAGTCCCTTTGCTTGGAACATCCTCTATGCAAGCCACTCAGGAGACGTGGTAAACATCAAGAGCAGGAGAGAGCTTATAAGGGAGCTCCATCAAAAGATAAAGGAGATGCTATGATGCACCCATGGGGAGCAATAATACTGGATGGTGCGGTGGTTGCCTCGGATTTGCATCTAGGACTGGAGCTCTCTCTGGGATTGCCCATGGAGCTTCACACCAAGCGCATTCTTCAAAGATTGCAGACCTTGCTCAAGAAATATGATGCCAACCTCCTGATCTTAGCAGGAGATGTTAAGGATGATTTTGGGATGTCCCATATTCAGCCTTTGAGATATTTCTTCCGCGAGATCTTCAAGGACGTGGATATTGTGGTAACCAAAGGAAATCATGATAACTATATTGAGGCCATCATCGGAGATTGGGCCGATATTGTGGAAAGCTACCGCTACAAGGAGTATATAATCTCTCATGGGCACAAGGAGATCGATCCCGAGGGAAAAACCCTGATTATAGGAAATGACCACCCCATAATCAGCTTTCGGACAAAGACAGGTGGAAAGCGAAGATATAGAGCGTTTTTAAAGTTTGAGGACCTAATAGTTATGCCCTCCTTTAACTGGCTTAGCCCGGGGAATGATGTGCTTCGGACCTTTAAGTATTCCTCCCCTAATCTCAAGAAAAAGGATATCAACGAAGCCGAGGTATGGGTATCGGATGAGGAGGAGCTCTATAACTTTGGCAAGCTGGGTCAATTGAGGTTGAAGCTGGATGAACTCTCTCCTAAATAAGATAAGGAAAAGGTTGGCTGCTCTGGAAAGCCCTACAATAATCCACCACTATGATGCAGATGGGATCTCATCGGCAGCGATTATTGAACTTTTTCTAGAAAAGATGGGCAAAAAGGTGGAAAAAATCTCATTGAAGGTGCTAGATAATGAGAATTTGTCCAAGATAAAGGACATTCCTGAAAAGGTAATAGTGGATTTTGGGACCAATGTGGGGGATCAGCTGCCTGATGCTATTATTATTGACCATCACACTCCTCAGGCCCAATACCCCAATGTTTTCAATCCTCATTATTTTGGAATTGATGGAAGCAGAGAGGCCTCTACGTCCAGCTTGGCCGCTCTTATCACAGGCGAAAACGAGGACATTGCCTTAATCGGGATCACAGGAGATAGGCAACCCTTTGTGGGCATCAACAAACAGCATCTGGACCAGGCCATAGAAAAGGGGTTGGTAGAGGTAATAGAGGATATAAAGCTGTTTGGGAGAAGAAGTAGACCGGTTCATGTGATGCTAACCTATGCCTTTCCCGATTTTCTCCAAAGCCCGAAACAGGTTCATGCTTTTCTGAAACGCCTTAACATCCGAGTGAAAGAAGGAGTAAGATGGCTTACGTATGAAGAGCTTTCTTTAGAAGAGAAAGTAAGGTTGGCAAGCGCCATTGTGGAAAAGGCCCTTTATATGTGGGGCATTGAAAAGATAGACGAAGTCTATGGAACCAATTATATCTTGAGGCGCTGGAGCTATGACCTAAAAGAGATTACCACTATCGTAAATGCCACTGGAAGGCAGGGTAAGTCCGAAGTAGGGATTGCTATATGTAAAGGGGACCTTAAGGCCCTTCAAGAAGGTCTAAGGCTGTTGAAAAAACATCAGCGGGAGGTTGCTAAAGGCTTGAGGTTGGCAGAAAACGAGCTTGAAGATATGGGGGGATTCTATCTCTTGGATGGAAGGGGTAAGGTGTCGGATGGAGTGATTGGAGTGGTAATCTCGATTTTGGAAAGGGATTATGATAGGCCATTAGTAGGGATCGCCTACGATGGAGAGAGGATAAAGCTTAGCATGCGAGGTTCCAACATCCATGTGGGAAAGGTGATAGAGGAGGTGTTGAAAGAAGTGGATGGCATAGGTGGAGGACATGAAAGGGCAGGGGGCGCCCATCTCGAACAAGAAGACCTTGAGAGATTCCTGGAGGTTTTAAATAAGAAACTGAGAAAATAATAACATGGAGTTGTTAAAGAGATTGGTACAGATTCCCACTGTTAATTCTGAACATGGAGAAAAGGTAATTGAGATCGTGCTCAATGAGCTTCGGGATTTAGGATGTGAGCACCGGATTTATGAGGTAGATGGAATAAAGAGCTTGGTGGTAAGGTGTAAAGGAGAAGGTCCTTTGCTTGCCTTTAACGGGCACTATGATGTTGTTCCAGTAAGTGAAGGTTGGACAAAGGATCCTTTCGGAGCGGAGATAGAAGGCGGAAAGCTTTATGGGCGTGGAGCAAGCGATATGAAAGGAGGTTTAGTAGCGAGCATAGAGGCCTTTAAGGAACTGGCAAAGCAAGGAAAGAATGTGATGCTAATGGTTGTAGGGGATGAAGAGAAAGGAGGAAAAAGAGGAACAAAGGCAGTGTTGGAGATGCTGGAAGAAAAACCCCGTTATGTGCTGGTGACAGAAGGTATGCAAGGGGATATAAACTTCGGAGATTCTATTAAGGTGGGAAGGAGAGGCGTAGCTTGGTTTGATATTGTTATAAAGGGGGTCCCAGGGCATGCCTCCAATCCTCAAAAAGCCCGTAATCCTGCAGATGGCTTGCTTCTTCTCCTAAGTACCTTAAAAACCTTGAAGCTAAATGATGCTCCAGAGATGATTCCCACCACTATTGTCCCTACTTATATAGAGATGGATGGTGGAGCGCTGAATGTAATACCGGAGCAAGCTAGAGTAGGCATAGATATGAGATACAACTACAACATCGAGCCTGTCGAGGTAATGAAATCCTTGGTGGAGATCCTAGAAAAGGCGGGCTATAATGCCCGATACGAGGTAAAGATATTGGAGCCTGCCTTTTTCAATCGCGATAAGAGATTCCTGGAGATAGTGCAAGGGGTAATGAGGAGAAAGGGATATATTGCTAGACCAGATACTCAAGGAGGTTCTTCAGATGCCCGGTTCTTTGCGGCGATGGGCATACCGGTGCTGGAGATAGGAACTCGTGCCTTTAACATCCACTCTACTGATGAATATGTAATACTGGAAGATGTGGAAAAACTGAAGGAGTTATTGGTGGAGATAGGAAATGCGCTTTGAGAATAAGATGTTGATAGCTTATTTTGGGTATGCGGCCAAACAAGCTTTAGAGGGGAAAGAACCCTATCTTATCCAACATATCTGGGATGAGCTTAAGCAACTCCCAGAAGACCAACTTCACCGCCTAATGAAAGGAGATAGAAGGCTGTTGAAAAGAAAATGGATAGAGGATTTCCAAGCTTGGAGATGGTGGAGGGCAGAACGATTTTATCTCCATGGCCCTGCCATAACTGTCTCTCCTCTAGAGAGAGATGCATGGTTTAGCATAAGGAGTGCTTTAGAGGAATTTTACATCAGTTTAGGATATATTGTGCCTTCGGTAAAGTATTATGACCTCACTATTCAAAAGGATGGAAAAACCTATCAAGGATTGATTACTCCAAGGTTCCAGCTTATCTTCATAGGTGATGTTCCTGAAGAAAAACCTCTCCCTTATTTTTCCATCTACAAGGTGGATAACTTGCTAGGAGAGATGAGTATTCCTATATATCAGGCACGCATTAAATCCGCTTTAGTTCCTTTGCTTTCAGGTGGCATAGTGAATGAAAGCCTGATCGTGCATAGGGTGTGACAAATTCGCTTCGCTAGCTGTGCAAAAATGTTTAAAACTTGCACACTGAGAAAAATAAAACAGGTATAATCTGCATTGGAAAGGTCCTTTAGAGGTTTCTGCTATTAAAAGAGATACTTTTCCAAACTCTGGTCCTATCTAGGATACAGGCTAGTGGTAGCATTGGTGGGGCCGCGTAAAGTGGGAAAAACTTTAGTTATGATGACGAGATAAAAGAACCTGCAGAGATTATTGAAGAATGGAGAAGAGCAGTAGGAAAGCCCATTAAAGGGAATTTTTATCTTTTTCTCGATGAGGTTCAGCAGCTCCCTAATTGGACAGGGAAGATCAAGGCCCTCTCAACTTAACATCCATATTGTATTGAGATATGTCCGATAGGGTTGCTGGCAGGTCGCTTGGTGGAAATAGAGGTGCCTCCGCTAACCTTTCCCGAGTATATGCGATTCAAAGGATATAATGAATGCAACGAGGCTATCTACCAAGAGTATATGCTAAGACAGCTTCCTTTTTTGGCCCTTTATCCCATCGAAAGTCCAGATTATATAAAAAGCATTATGGATAAGGTGCTCTATGGGGACATTATCCGAATCAAAGGGGATCGAGAGCTTGCCCTTGCATAATCTTGAAACAACCAGGACAGATTATAAAGACCTCTCACCTTGGAGTAAATCGCAATAAAGTGTCGGAGCACCTGAGGTTGCTAGAAGAGACCTTTAAGAAAACTCTATAATTATTCCCGAAATTCTAAAAAAGGAGGTGCGGGCCAAGAAGCATTATCCTTTTTATACTACCCTGCACGCCTATGCAGCTTTGCCTGAGTTTTCCTGAATGGTTGAGACAGAGGCGGCCTTTCAACTAAATGCCCAGTATTTTTATTATGAGAGAGGGCGAGAGGTAGATTTTGTGGATGAGGACTGGGCGCTGGAGTGCAAGATGAAAAAGAGGATAAGAAGGCAAGAGCTCCGAACCTTGCTAAGCCTTCCCCAGCCCAAGAAATGTGTGCTCACTTAAACTTTGTGTGATTTGCACAGGGCATGAGTTTATAAAATAATGGCTGGGAGTTAAGGGTTGTGAGGATAGTTATAGCAGAGAAGCCCAAGGTTGCCCAGAAGATTGCCTCTATTTTCAAAGGGCTTAAGCTCACGCCCTATAAAAAGATCCGCTATTTTAAAGGAGATGATTTGGCGGTTATCTCTGCTGTAGGTCATGTTTATAACCTGGCTGAAACCAAAAAGAGCTACCAATACCCGGTATTTGATATAGAGTGGAAACCTGCCTATCTTGCCAACAAAAGCGCTGCCTACACCAAAGACTACGTGGAGCTTGCCCAGAAGCTTGCCCCCAAGGCAAAGGAGGTTATTGTTGCTACAGATTACGATACTGAAGGAAGCTTGATAGGATATAACCTGGCAAGGTTTACTATGCCGGGCAAGCCTCTCTATAGAATGAAGTTCTCCTCCATCACCTTGCCTGAGCTAAAGAAAGCATGGGAAAACCTCCAAGAGTTTGATTACAACAATGCCTTTGCCGGAGAAGCTCGGCACACCATAGATTGGTTTTATGGAATAAACCTCTCTAGGGCTTTGATGAGTGCTCTCAAAAAGGCGGGCATGTTCAAGATACTAAGCATAGGAAGGGTACAAGGTCCTACGTTGGATTTGGTGGTGAAACGAGAGCATGAGATAAGGGACTTTAAGCCGGAAATCTATTACGTGGTAAAGGCCAAGGGAAAGGGCGTGGAGTTTGATTATGGAAAAAGGATGAGCAAAGAAGAGGCCCAAGAGGTCTATGATAGGATAGGGAAATATGCCACAGTGGTAGATATAGAGAATAAGGAAGTGGAAGTAATGCCGCCTGTGCCTTTTGACCTTACCACCTTGCAGACCGAGGCCTACCGCATACATGGGATAACGCCTGCTCAAACGTTGAAGCTTGCCCAGGCACTCTATGAAGAAGGGCTGATAAGCTATCCGAGAACAAGCTCTCAAAAATATCCTCCTACTTTGCCCATTAGGAATATCCTTTCTCAGCTTGAAATCCATCAGGAGTATGCGGAACGATTGTTGGGCAAGGGAAGGTTGAGGCCGGTGCAAGGTAAGAAAGAGGACCCTGCCCACCCTGCCATCTACCCTACCGGAAACTATAAACCTCTGGAGGGGCAAGCAAAGAAATTATATGATTTGATTGTGAGGAGGTTCTTGGCTACTTTGTCTCCTCCTGCCCGCAAGGCAATAACTACTGTAACTATTGAAAGCAATGGTGTGAAACTGAAGGCTAAAGGAGAGCGCATCCTAGAGCCTGGTTTTATGGAGATTTATCCTTACGTGAGTTTGAAGAAAGAGCTACCAGACTTCGAACATGGTGAAACATTCCCTATTACCAAAAAGCTCTCCAAGGAGCAAACAAAGCCACCTGCCCGATATAATGAGGCATCTTTGGTAAAGGAGCTGGAGAAAAAGAACCTGGGAACAAAGGCCACCCGAGCAGTGATTGTTTCCACATTATTCGATCGAGACTATCTTACTAAGGAAGGAAAGCACATCCTGCCCACCGAGTTTGGAGAGGTAGTGAGGGAGGTGCTGAAAGAGAATGTTCCCACTATCTTAGATGAAGAGCTTACCCGCAGCTTGGAGAAAAAGATAGAGGGCATCCAAGAAGGAAAGATGGACAAGGAGGAAGTGATAGACGAGGCGAAGGAGATTGTATACAATATCTCCCAGGAGTTTAAAGAGAAGGAAGAGAAGATAGGAAAAGAACTGTTGAATGCCTTCCGAGCATATAGCGATAAACAAGAGGTATTGGGAAAGCATGTATGTGGAGGCAATCTCAGGCTAAAAAAGGGAAAAAAGAATTATTATCTGTGGTGTGATAAGTGTAAGGAGGCCCATCCTCTTCCGCCTGGAGTGCCCTTCAAGATAAAGGATAATAAGCTGATGATGAAGAAAGGTAGGCGGTTTGTGGAGTTCCGGAACGAACAAATTGACAGCATGTTGGCATAGTTTCAGTTTTTGAAACCATAGAAACGGGCATTTTTAAATATAAGTTAGCTTCCCTAGTAATTCGGGTGAGAAAAAATGAACGTGCGATACGGTTTGTTGGCCCTGGTGATGCTGGGGCTGGTGTTTGCAATGCCTCCATGGGCAGGTACAGGACAGGCCCGTGGACCTAGTGCCGACCTAGCGCAGAATATAACAGGGAACTACAGTATTACTGAGGAAGAGATAGAGGGCTTGATCTACATGCTTCAGGAAGAGAAGCTAGCCAGAGATGTATATCTAACTCTATATGAAAAGTGGGGTGCCCAGATCTTTTACAACATCGCCCAATCTGAGCAAAGACACATGGACGCCGTGCTAGCAGTAATGGAAGCCTATGGAATAGAGAATCCTCTACCTAGCGATGACAGAGGGGTGTTCAGGGATCAGATGTTCGTGGATCTCTACAACCAGCTAGTAGAGGAGGGATCCCAATCCCTTGAGGCAGCTTTGCAAGTAGGTATCAAGATCGAGGAGCTTGACATTGCTGACCTTGAAGAGAGAATGGCAGTGGTAACCAACCCTGAGATCCTCCGAGTATATCAGAATCTCGAGGCTGGTTCTGAGAACCACCTAAGGGCTTTCAAGGCTCAGCTTGAGGGCACCACTCCTGGAGGACAGGGACAGATGCAGGCAGGCCAAGGACAGCAGGGACCTCAGCAGCAGCCTAAGGTAGAGAGAAAGGTACTTCGATGGAGATTCCTAGGATTTACCATTGAAATCCCAGTGACTGTACAGGATGGCAAGATCATTGAGAAGCCTTGGTGGGCCTTCTTTATTCAGTAATTTTGTTCTTTTTCTTTAACTTTTTTAACCTTCCCAGGGTAAAATAGATATATACCCTGGGTAGGGTAGTCGTGAGGGCGAAAACTCCAAGTGACGTTGGAATTTTGTTTGGTTTTATGTTCTTTGATGGTGATTAGAAATGCCTAAATATGGTAAATTAAGACGACCAAAAAATTCCAAGTGACCTTTTTCCACCTAAGACGACCAACTCAGATCCCTTTTCCAAACCGGTCTCACTTGGAATTTTCACCAACCTTTTTAACCCTTTGGTCCTATACAAAAAATGACGGGTTTGAATAAGACCTATGAG
>JAADEL010000015.1 GCA_013153395.1 Microcaldota archaeon
AAGGCAGCCGCCCTTTCCACGGTCCAGATAGACGTGGAGAATGCCCATACCTATGATATCAACTACGTGGATGAAAACGGTGAGAAGAAAAAGCCTTTGATTCTGCATGCTAGCCTCTCAGGAGCAGTGGAGCGTGTGATGTTTGCCATTCTTGAAAAAGAGGGTATGAAAATCAAGAGAGGGGAAAAGGGAAACTTCCCATTCTTCCTTGCCCCTATTCAAGTAAGGCTTATTCCTGTATCTCAAGAATACGTAGAGCATGCGCTTAAGCTCTGGGAAGAGCTCAAGGAGATTGCCCGAGTGGATGTGGATGACCGGGATGAGACCCTTTCCAAGAAGATAAGGGAGGCCCAGCAAGAATGGGTGCCTTATATCGTGGTAATCGGAGAAAAAGAAGTCAAGGAAGGAACTTTGGCCGTGACCGAGAGAAAGACCAACCAAAAGCACACCTGGAGGTTGGAGGATCTCAAGAATGCTATTCTATCTCAGCAGAAGCACTTCCACGAGCTTAACATGCCTTACTTGCTATCCAAGAGAGTGAGATTTAAATGAGATTGCTTATTATCACAGGCAGAAAGGCAGCGGGCAAAACAGAGTTTGCTAAGCTCTTCAAGGAGCAGGGCATTCCCACTGTGGAGATGTCCGACTTTATCTACCAGGAGATGCGCAAACAAGGCCATTTCACCATGGATGCTATCGAGGTGGGTAAATTTGCAAAGGAGCTCAGGGATAAAAAAGGAAGGGATATTGTGGCAAGGTTGGCCTGGGATTATATAAAAACCCTCGATAGTGAGCTGGTGGTTGTTTCAGGAGCAAGGTCTCCTGAGGAGATAGATTTCTTTCGCAAGGTGGCCAATCCTATTACATTGCTGGTAAGAGCAGACGACGATATAAGGTATAAAAGGATTGTAGAGAGAGCTCGAGAGGGAGACGTGCTCACCTACGAAGAGTTTCTGAAGAAAGAGGAGCTCGAAGACAAACTAGGCCTCTCTCAAATCATCCCTGACCTCATTATCGAGAACAATGGCACCTTCAGGGAGTTCAAGGAAAAGGCCCTTAGATTCCTGAGATTTATTCTAAATCGTTAAGATAGCACAGGGTAAGCTGGACCTCGCAATCAAAAGGAGATTGCAACGCAATAGCAATGGGCAAATCATACTTTTTCACAAAAACATGCTTGGGCTCCTCATAGAAGAAATAGTTCTCTTGCTCCTCGACAGGAAACACATAGAGCTTAAACTCACAATCCGCGGTTGCGTTTATAGAGATAACCTTGGAGGTGTTGGGCTGGGGCTTGGGAACGATTACTACCACCCTCTCACTTAACAACGTTATATTCTGAGTAAAGCATGTTTGAGCATAGATGGTGGTGATGTAATTGCGGTTATTCTCACAATAGATGCCCACCCCTACCTTATCGAATTCCTTGCCTGACATCACATAGCGATGGGATGGGCTGTTGGCCCATAGCTCTACCGCCTTGGAGGCAATCTCTATATCATAGCACTCTCCTGGGATCTCGGCTAGGTTCTCTCCCAACGCAAAGTATCCATAATCTCCTACCCTCTCCACCACGCTCTTTCCCTCGTAATAGTGGCTAAAGAACTGCTTCTTTGCCATAAGCTTGGAGTAGTTGCGGGCCACCTCTGATAATATAAGATCAATATCAAGGCGGGAGATGTTCTCATGCTGCCTAAAGGTGTTGATATAAACAAAGGTGGTATATTCTACCTGACTAACCATGGTAGTATCTACTTTAGAATAGGCCCGGGTGGCCTCTTCGCTGGAAGAGACACAGCCAGAAAAAAGAAGAAAACTAATCAGTAGAAACTTCCACAGGTCCATCCGGCTTCTTCTTTACTAAAATATGAACGCCTGCAAAAGAAAACTCTGCCAAAGAATCCACTTCAATCTCTTTCAACTTAGGCCAGAGATAGTACTTCATTGGATCTCACCCAACATACGAAGTACGATCTCTCCTGTCTCGGTGAATGGTGTATAGGCACCTCCTGCCATCTTAAACCCACACTTCTTACACTCCCATACCGCATAAGAGACCCTGACTAGCTTCTTCATCTTACATCGAGGACAGATATAGCGCTGCTTCTTCTTCTCCAGCGCTTTATTATAAAGATCCCTATTTTTCTTTCCATAACGAGGCGTTCTTAACATTAATCCTCACCCTTGAGTACCTTTAATATATCCTTTCTCTTTTTAAAAGTTACATCCACTAGGTCGAGTATCTCCTCAGGCTTATAGCTGCCTTCTTTCATCTTCTGAGCGCTCACTATATGTTCATCATCCACCGCCAACAACAACATGGCATCGGAGACGTTTTCCTCGCTCTCATTAGGGTCAAGGAGATGGAATTCCTCCAAGGTGGCAAAGGTACTCGAGGTTACATAATTCTGGAGGAAGTTCTCATTCAAGAACTCATCTCTGATTAGCTCTCCATCCTCATACTTAGGAATCTTTAGGGTGGTAAGAGCGGCCATGCCCGCCAAGTATCCTGTATCCAACATGTTTCCATCATGGTTGAGGATATAGAGATCAAGGAATATAGTATATCCTATTCCTTCCTCAATCACTAGCTTATCGAGAGCAAGCACCTCTGCACTCCTGAAACCCCTATCGATTACTCGAGCAATCTCTATAGATCTCTCATCAGGAGGACCAGGTTCGAATCCCAAGGAGGCCATAGGGGAGAGCTCAGCCGAGGTAATGAAGTTGGCTTTATCTTTCTCAAAAAGCTCGCCCACCTCTACTTTAATTCCTGCTATCACCACTGTTTCTCCTATCTTTGCTAGGGCAGAGCCCTCTGCTGTCTCAATCACATTCTTCTCGATCCTGATAGGCCTATACTCATAAGGGGCCCTTTCATCAAAGCGCAGCCCCTCTTTGCGCAAGTGCTTTAATATCTCTTCTTTTTGGAGTATCATGCTTTCACCCTAAAATCATAATCAAGCTCTCCAGAGTAGAACTTCTCGAACTCCTCTCTTAGCATCTTATCAAAGAAATCCTTCTTGCCTTGGATAAGCTCAAAGGCTTTCTTTAGCTCCTCAGGCTTTACCTTTCCATCCAGCTGGAACAAAAGCACATTCCCCTCCAAATCCATACAAACAGGGATATCGGCCTGCCCTAGGTTGTCTTCTTCCTTAGAGAGGTCGAGCACCACCTCATCATTTACCTTACCTGCCGATACTCCGAATCCTCTTGTTCTCATAGGGATACCTGCCGCTATCAACGCAGCCACTGCCGCATAGAAAGAAGCAACCCTTGTTCCACCTTCAGCCTGAAGCACCAATATATGAATATCAATCTGGGATCCGGGATACTTTTCTAGCATCACGATCCGGGAAAGAGCATCCCTCAGCACCTTGGAAATCTCTATCGACCTTCGGCTAGGAGCACTCCTCCCATGCTCTTCCTTAGAGGAGAAAGTAGCCATCTTATAATCTACCCTTAGGGTAGCTCTATCAGGTCGGGTAAAATGAGGAGGTGCATCCTTAGGTCCAAACACACCCACAATAATCCTATTTCCACCCCATTCTAGATAAGCAGAACCGGTGGCCTCATTAAGCACACCCACCTTCAGTCTCAAAGGCTTTCTCAACTCATCTACCTTTCTTCCATCAGCTCTCATTCTTTCCACCCTCTAACATCTTACTTATAAAATCGGTCAATCCATGAATATGAGCCCTTTTCTCAATAGTGTAAATGGCCTTTATTGCCTTGGAAACGTTCTTTCCTGCCACATAGATATACCCATTATATCCTACGTAGATGCTCGTCTCCGTCTTTTCTTTGATAATCTTTACCATCGAGCCATTGGTTCCTATCACACGGGCAATCTTGGAAGGATGGATCTTGATAAGGGCGCCCCCTCTCAACACTCTAACATTGCTTAGGATCTCATCCGATTGTTCCAGCTTTCCCATTACCACATCTCCTATCTTTATCCTCACTGGCAATCCTCTCGTCATGATTACTGCGGTCTTATAGGCTCCGAGATCCACAATATAGGCAACCCTTTTCTTCTCTGCAATTACTCTTCCTACTACCACATCTCCTAACTTAGGAGTATATACAAACTCATAGGGCACAAAATGCCCGTTCTCTATAGTCCCCAAGACAGTAGCATAGGTTTTCCCATCTTTGGTGTAGGAAAACTGTCGGGGTATTCTTACATTTACCTCATCTCCTGGCAAAACAATCATTCTTTCACCTCTAATATTTTAACATCAACCGTTCCTGAAGTGAGCTTGTTGAGCTTGCCAAATACCTCAGACTGCATGCCCGCAGGTATCTCAATGATAGCATAGAGCTCTCCTCCAGAGCCCCATTCCTCCTTTTTTACCTTGAAGGATTTCAGATATCCTAATACTTTGCCCACATGCTCGGGCAACACCTTTATGGCAATCTGAGCCGTAGCAATCTTGAGAGGGATCTCCCTCTTTAGCATCTTCACAATCTCAGGGATCTGAGCATCCACCGGCTTATTGGGATCAACCCTTATCTTGAGTTTCTCCATCGCATTCTCTATGCGCAAAGGAGGCACAGGAGCATTCGTCCTAACATCGATAGCATTCTGGGAAATATAGGCAACGATGGCCTTCTTCTTTTCCTCCATCATCTTGCGCTTTTGCTCTGTTGTTAGCTGCACCTCGCCTTTTTCCAGAACCTCCTTGAGCACATGGTAGATGTCGGTGGTGCCAAAGGCCTTCTGAATGGCGCTAGGGGATTGACGTTCTCCCTTGCGGGCATCCTTGAATACCTCCTCTACAACCAAGATATTCTTGAGGTCCTTTTTAATGCCTTTTAGGTAGTTGTAGGCCTGGTCAGGATCTAGATAGAGCTCAAAACGCTCGCCCGCTTTTTCAATCCTCCCAATAATAGCCTTATCTAAGGATGTGATGCTCTCACCCCAGTGAAGGAACCTTTCTAACGTGTAAATCCATATTGAACTTCTCCTTTAAAATCTTTTTGGCCACGTTAAAGCGGGATTTTCCCTTCCCATAGAGCTTCTTGGCATCCTTGCCATCCACAAACAACAACAGATGCTTTTCCTTACCGATTTGCTCTACCTCGTAGTGGTGGATTTTCACGTTGTTGAAGAAATTCTTCAGGAATTGCTCCAAATCATCGGAATCTTGATAGATAATAATGCGCTTTTTGAAGGCCGTCTCAAGGAGCTTCAAACGAGAAAGGGCTTTATCCTTGTCCTCTACCAAAAAATAAAGATAGTCCCCTTCATCATATACCTTTACGGGGACCTGCTCGGTGATTTGGTAGAACTTGTTGGAGAGCTCAAGCTCCTTTTCTCCGATCTCCATTTTATTCTGGGAGCTGGCCTTCTCCAGGCTCTAGCACCGCTATCACTGACACAGGATGGGGTCTTCCTATAATCTGCCCTAGATCCACTGAGGTGGAGTACTCTACCACAGGGATGCTTGCTCTCTCCGCCAATGCCTTGAATCGCTCGGTGGTCTCCTTGGGAATGTTGGTGGCAATGTAAAGGGCCTTTGCCTCTCCTGCGATTACTACTCTCTCTGCCTCTCTAGAACCTATCACCACTTTACCCGTTTCTGCAATGAGGCGTAGGTTCTCTGCAACAGGATCCTCTCCACTCTTCTTACTTCTCTTTCGGATTAATATCTTTCCCATTATTTCTCACCTTTTGATTTTTTAGGAGGAACATATTTTAATATTACCATACCTGTTCCCAGTCTTAGTATCTTTCCTGCGATGATGTTCTCGGTAACTCCCTTTAGGTTGTCATATTCTCCCTTAGCGGCAGCTGCGGCCAAGTGCTTGATGGTCTCCTCGTAAGCCGCCTTTGCAAGCACCGAAGGCTTGCTTCCTGCCAAACCTGTTCTGCCGATACCCATCACCTTGCCGTGATAGGTCATCGCATCAGCCAACAATCCTACGTGCCTCACATCCACATCTAGTCCTTGGAGGTCCAAGGTGTCTTTGATTTCCTTGAGGATAGCATTTCGAGCAGCCTCTATTCCAAATAGCTCATAGATTACCATGATGTTGTTGGTATAGCTTCTTGTAATATCTACCTCCTTTACCTTGCGGGCCACATCCTTGAGATTGTCTCCCTTTGCCTTTATCACATACTCGCCATTTTCCTCGGTTACCACCGCCATCGAGATACCTGGAATACCGTTTACCGCCATGGTTTTGTATTTCATGTAACGGCGATAGATGGTCCTGTAAGGGATTTCCTCCGTAAAGTAGATAATGATTCCCTTTTCAGGGTCATAGACGACGTGATCAACCTCTTTTGCCTTGCGGCGCTTGTCCTCTTTCTCAAGCTGCTTCTTAAGCTGCTCTAGCACCTTTGGAATATCGATGTAATGGTAGTAATCTTTGGCATCAGGCCTTATGCGGATGATAATCTTGCGCTTGGCCAAGTTAAGCTTGACATAGGCAATATCCTCTAATGCCACGAACTCTATGCGCTGGGCAACCTTCTCTGCTGTTTCCTTGTTGTTATACTCGGGCTTAAGCCTTAGCACCACCAAAGGCTTCTTAGGCTTGCTCTTCCTATCTACAATCTCGATAATACGTGGGAGACCAGTAGGTACGTGCTCAGCTACTCCTGCGTAGTGGAACGTACGCATGGTCATCTGAGTACCTGGCTCTCCTAAGGATTGAGCAGCAACAATTCCGACCGCCTCTCCGGGCGTTATGTTGAGCTTCTTTTTCATATTATCACCTATACCGTATCAATATCATCCTTTCGGGAGTCGTCAAACTCCTTCTCCTCTTTATAGGTGGCAAAGGTAGGATCCTTGGCATCACCTCCATAAACAAACTGCACTAACTTGGAGGCAGCATCCCTCACGCTGTAATCATCCCTCACCACAAAGTCCTGGAGGGCATTAATAAGCCTTCTCTGCATATATCCGCTGCGTGAGGTTCGGATAGCAGTGTTCACGATGGATTCTCTACCTGCCATTGCATGGAAATAGAACTCATCCACCTCCAATCCCTCTGTAAAGGAGTGGTACACAAATCCTCGCTCTCTTGCCGTCAGCTTTCCTCTCTCAAAGAAAGGAAGTACCCTCTTATAATATCCTCTCCAAGGTCGCTTATTGCGGATTACCTGCTGACCCACTGCACCTGACATCTGAATCACATTCAACAATGAACCTCGAGATCCAATCTTGGCCATGATTATGGAGGAGTTGTCCTCTCCAAAGGCCTTTTCCAGGATCTCACCGATGCGGTTTCTTGCCTTGGTGGTTGCCTCTAGGATCTTGGACTCCAGGGTTTGCTTCAAGGTCATACCAGGTGCTCTTGGCAAGGTCTTGTTCTTGTACTGGAGGATGTAGTTGGCAATCTCCTTGTCCATCTCCTCCAATACCTTGCGAATCTCCTTCCTTACCTTCTCATCCACGTAGTAGTTGCGATAGGAAACGGTAATTCCTTGGAGGGTAAGATACTCAATACCCATGCGGAAGCTTCCGTCAATAAACTTCTGGGTAATCTCCTCTCCATACTTCACAAACATCAATCTTATCACATCATCCAAGGACTTTCCGTCAATCACTCCATCTACTATCTTTCCTTTCTTGATCTTGAGCTTTCCTCCTATCTTGGTATTGGCCTCTACCGAGAAGTTCTCCGGAATCAAAAGCTCCAGCAAAGATCTTCCTGTGTAAAGGCCATCCTTGTTAGGCTCTGGCAACTCCTTCAATCCAGCATTAGAAATTACTCGGATTGCTTCCTCCTTGGTGAGCAAGGTGTCCTGGCGGGAGAGGAAGTAAACACCGGTAACTGCGTCCTCGGAGTGCTTTATGATTGCTCTTCCGTGTCTGGCTGAGAGCACATGCTTCTTAGCATCCATGATTTCCATTGCCTCTACGCGGGATTCCTCGGTCTGAAGAACGTGGAGGTTCATCTCGTCTCCGTCGAAGTCTGCGTTATAAGGAGGAGTAACAATAGGGTTTATGCGGAAGGTCTTTCCTGGCAACACCCGCACGTAATGGGCCATCATGGAGATGCGGTGGAGGGAAGGCTGTCGGTTAAATAGCACAACATCTCCGTCCTTTAACTGTCTCTCCAGGATCCAGCCTACGCCCAGCTGCTCCAGGATCCTCTCACGAGAACGCTCGGTTACCTTCAGACGAAGTCCATTAGGCTTTATGGCATAGAGTGCCCTAGGATATTCGGTGCGGGCAACCAGCTCCTTTGCCTGCTCTAGGTTGAACTCGGTTACAGGGAATGGGACAGTTTGCTCCTCGGCAATCCTCCTAGGCACACCCACCTCGTTAAAGTCCAAGGTCGGATCTGGGGAAATCACTGTTCTTGCGGAGAAGTTAACTCGCTTTCCGCTTAGGTTATATCGGAATCGTCCTTCCTTACCCTTCAACCTCTGAGCAAGGGTCTTGAGAGGTCGTCCGCTCCTATGTCGAGCAGGAGGAACATTAGGAAGCTCATTATCAAAGTAGGTGGCCACATGGTACTGGAGCAAGCTCCAAAGGTCTTCGATGATGAGCTGAGGTGCTCCTGCATCTATGTTGGTGCGAAGCTTCTCGTTTACTCGGATGATTTCCACAAGCTTGTGGGTAAGGTCATCCTCACTCTTTTCTCCGCTCTCCAATGTAATGGAAGGTCTTATTCGCACAGGTGGGACCAAGAGATAGGTAATCAAAAAGTCCTCTAGCTTCACCTTCAGAGGATTGTAGCCTAGGGCCTTTACATCCTCCTCTGGAATGTCTTTTAACCAGTCTCGAATCTGCTCTGGGGTAAGCTCATCGTTGTTCAAGAAGAACTTATAAGGCTTTTCCCACTTGATCTTACCCAAGGGCTTTCCACAATGAGGACATTTCTCCGGTCTGCCCTTGGTGGTTGCCTTTTTCTTGAGGGCAGGCACTCCTAGGTCCCGGTGACAATGCTCACAGGTGTTTACAAGCACAAAGTTGATATGCTTGGCAAAATGAGGATGGACCACAGGCTTTACAAGCTCTATATGTCCAAAGTGTCCAGGACAAGTTTTATGATTACCTCCACATGTCTTACACTTTAATCCAGGATCAACTACTCCCAGACGAAGGTCCATCAAACCTCCTTCCACTGGGTAGCCGCTCTCATCGTAAGTATCAGGCACTGTAATCTTTGCCTTGCTGAGCTTCAGTATGAGCTCCTTTGATGGTATCAGGAACTCAATGCGTTTGATTTCTTCTTCAGACGGATAATAATGGTTACTCATCTTCCTCACCCTTCTTACCAACCAACAATCTTGGATAAATATGCAAGGATTTGATCTCCTCCAGCAACAACTTAAACGAATAAGGCATCTCTACCTCACCTATGTTGGTGCTCTTACATACCGGACATATGAGGGTCTCCTTCTGATAATCGTAATAAGCAAAGGCACCACAATCCCTACATACATAGATGTTTGCCTTATCGCTGTTCTCTAGTAAGCGGTCTCTGATAGCAGCCACTGCTCCATGTCCGATAAGGGTATCACGTTCCATCTCACCGAATCGGAGACCTCCTTCTCTGCTTCTACCCTCGGTAGGCTGGGCAGTAAGTAGCTGCACAGGTCCGCGAGTTCGGGAGTGAATCTTATTAGATACAAGGTGATGGAGTCTTTCGTAGTAAATCACTCCGACGAAAATCTTTACCTTGATCTTTTGTCCGGTGATACCATCGTACATTTCTTCCTCTCCCCACTCATCAAACCCTAGCTCCTTGAGCTCCTTGGTAAACTTCTCCAATCTATCTCCCGAGAATGGGGTTGCATCCACGGTGTTTCCTGTTATAGATGCCCACTTTACACCAAGCATCTCTAGGAGGTGTCCGGCAGTCATACGGCTAGGGATGGCGTGAGGGTTGATTATCAAGTCAGGCACAATTCCATCCTTGGTAAATGGCATGTCTTCCTGAGGCAATACCATACCGATTACTCCCTTCTGTCCATGGCGAGAAGAGAACTTGTCTCCTATCTCAGGAATCTTGTTCATTCTTACCCTTACCTTAATGAGCTTGTTTCCTGAGCTTCCGCTCGTTATTATCACCTTATCCACTCTTCCATGCTCTCCCTCCTTAAGCTGGACAGAGGTATCTCTCATCTTCTCATCCACAATACCGAAGATAGAGAGCTCCTCCATGAACCTAGGAGGGGAGATCTTTCCTATTATAACATCTCCTTCTTTTACTTCGGCCTCTACCTTGGCCACTCCATCCTCATCCAAGGCTTGATAGGCCTCCTCTCCCTTGTATCCGATTACCTTGTGGGTGGGCACCGTTATCTTGTCAGTGTATCCTCCTGGATATTGGGCCTCTTCCGTTTGATAGGTCTTGAACATCACTGCTCTACCCAATCCACGGTCAATAGCGGATTTGTTGATAACGACGGCATCAGCCATGTTCCATCCTCTGTAGGACATCACCGCTACCACGAAGTTCTGACCTGCTGCCCTCTTTTCTAGCTTGAGGGCATCATAGACAGCGGTAGAGGCAATAGGCTTCTGAGGATAATACATTACATAGCCCTTTGTATCAAAGCGCAGGTTGTAGTTGGAAGCATAGAGACCTAGGCTCTGCTTAAGCATAGAGCTGGCCATAGTTAGACGAGGGCTGGAGTTATATTCAGGATAAGGCAAAAGACCGGCTACTGCTCCAAAGATAGAAGAAGGCTCTATCTCCACATGGGTGTGCTTTTCATTCACCTCATCCATGGACTTGGCGATCAAGGCGTTTTCTTCTTCCTCAGCATCCAGGTATTCTACGATACCGGTTTTCACGAGATGCTCCCATCTCATCTTTCCTTCTTTTATCCTCTTTAGGATGTTGGTGTTAAGGAGAGGCTTTCCGTTCTCAACCACGATATAAGGATGTCTTATTCTTCCCTTGGTGGTGTTGATGTTGAACTCGTTGATATAATCGCGGAAATGGAAGTTGATGGATGAGGAAAGCAGTCCATCCCTCCTTAATCTAACCAGCTTCTTGAAAAGCTCATATCCATCCTCGTAATTACCCACATACTCTCCATCGATATAAACCCCTACCTTGCCCTTGTTCTTGAGGGAGACTCCCATCTCCTCTAATTGGGCCTTTATCTTCTCTTTGTCGATATCCTCGGTAGTAATCTCGGCCATCAAGGCAAGGTTCTTTACAAGGGAGGTGGATTGACCTTCAGGGGTCTCCGAAGGACAAATCTTAGCATACAAGGTTCCGTGGAGGTCTCTGGCC
>JAADEL010000010.1 GCA_013153395.1 Microcaldota archaeon
AGATATACTTCCCATTATAGCGATATAGCGGTGTTTGCTCGAAGCGTAAAACATCATTTAGGCCCTTTGATAGAGCGGTTAAATGAGGAGGGTATTCCTCATGAGGTATATGCTCTTCCTTCTGTGCTCTCTTATCCGGAGGTAAAGGCGGTTGCCCTCCTTCTTTATAAGGCCTTTGGATATGAGGGACGGGAGGATGAGATAGTAGAGATATGGCGAGGTCCTATATTCAAACAAAGAAAAGCCCGAGAGGTCGATCCTGTAGGATTGAATGCCACCGAGCTCTCTCGGAAGGCCAACATCTCACCGGAGGTGGCTCGGCTTTGGACCACTTCAGTGGAGGAAGAGGAGGTATTATCGGCTCTTTACACTCTGCTGGGAAGGTGGAAATGGAAGGAGCAATGGTTAAAGAACATCGGGAAGTTTACTCAGATTATCCAGGCTTATCAGTTTATCTATGGGGAGCTTACCAGAGACCAATATAAGGAGTTTTTAAAGATGGCCTATAAGATTCCGGAGAGTGTAACATTGAGAGAAAGAGAAGAAATCAAACATGGAGATGGAGTAATCATCTCCACCATCCATCAGGCTAAAGGTACAGAGTTTCCCATTGTGATAATGGCTAGCATGGTGAACAAAAGATGGCCTAGGAAAAAAAGGAAGCTCCTATTGCCTCCAGAGGCCTATCTTTATCCCCCTTATGATGAAGAGAAGGAGCAACAAAACCTCTTTTATGTGGGGATGAGCAGGGCGAAGGATATGCTTATATTTACCTCCTATCGAAGCACCCATCCTGGAGGGTTTCCTACCACTCCTCTGCGGTATCTCTATCCTTTGAGGATCAAGAAACGCTGGAGGTGGAGGAAAGTAGATAGAGGAAAGTCCCATTCCTTTATTAGGGTGAACTTTAGTGCTCTTTCTACCTATGTGGATTGTGGGGCTCGGTTTAACTATGCCTATCTCTATGGGTTGAAGGCAGAGGAAATCTTGGAGCAGAAGATAGGAACCCTTTATGCTCGCGCTCTAGCTTCGGTGAACCTCGCTTTGAAGAAAAGGGAGAGGGCAGAGATAGATAAGATAGTAGAGGAAAACTGGGTGGAAGGTGTGCCCCCTCTCTTAAAGCCTAAAATAAAGAAAGACTTAGAGAGATATGTAAGATATGCTCAACTCCATTTTTCAGAGATAGTGGAGGTAGAAAAGCCCTTAAGGATCTCCCTATCTCAAGGGATTATGATAGAAGGAAGGGCGGATTTGTTGGCTCGGGATAAGGAAGGGCGACTTTGGATAGTGGATTTTAAGGCCAGGAAAAAGGAGGAGATTGAGGAGACCCACGTAGACCTTCAGCTCTCTCTTTATAAAAAAGCCGTAAAGGCAGATAGATTGGGGGCTTATGCTCTCTATGATGGGGAGATGGTGGAAATAGAGGAAAAGGAAATGGAAGAGATATTAAAGGATTTTTATCAAGCTCTTAAAAAAAGAAAGCTAGAACCTAAAAAGACGAAGTTTTGTGAAAAATGTCCCTATAGGCCTCTTTGCTTTAAGCTTCTTCCTTAGCTGCCTTTCTTTCCCATTCAATCATCTTGTTGATGACGTACTCGGCTAGCTTTTTCATGTTCTTTTGCTCTATTAAGCGGTTCACGTGGGCCTTCACTGCATCAAAGCTTCGGGCGGGTGCTTTCTCCTCGTACCCGTAGAGGACTATCCCTCCCAAGTAGGTGAGGAGATAGGTATAGTAGGTGTACTTTCTCTTCTTCTCTAGTACTAGAATCTCGCGTAGGCGGCTTTCAGGCAACTCTCGGGAGAGCACAAGAACGTTCTCTTCTTCCTTTGGGCCATAGGCAACGCTTACCGATTTGTCCTTATTTACGCGTACTTCCATATTCTATTTAATAGCTATATGGTTAAAAATGTTAGGATGGAAAACTTACTATGGAGGATTTTTCTTCTCCTATCGAAAAGGAGCTCCAAGAGCTCCATCAACAAGGAGTAGCAGAGAAGGATGCCATAGAAAGACATAAGCTCCCAGTAGATAGGACTTTTTTTCGCGTCTCTCCTCAGCAGGTAGGGGAGATAAAGAGGATTCTTCTTTCTCCTAATGTGAAGGAAAGGTTGCTAGCCTTAGAGGAGGGGAGAAGAAAACAACTTTTTGAGTCTTGGAACTTTACGGCTGCGGTGGCTCAGCTTCTTAAAGAGGATCCAAAGGGCTTGAAGGAGGCGCTGCTTAAGCTATTTGAGTCTGAGAAGTTGGTAAAGGATTTTTTCGGAGATATTAAGGGTCCTCAGAAGGCGGCCATAAGCTTTGTCTATAACCATCGCATTGGTCCGGAGATAATGGCTGAGTTGGTGAAGCCTAACGGGCAGTTTGTGCAGAAGGTAAGCGTGCTAAGGCAATTAGTGGGAGCGATAACCAAGCCCCTTGATCCTGCCACGGAATATAAACTCTGGAGCTTGTTTAGGCTGCCTGAAAATCCTAAGCAACTCAACCAAAAAGAGATGGAGACCTTGCAGAAAGTGAGAGCATATCTTTTGGAGAAAAAAGGCAAGGATGTATGGGATGTAAACCATCTTGTTTCTATCATAAGGAGCCAGGAAGGAAGGGAGCTATTTGCGGAGGTGCTCAAGAAAGGCCATGTAGATGCGCTCAAGCATCTGTTAGTGAAGTACGTAGGAGCGGTGGAAAAGGCCATGGAGACGCCAGAGGGTATTAATACCGTGGGATATCTCTTTACCTTACCCGAAGGGAAGCAGCTAGTGTTCCAGCTTCTTAAACACCCAGTGGTTGTTTGGAGATTGTTGAGAAAGCAGATGGCCTATAATAAGGAGGCCTCGGTCAATGTAGGTGAGGTAGCCCTCGAGAGGTTCTTGAATGAGACAAGGTGAATATTTTTAACCCTTTCTTTCTTATATTAAGGTAAGCCCTGTCGTCTAGCGGTCCAGGATGCGGGGTTCTGGTCCCCGTGACCCAGGTTCGAATCCTGGCAGGGCTACTCCCCGCACGTTTTTATCGGTGGAAGTAACGTTCTAGCTCGTACGCGGTAGGTTGGGAGAGGTTATCACGAATCTCCTTATAGCGGCCTTCTACGTATTCTATCAGGAGCTCCGGAGGTAGTACGCCCTTGAGATATTCGCTGTCTGATTCTAGTTCCTCTATCACTGTGAGGAAGTCCTTAGGGAACTCTTTTATCTTCTTCTGGCGTTTTTCAGGTGTGCTCAGCATACGGGGCGAGGTCTTTATAGGATCTCCCGGGTCAACACTCTCCTTTATTCCGTCTAGACCAGCCGCCAAGATAGCAGTATAGGCTAGGAAAGGATTGGCAATGGCATCAGGGAAAGAAAGAACCACTCTTTCCTTTATCACGTTTACCATCACGTTACTCACGTTTTGCCCCCATGCTCGATAATAGGGTTCTAACAACAGCCTTTTATAGGAATTAGGAGTAGGATTGGTGAATAAAAGGAGTGTTTTGTAATGGGAGAGGAGTCCTCCGATAAAGTAGCGGCCTTCCTGGGTAAGCTCGCCATCCTGAAAGAGACCTAGGATCTCTAGCTGGAGGAAGTTGCCCGGTTCATTGGGGATAAGATAAGGCATGTAGGTGACCTGGACATTGGCGGCGGGCGCTATAGCTCGGGAGATATACTTTAAACTGAGGATGGCCTCAGCCGCTTTTACCCCATCCATGGCATCTAAGGAGATTACTTGTTGGGAGGTTCCTTCTCCGTGATAGTGCTTTTTCACACCATATCCAAATACCTTAAGGAGCTCCGCAATCTGCTGTCTTATCCCATAATAGGCATCATAGGGAAAAGCACTGTAGGCTTTTTGAGGGATGTAGTAGGCCACAGGATTCCATTTTCCCTCTTTGCTATCGAAGCTGATAGAAGGACCTCGTTCCTTGGTTACTCGGTCTGCCGTATATCCTTCTACTACATGAAAGGAGATGGCGGGCCTTATCATTATATCCAGCTTCTTTAGGAGCTTCTGGAGAGGGTAATAGAGGTCTAGGGGATGTCTTACTCCTGAGCTCTCTCGAAGATAGGTGAGGAATCTCACTGTGCGAGGATACCAAGGTACTTCGGCATAGCTTTCGGCCCTGGGAACGAGCTTTACCTCTCCTTTTCCTATGAATCCTTCTATATCATAACCTTCTTCAAAGATGTTGTCGGAGATTTCCTCCCGGGAGATGTGGATTTCTTTGAGTTCTCCGGTGAGAGTAGGAATCTGAAAAACAATCCAAAGGGGATCAAACTCGTCTAGGCGAGTCAGGATTTGCTTCGACATGGTATAAACTAGGCACTAAGGCTTTTAAAATCTTCCTCTTTTCCATAGCCTAATCTTTTTCGAATATTGGGGGTAGCTAACTCCAGTGGGGTCTTCCCTTGGTTGTTTCTCATCTCTAGTAGCTCCGGATGGTGGAGATATGCCCATTCGAAGAGGGGACCTCCTTTAGGAACATGGGCAGCTTTGTGAAGGAAGGTATCTCCGTCTTGGTTCACAATAAGAGGGTCTGCTCCATGCTCCAACAGCAGCATTACCTTCTTTACGCGATTTACCGCATAGTGAAGAGCGGTATTTCCTTTGTGATCCTGGGCGTTGATGTTCTGGTTGGTAGTTTCGAGAAGGAGGGCAAGAGCACCCGTAGATCCTCTCTTAGCTAACAGATGGAAGGGCGTAAAGCCATATTCATCAGCAACAATCTCCGGTTCTACTCTCTCTAAAAGCTTCTTGAGGAAAGGTGTTTCGAGGGCTACATGGTAGAGGGTGCGACCTTTAGGGGTTCTCATTCTAAGGACGTGATCAGGAGCTTGGTCGACAAGCTGGTTAAATACAGGCCATAAACCTACTGCCCCGGCCGTATAAAGTACCCAGAAGAGCTCATTCTCGTTAAGCTGGGCAAAGTTAGAAGGTGTAAACAGCCAGTCGAACCTTGGGGATCTTTTCAAAGCCTCTACTAGAGATCGGGCGGTTACGGTAGCGCCATGCTCGACGAGCACATAGGCACTCTCTCGCAAGTCGTTCTCGATAGCTAGCTCTAGCAAAGGTCTTCCTCTTATTCTTTTATTAGGATTTAGGCGGGTAAAAGGAATGGTGAATGGCCCTATTTTCTTTCCATGCTCGAGTTTATGGCGAAGTTGAATGGGATCTTCCAGAAGCTTCATGTTATTTAAAGGAAGGATTTAAAAAATAAACCATGGGTTGTAGACCAGTAGCTGCGGATTTGGTGATTGTAAAAGAGGGAAAGGTGGTGTTGATAAAAAGGGCGAAGGAGCCTTTTAAGGGAATGTGGGCTTTACCTGGGGGAAGATTAGAAGAAAACGAAACTATAGAGGAATGCGCTATTCGGGAAGCAAAGGAAGAAACATCCTTGGATATAGAACTGCAAGCACTGATTGGGGTTTATTCCCATCCTGAGCGAGATCCTAGGAAAGTGGTGGCAGTAGCCTTTTTGGCATCTCCTATCGGAGGAACCTTAAGGGCAAGCACTGATGCCCTAGAGGCTCGTTGGGTGGAGATAGAAAAGGCGTTAAAGATGGAGTTAGCGGCAGACCACAACCGCATCCTAGAGGACGCGTTAGGTCTTTATATATCGCAAGATAGCCTCCGCTAATCCTCCCACCGAGTTTGTCCTTATTAAGACCTTGGCAGGCCCTCTTATCCTAAAGCCAATTCCTTCTCCTCCGAACAACAGAGACTTTATTCCGGTGGCCAATCTTATCTTCTCCATCTGAGGAGCGTTGGTGGCCAAGAAGTTGGTGTTATCTACGATGGCTATCTCACCTGGTTGAAGGTTGAGTTCGATAATGCTTCCCTCTCCTGAGAGGAAGAGGTCTCCACTTCCCTCGGCCTTAAGCAACAGGAATCCATATCCCGAGATCAAACCATCCACCAGCCTTAGTTTGGTAGAGAGGCTTATGTTTCCGGTGTGGGCCAGGTAGGCACCGTCTCCTAAGATATATTCCTCATTTTCCATCTTTACCTGGATGATATCGCTAGGCAGGGAAGGTGCAAAATAGGCCTCTACCTCTGCACTCCTTGCAATAACCTTGTTAATAAAGGCGCTTTCACCACCGCCCAGCATACGCATAGCTCCTGTTATCAATCCGCCTGCTACCGAGCTATCTATCTCCAACTCTCCCTTACTTCCAATAAGGGCTCCGGGCTCGGTGTAGATATATTCTCCTTCTTTCATCTTGGCTTTGAGAGCAGAGCCCACACTATACTTCACAATCTCCACTTCCATGCTTTTATATAGCTTTCTGCCTTTATAAAACATGCACCACATATTTGGCTATCATGATAACCTCAAACGCCCTGTCTATAATTGGTTCCCTTATAAAGAGGGGTTTTCTTGGAGGTTGGTGGATTATGCTTGGGAGCTTGCCCAAAAGCCCCCCAAGATCTCCGACCCCTTTATGGGAAGCGGCACCACCTTATTGAGAGCAAAGGAGCTTGGCCTCCAAAGCTATGGGAGCGACGTAAGTCCCTTGGCCTACTTTGTCACCTATACAAAGACCAAAAACTGGGAATTTACCGAGCAGGATAAAGAGGAGGTGCGCAAGCTTGATATCTCCAAACTCAAGCCCATTAATATATACTTTGAGCTCTTTCCCCTTTCCCGGGCCTTTCCTCCTCAGAACTGGGAAGAACTCAAAAGATTGAGGTGGTGGGTAGAGCAAAAAACCGAGCTCCATCTCCTTGCCCTTATCACCTCGGCCATGAAGGCATCCTATATCTACAAAGACGGAGGCGTCCTCAAAATCAGAAAGAGAAAGGTGCCTCGTTTGTTTCCTCTGTTTAAGCGCACTCTGCTCCGGATGATGGATGAAAGTGCCTTGATAAGAGGGCCTGAGCCCAAGGTTGAGCTCAAGAGCGCCCTAGAATACGATGAACCCACTCCGATGATATTAACCTCTCCTCCCTATCTCAACAACATCGACTATACCAAGGTATATGGGGTGGAGCTTGCCTTACTCACCCTCCAAAAAGATGTATCGGAGATAAGAGGTAGGATGATGTCCTCCTTTATTCGTAAGAAGATAGAGGGAGAGGGCAACCTTCCCATCAAAGAACAATACTTCAAAGACTCGGAGAAGGCCCTTGCCCGTTTTTATGAGAACCTCGAGCCGGGCGGGTATTTGTTCTATAATGTGAGCAACTCCATCTTGAACGGAGAATATATCGAGGTGGATACCAAGCTAATGGAGATCATGGAAAGCCTTGGGTATAAGGATGTAAAAATCGTGAAAAAAATAATGAGAAACACAAAGATAGATGGCAAGCTCTATAGGGCCCGGGAGTCCCTTATTATGGCCCGCCGCTAGATGTCCACGTCCTCTATGCCTAGTTCCTTCTTGAGCTCTCTATAGCGGTTTCTTATGGTAACCTCGGTTACTCCTGCTACATCGGCTACTTCCTTCTGAGTTTTCTTCTTTCCTTGTCGGGCTGCTGCTATATAGAGGGCGGCTGCAGCCACACCTGTAGGTCCTCTACCTGAAAGGATGCCCTTTTGCAGGGCCTTTTGGATGATTTCAATCGCTTCTTTTTGGACTTCCTCATCCAGTCCTAGCTCCGAAGCAAACTTAGGGATATATATACTAGGGTCAGAGGTAGGTACCTCCAATCCAAGCTCCCTCTTCAAGAATCTATAGGCCCTTCCAATCTCCTTCTTCTCAGACCCACTTACCTTGGCAATATCCTCTAATGTCTTAGGAATCCTCTTCATCCTACATACCGCATATACCACGGCAGCAACCACGCTCTCAATCAACCTTCCCCTGATGAGTTCCTTTTTTACAGCCCTCCTGTAGATGTAGGCGGCCTCTTTCTGCACGCTCTCAGGCAACTTCAAACTCGATACCAATCGATCTAGCTCAGAAAAAGCGGTTGCAAGGTTCTTCTCAAAGGAGGTGGCAATACTTATCCTCTTGTGCCATTTTCTCATTCTTTGGATCTGAGCTTGGTTCTTGGCAGCTATCTTTCCTCCTCTTATATCCTTGTTGTATTGGTCAATCTCGGTTACCAGTCCTTTGTTGGGCTTTAGGAGGGTAGAGGCGCTTCCACCACGGGCCTTTTTATCTCTTTGCTCAGTGTCAAAGGCCCTCCATTCAGGACCATAATCAATCAGGTTCTCATTTATCACCAATCCACAGTCCCTACAAATAATCTCTCCTCTTTCCGGGTCCCATACCAAGTTGGTGCTACCGCACTCCGGACATACCTTAATTTCCTCATCTACCTTTTTCTTCTTCTCGGGCATTTGTCCCACCGTTAGGTTTTTAACCCTTTTTATTAGGACCGTTAATTTTATAAGAGTTTTGGTTAATCCTTCTTAAACCTTATCCTTAAATATAGAGGATGTGATTTCCGTAGTTATTCCCACCTACAATGAGGAAAAATATCTTCCAAAAACCCTTCAATCTATCCTGAACGGTACTCTGATACCGGATGAGATTGTGATAGTGGATGACCAAAGTGAGGATCGTACGCGGGAGATAGCGGAGGAATACGGAGCTCGGATTATCACGGTAGATAAGAGAAACATAGGATATGCTCGTAAGGTGGGCTTTGAGAGCGCAAAAGGCAACCTCCTGGTATCGGCTTCTGCTGATATTGTGGTGGATAAGCATTGGCTAGAGGAGCTTGTTCGCCCCTTAGATGAATGGGACCTTGTTTATGGAAGTATCTATCTCCAAAACCCCGACTGGATAGAGAGAAACTTTGAGGTTTTTTTGAATGAGTTTGCGGAGGTTCTCTGGAAGATGGGTATAATATGGGCCTCAGGAGATAACTTTGCCCTCTCCAAAAGCTTTTATTGGAAGATAGGGGGAATGCGCCCCCTTCAGACCGGAGAGGATATAGATTTAATAAGAAGGGCCAAGAAATACGGCAAGGTCTTCTATAACAAAAGGGCCAAGGTGTATACAAGCCGAAGGAGGATAGAGGCATGGGGCAAGTGGAAATACTTTCTTTTTCACTTTAACAACTTCCTGAAGCTTAACTTCGGGGGCCAGCCTGAGCAAAAGTATGAGCCCATAAGATAGCGCCCCTGCCGGGATTCGAACCCGGATCACAGCCTCCGCAGGGCTGCATTCTATCCCTTGAACTACAGGGGCATCCGTTTACCCATACTTACACTCTTCAAACTTAATAAAAGGTTTATGGTTGCGGCCGGGTAAAGGGTAAAGTAAGTAAGGAGGTTAAGCAGAGGGACAAACAAGGTAAGGAAGGCTACGAACCATATAGCATAAGGCTGGAAGAGCTCAGTGTGCTTAAGTCCGAACTGAACACCCTGTTGAAGAGCTACTATAGGGTTGGTATCAAAGATGCTGATCCACAGATAGGGCCAGATGAGAAGATAACCAATAATGAAAGCAGCAAACAGGAAATAAATCCCATAGAGGAGCAAGATGACGCTATTTTCTAATGTGGAGGGAAAGTAATAGGCAATCAACCCTACCGGTAACATCACCAAGGCTAGTACCACCACATGAAGGAGGAGAAGGGGAATAGCTCGGATAGCTAGCACAAAGCTATCAAAGGTAAAATCGTCCAAGGAAATCCTCTTCTTCACGGTGAGAAGATAGGTTTGCTTAAAATAGGAGAGGAGCACACCGGCCGCCAAGATTGCAAACAATATCAACCCAATCCATAGAGGTAGCTTGATAAAGGTGTTAGCAACCACAAACACTCCGATGGAGAAAAGAAAGAATATGCCCAGCAAGAACACCTTGTACATCAGCAATGCCAACATCTCATATATTCGGTCACTATAGATATGAAGAGCTTTCTTCATTGCTTTTCAACTCTCAAGAACACTTTTTAAATCTATACGCCCCGGCCGGGACTCGAACCCGGATCACAGGCTCGACAGGCCTGTATGTTAGCCCTTACACCACCGGGGCTACCTTTTATTATCCATCGGAAGGTTTTTAAGGCTACGCCCGGGGGAGGACTCGAACCTCCGACCTTCCGGTTAACAGCCGGACGCTCTACCACTGAGCTACCCGGGCTTACCCATATGTATATACCTAAAGGTTTTAATACTTCACTCTTTCGATAAGCAGGTAAGGTTGTTTGAGTTTAAGGGGGCTTACCCGAAACAATGTGAGGCTGGTGTCCCTATCCACCACTCCGAGGAAAAGGGGGCTTTTTCTTTCGAAGGCATATTGGGCATAGCCCCAGAGCTTGGGCAACCAGATATTTTCCCCTTCATACAAAATAACCAAATATCCTAAGAAGGATCCTTTATAGAGGGCATAATGGGGTTTTCGAGGAGAAGGTCTTTCCCACGGAAGGATGAGCTTTTTCCTCACTGACTCGGCTATCCGAAGCACACTGAAAAACTCCAATCCTTTATAGCGTTTTTTCTCCAAGACCCGCAAGAGATAAAGAGAGTGTTGGGCATTGGTGGGCCTAGTGCCCCTTTCATAGATTCGAAAGAGAGCTCCAAACTTAAATGCTCCCTTTACTACATATCCACATTCCCTCCATTCTTTGTAATATTGATAGAAGGGGGGCCTTGGCACCTTCTCTATTACATTTTTTTCGTAAAGGTAGTAGCTTTCATACTCATCATAAAAGGTACCTTGCCCCTGTTTCCTTTTATAAGAAAGATGTTGTCCTAGCCAGTACTTCTCATACCATTTAGGAGCCTTTTTATCCCAGCTATAGAAGAAGGGTCTTTTCCATATTCCTTGGAGCTTTCCTCGAATGAGGGGTTTTTTTCCACACTCCAGCACCTTTTCCTCTAATGTTCCTTTTTCTTCTTTTTTCTTGAGCACGAAGCCGCTTAGCCTTAACTCCCTATAAGCGATATACTCCACAAAGGGCAACTCTAGCTTTAGATCCTTGCCTTTTTTGATATCCTGTTGATAAGCCTCTTCTATCATCTCTTAAAGCGCTTGAAGATCTGGCTTATGAAATCCATAATCATATCCAAGCGTCTGCGATGCT
>JAADEL010000029.1 GCA_013153395.1 Microcaldota archaeon
TTTGATAGCTATTATTTGGAGAGTTATCGAGGCATTATCATAAAAGAAAGGAATATGGAAGGGTTTAGATACAATGGAGCCTTTTACTTTCCTCGACCTGTAACCATAAATGACATCGAATATCCTTATCCTTATAAACTCACTAAACTCTGGGGATATTATATCTGGGGCGCTCCCGAGATCATAAAAAAAGAAAGAAAGGTATTGTTACGCTATCGTAAGCTGTTGGAGATGTTGCTTCCCAACCCCATAATGCCCGATGTGATATTTACCAAAATCCCCGCTGAGTTTCCTCATAGCGGGCAGTATAGTTTCCAGGAGGAGATGGAGATTGTAATGACAGTGTATGTTTCCTGGAAAGAAAAGGAAGGTGCTCCTGCTCTTCCTCATGAGTTAGCCCACCATGTTTATATTCTCCTACCAGAAGAAACGAAAGAAAAAACCTATCAATTATGGAAAAAGATTAAAAATTTGGAAAACTTCCAATTATTGGCGGAAGGAAGGGTGCTAAGGGATATTATGCCCCATGCTGGACATCCTTGGGACGGACCAGAAGAGATGTTCGCAAGCGCTCTTCATTTACTTCAGCTTGGTCAAGGATTACCTCAGAAGATTGCCGAGGAAATAATAAAACAAGTTCTAGGTAAAGAAGTAATAGAGGTGATGAAGAGATGAGGTGGCCCGCCCATATAGCCGCCGCCACCTTAGTAACGCTCGGTCTTACCGTTATGCATTATACCCCCTATCAATCTCCGCGAATAAAACAAATAGGGGATTTTCTAAAGATTGAGAAAGGAGTGGAGGAGGTAAGAATAAGCGGGCCTTATGGGGAGTTTATCTCCTTTAAAGACAAAGTACACTATAGAGGGCTGATATGGAAAGGAAAAAGAGGATATTATCTTCTCTTAGGAGATGATCCCACCAAAGTAAGTTACTTTCGCTTTCTTTTTCCTCTAGGATCCAAACGCTATTATCAACAAAAGGAAATTTTTATCTATCGAGGGTTTTTGATAGACGGAGAAGTTCCAGAGGAATATCTTCCCACTTTAGAAAGATATTCGCAGATCCTCACGCCTATGGTGGGAGTAGAGAACCTTCCTATCATTTATATCCACCACCTTCCTGAGGTCCATCTTACTCCTTATGGATCTTATTCTCCTTTTAAAAAGAGGGTGTTATTGGTGTATAGGCCAGGCCATCCCTATATCCTTTCTCATGAATTGGCCCATTTTCTCCATCAGCATCTTCCCGAGGAAAAGAAAAGGTTGGTGGAGGAGTTGTGGCATACTACCCAAGCAAAAGGAGAATTGTTGGTGGAAAGAAATGCCATACCAGGTGCTTTGGCAAATGCAGGCCATCCTTGGAGCAACCCTAGTGAATTCTTTGCGAGCACCGCAGCTATATTAGAACATGGAGAGGGAATAGCCAAGCTAAAGGCCTATTCTATGCTAAAGGAAGTATTAGGTGAGAAAGCGGTAGAAATCCTTATGCGGTAAGCCTGTCCTGCTCGTTCTGGGAAAAGGTTTTGTAGACTTCTTCCATCTCTAGTAGCTGGAGACGGGTAGGGGACCTCTTTCCTTCTAATTGGATTTTGAGATAGACGCGGTCCAGCTCTAGAAGCTCACGGAGCTCTTGGGAAGAAAGGGTATATTCTTTGCCCGCATAGTGGAAGGTGACGTTCTGGATTTGGTTGAGGATGGCATTTCTTTCGAACTTGGAGAGGGTAAAGAAAGAGTTTCCGTCGGGAAGGCCTGCTTGCTGGGCAATTCCTTCTCCAATAGAGTGATAGAGGCGTTGAAGTTCTTGTTGGAAGTTCTGCTCGAAGAGATCATAAAAACTCTTGGCATCAGGGGACCTTGCCACTTCATAGAGAGTTTGCTGAAGGGTAAGATGCCAAAGTTGGGGATCGCTATCTTTGTACATCTCCAATTCCTCTGCTCTATCTCGTAGAGAAGGGGTCTGTTGAATAGTCTGATAGAGGGCTTGTTCAGCCACTTCATGAAGAGCCTTGCCAAAATCGGAATCATTCAAGGAATGAGGAGTATCCCGCAAAAAACCATCCTGCATAATCAGAACATCCATAGTTAAATATTGTGGGAGAAAGTATTTAAACACTCTTCCCCTCATCTAAAGGGTGAATAGAAGAAAAGTGCTCAAGCTGCTGGGAACAGGAATGATGGGCGGTGCTCTTCTTCTCCTTCCTGATGTAGAGGCTTATCAAGACGGGAATTTTGTAGTGGTAAATGCAGGAAAGGCACCTTGGCCCTCTATCAAGATAGTAAGTGGAGATGGATGGGCTTTGCTAGACGGTTATACCAAAACAGGTTCAGGAGCAGCCTATACGATAGGAAAAAGGGTATATGTAGGGATGAATGCTCGCATTCCCACGTTACTGGAGGTTAAAGGCTTTAAGAAGATCTTCCATTACAATCCCCCTTTTTATTATGATGACTTGGGGGGATTCCATGTTTATAGTGAAAGACCCCTTTCTCCTCAATATGTGAGGTTCTTCAAGGCCTTGGATAAGGCGATAGCTAGCTTTCGTCGAGTGATTTTAAGATATAATGTATACATTCATCAGGACAAAGGATTTCCTTTTTTCTACACCCACTATGGGCTTCAAAGGATCGATATCACGTTGGATTATCCTTTTAGCTATGCTGGTGCAATCCATGAGAGTGGACATGCTCTGGCAGGGATGTTGTTAAAGCCCCAGGAGGCCAAGGCCTGGGAGATCTACCACCGCTATAAGGAAAACCTTCCTTTGATAGATGAAAGCTACTCCTTGGGATTGGAGGAGGATATAGGCCATCCTACTACGGATGCGCGAGAGATGGTTGCGAGCGCCCTCACCACCTTTGTTTTATCCAAGAAAAAGGAAAGTGTAAAACTAGCGGAGGAGATTCTACGCACGGTGGTGGGAGAACGCTTTATCCAGACTCTACAGGAGAAGATAAATACCCTATGATGCTATAGCTTTCGTTGATGCACTCTCCTCCAGGACATGGCACGTAGGTGAAGTTAAGCTGAGCAGAAAACTGTGGAGTAGTTATAGGGCGGGAAAACTCTACCTCTATCAGGGTGGTTTTTCCTCTCTCCACTAGCACGCCTAGAGACTCATTATGGGTAAAGTCCTTGCCTTTTAGGGTAAGCTGGGTAAGGTTGAGATCATAGTTAAAGTTGTTAGTGATGTTGAGAATGAGATGGGTGGAGTTAAGATAGAAGTTCTCACATCGTAAGTAATAAGGCAAAATACACTGGGGAGCGGTGCTGAGAGAGAGGCTAAAGTAATGAAATATAAGGGAGATTACCACTAAAGCCAATATGATCACAAACCCATAAGTATAGAGGAATTCTAAGGCGGCTTGAGCTTTCATTGGTTATATATGGCAAGGAATGTTTTTAAGCATTAAGGTGCTCCACATCGTGGACAACGCATTCCCCTCCTCTTCGGAGAACCACATACAGGACAACGGTCGGTGGGGACATTCTTTCTCCAAGGAGACTTATTAGCTACCTGGGAAACGGAGGTGGCCCAGAGCAATCCTCCCACCGGCCCTACATAAGGAACAAATAAACTAGCTGCACCCAGCATGGCTTTTCCACCCATCAGAGCAGCCGAAGCTACACTCTTAGCCAACCTCACACCTGCTGTATCAGAGCTGCGGGAATCGGCATGGGTGAAGTAATCGAAGGCCATCAGAGGATTGAGGAAGGCATAATAGATGTTGTATTCAGGCAAGTACCACTTGGCCTCCTCTCTATAGGACTCCCAACGGGCACTCCAGGATACTCCTAATCGGTTGGTATCATACACCGCGGTATGGCGGCCAAGATACATACGGGTAAGCCAGTTCTCCACCCTGAGGTGGCCTAGGTTAAGGTCTATCATTCCATATCCTGGCAGGTCAGACCTCTTGGCGGTAACAGGAGAGTACCAGGTAGTTTTGCTAGCCGGGATAAGATAGTATCCTATCCTTTCTTCCCAATCACTCACACCCATACCTTCATTCACCCTGCCCAAGATAGGGTTGCCTCTTACGCTCTCCAGGAAGGTTCGACCATGATATCCATGGCGCCACATAAGAGGGAGATTGGGATTAAGAACCTCAAAGAAATCCACCACCATTCCAAGAGGAAGTCCGAATGGGGCACCTAAGGTGTGGAGAGCAAAGGAGAGGTATTGCTGATTATCGATAAGGGTTCGAGGATGGAATGGGGAAAGGCTTCCTAAGTGCTGAAGGGCAAGTGGATATCCAATGCCGTATTCGATGTTAGAGGCTTTTGCTGAATAATACCTTTCTCGGAGCACCATGTAGGGGATCTGGGATTGTAGGCTATAGGCGAGGAAGCTAGGCATGCTGGAGAGAAGCTGGTTGAGCTCCTCGCTGCTCATGAGGTAGGTTACATCCAGGGAAGAGGTATAACTCATCGATTTCATGTAGGCTTGATAGAATTGCCTTACATCGGCCAACCTTCCATGGCTTCCTATACCGTAGCGGAATATGGCCCTTTCAGTAATAGAAGCAAGCAAGAATGGTTGAACTATGGTGCGCCAAGTGGCACCTACCAACAGGTTAAGCATTCCTTCTTTCATGTAGTTCATCTGGATGAAGTAATGGGTTTGGAGGGATTTCAGGAGTTTTTCCTTGTGCTCTTTTTGTTCTGGAGTTAGCTCGCTATCGGGCTTAAGGATGAGCTCTCTCTCCTCTTTGGTAAGATGTTTGGCCAGCCGTCCTTCCCAGAAGTCTCCCAATGAGACCTCATGGAATGGTAAGGTGTGCCAGAAGTACCCACGAGGTAAATAGAGCTTGAGGTTGTGGGCTCCTATACCTGCTACCGCCGAATAGGTGCGAGCAGCCTGAGCTGCCATTACTATATACCATGGATGATAAAGACCAGAACCGGCATGGAAATCGGCCGCAATCTGAGCACCTCTGCTAAATCCTGCTAAGCTTGCATAGATCTTATCGCTGGATCGAGTTGTAGCTACCCAAGCAGAGGCTACAAATCCAAAGCTAGTAGCCTTTTCTACTTCATAGATTGTCTGGATGGACTGTAAAAGCTTGACCTCCTCCTGATATATCTCTTGAAGTCGTCTAAGAAGCTTCTCATAATCCTTGAATTGAGGCAACGATGGAATATCCCTACAAAGGAATCCACATCTCAACACCTTTCTTATACTGTTGAGTTCCTCTTCTAGCTTGAGGAGGTGTTGAAGCTCCTCATCGTCGTGTTGTTGGGCAAGCTTCTTCCAATTACATCTCCTGCAGCCATATTTCTGGCGAAGTTTCTGCTTGAGTTGGGTGATCTCCTGCTGGAGAGTTCGAGCATGCTTCCGCAATTCCCTCCTTTTCTTCTTTAGTTCCTCTAAGATATTCTCCTTTTCAATGAGGAGTTTCTGATGGACTAATATTAAATGGGAAATATAAGTCTCCATGTAAGAAGCGGCCGCTGGATAGTTGAGCTGGGCAAGAGAGCTACCATGGTCGGCCATTTCATACTTCATTGCATAGTTAAGGAAGAGATTATCCACAAGGATTTTGTTGTTCCATAAAGCAATATCGCGATAAAAGATGGCGCTTGCTTTCTGCTTTAGCTTCTGCCCTATGGTCTGTTTCACAGGTGCTTTGCCTACCTTTGCCCGGATATTCTCCACTCCATCCACTATATAAGCCCGCCTTACATGGCGGAAGAGCTTAGGCTTGTTGTCTGCATGGGCAATCATCGCTCCTAAGAACCCTAGCCACTCATTCTCATCCCTTAAACCACTACGGCGGAAGAAGTCCTTCCTATCTTCCCCTACTCGGTCCATTACACCCAGATAATAGCCACTCTCCATCTTTTCGAGCATCTCTACGCTATAGCCCATTTCCTGAAGCTTTTTCTCCAGCATGGGCTTTAGTTCTGGTTTCTTCTGGGAGAGCTTATAGAGATTGAGGAGAGATTGGAGCTGGTTGCGGCGTTGAGCATAATAAACTCCAAAATGTTCCTCTCCAGAAAGCTTCCACATCACATATTCTAAGATAAGCTTGGAATATATGTCATTCTGAGAGCGTAGATGGGTAAGGAGCGTGGTTAGATTCTTTTGGAATTCCTTATCTACTATCAAACTCTGAAGGCGGCGAGGTGAAGAGCGATAGATAGAGTTCAAGGTGGAATGGAGTTCTTTCGGCACTCCCTTATATTTAAGGGCAGGAAGGGATACAAAGGCTTTAAGAAGTCTCTCCATAGGGGCGGCGCTTCCATAGAGGTAAAGGGTGTCAAATATGGCATGAACAGGTCCTTCTTTTTGAAGATGTTCATCTACGAGAGGAAGGGAACGGGTGATGAGCTTTCTATAAACCTCCAACGGGAAGTTTACATCCCTTTCCCAAACAGGGACGTAGGTCCTCTTGATAGGGTCCCAGCGTACCTTCTCCATATTTACTACAATATCAGCAAAGGAAAGGCGGTCGCTCACTTCGGTAAGGTAATCTTCATCGGTGAGCACGCTAAACCTGCGGCGGCTTATCTTCTTCAATCTTTTCTGGAAGCGCTCGTTGTAAAGGTTGGGGAGCTCAAAGGCCTCATCGTTGCGAGTGATTATCATGGCGTGATCATGGAGACCTGGGATGTTGTAGAGTTCTCCCCCATGACCGCCGATATCTCCTTTAGGATCCTCTTTTATCTCCAACTTACCGTCCTGGAGCTTGGCGCTGTAGATTTTTTTCCCATAGAAGAGCTTTTCGATATCCTCTATTGTTATGCTTTCTACTGGGACAGGAAGGGCATGATCTTCTAGGAGCTTCTGTCCTGCTACAAAAAGATTGGCTACATGGGATGCCTCTAGAGGAATCTGAGGTGCGGCACTTCCCATAGGGTCAGCAGCATTACTCTGAGCCTCCAACATTTGATTTCCATGGAGGGGGAGTGTAAAGGCAGGATTCTGTTGATGTACTCCTTTTTTATACGTAAGATAGGACTGTCCTACGGCGGTGGATTCCGCTCCTATCAAGTCTCCTTTCTTAACCATCAAAGGTAGAGGGAGGTCTCCTATACGGAGCTCGGTTGCGCTTACATCATTCTTAAGATGTTCAAAGAGCCATTGTTTGGTATCCTTGGCATCAGGAGGAACCTCTCCCTGTGCCTTAAGGTACTCCTTCCTCTTGAGGAACTCTAATGGTCCGTCATCCTTCACTACCCTTACCAGTTCATCATAGGAGACCACCTTCATCCTTACTCGGCTCGACCCTCTTCCCTCTTGGGCTACTGGATCATAAGAAACATCAAATATGGTGGAAAGCCTAGGATCTCGGGAGAGAACCTCTTGGAATTTGTTTTCATCGCTAAACATCGTTTTGATATCTTCCTCAGTCAAAGCGGGGGAAATGGCCTCCAACCCTTTGATAAAGGTCTCCCGGAGGTCAAAGAGGTCACTCAGAGCTCTACGGCGTAAATCCTCTACAGGGATCTCCACATCAGGGGAAGGGCGATCAGTGTAATAGAGAATGGCATGCATCTCGAGATAACGGGGATCCTCCACCAGCCCTTTCCAAATATTCTCAATAGGGCGAGGGATATACTCCTCAGAAAAGGAAGGAGTCTCTCCTTGTTGGAGTTTTTCCCACGCCTCTTTTAACAAGAGGGCCGCTTCCAGGGTTTCGCCCTTATAGCGTTGTTTTATCTCCTCCTCAGTGAGATGGAAGATTTCCTTAAGGCCCAGGTGTTCAGCGGTCTCCTCAATGGATTTGAGCTTTATCCTTTCATCTATCTCAGGATCCTTGAGCAAAGTAGAAAAGTCATATCCTAAGAGGCGGGCAGCTGTCCATACCTCAGCCAGTACTGGTTGGAGGTTTTGAACAGATATAGCCATAGCCGCACCAAAACCTTCTTTGAATCCTCCCAGCCTTGCACCAAAGGCCGCTGCACTAGCCCAAAAGGCTTCCTCCTCCTTAAGATTGCGGGCGAGGTTGAGGTAAGGGTCATCAGCTGAAGGTGCTTGATAATCCTTATCAAATATTCCCCACTTCCTCCCTATGCGAAGTTCGGATTCTTCTCGCACTCTTTTATCCAGTCCGAGGAGAGCCTCAATCAAGGTGATGTTGGTTTTCTCAAAGAGTTGAGGGGAGCGGAAAAGCTCCTCTGCCCTTACCTCTCCATTCTTCGTCTCTATCTTGGTGTTGAAGAAGTTGTCCAATTCTTTGATTAATAGTAAAGCTAGCTCATTGTAGGTGCCTTCTTTAATAGAGGTGCGGGCCAAGAATTCTTGAAGGGCTTTCTGCTTTTCCAATGGATCTCCATAAGAATAAATTTTTACCAATTGGTCGAGCTCGCTTACCAAAGGTTGGATGTTGGGATTGCTATCAATCTGACGAAGGAGGCGCTTTACTTCGGCCCTTAACCTATCAGCCATCCTGCCTGTAGGAGTAGCACGATAATAGGAATAAAGCATCTTATGTAAATCAAACTCTATCTTAAGTTCCTCAGTAAGCTTCTTTACTCGGTCTAGATAGAGGAGCTTGATGGCATCCTCCTGCGCCTTATGAACGGTGTCATAGGTAATCCGTTGAATAGCAGTAGGCTTGATTTCCTTGGAATAAGGAACGCTGTAGAAGAACCATCTCATGTCCTCTAACTGGGCCCTTAATCCATACCAACCCATACCTACTACAAAGCCTGCGGCCCAACGAGTAATAGGGAATAATCCCAATCCCTGCATAGTTCTACCTGCCGCTTTATACATGATGGCAGTAAGCTTCTTTCCTTCCTGCTTTTTTTCCTCTGCTTTCTTTACCAATCTTGACCCATAGTTATAGAGTCCGTCTTCTATGGCCCATTCTCGAGAGAGCTTTATATATTCATTCCTCTTTTCGTAGGCTTTTTCTGCTTTGACCCTAGATATGCCTGGGTCGGTGTGTTGTTGGGCCATCATCTTCCATGGAAGGATAAGCTCATGGAGCATCACACCGAATTGACGGGTAGTCTTACCCATCCAGAACATAATCATTCCCATAGGCTTCATGGCCATACCCACCGGATAGGCCATTACTCCGATACCTTTGTCTATGCCATATCCAAGATAATATCCAAACTTCCCTAGCCTGCGGGAGAGGAGCTCTGCAGTGATACGGCGGGTTCGAATCTGGCTCATGAGCTTTTCTGGAATCTCCTTACCCCACGAGGCAAACTGCTCTGCAGGATAGAACTTCTGGATCATACCCGCATATCCTTCGTCATATACTCTCATACCCACATAGAGGCGCACCATCTTCCTCAATCTTTCTGCCTCGCCGCTTATGGTAACAATGGTAGGTTGATAGACCTCATCCCGAGTGGAGGTTTTCTTAGTTTCGGGATGGATGCTTACGATGCGGTTAAGGAGCTCCTCGATCTCAGCCGCCTTTTGCTGAACCACGCTAAGGTTCTTTTCTTTAGGAAGCTGCTGGAGCTTCTGAGCAAGCTCTCCCAATAACTTCTTATACTGGCTGAGGATTTGATCAGAAGGAGGATTCTTTTGGAGCTTATCCAAGATTGCCAATGTGAGAAGAGCCATGGCCTCGGGTATGTTTCCTTCATTGGGAACTATCTTCTTGAAGAGAGGGTGATTTTTAGTATTGTTGATAAGGGCATAGGCAGTGCCCGTAGTAGTAAAGAGCTTTTGAATCATCTTCATCTGCTTTATCTTACCAAACAGCGGTCCGGTAGGGGTCATACCACCGCTCCATTCCAAATCTGCTCTCGGACGGGGGAGACGCGGGAACAACAGGTCAAATATTCCACTCGCCAATGCCTCTCCACGATAGTATAAGGTGGAACCTATAAGCACCATCAGCAGTATAAGAAGGAAAAGAAGCTCTGGATCCGCTTTATTGAGATGGTCTAAAACAATCTTTCCTACATCCACTCCGATAGGGGTAATAGAGGTAGAGAGGAAAAGCTGACCGTTAAGCTCATTCACCCTAACGCGGGTATAGCCCACAATAGGCTCTACATATTCAGGATGCTCGATTTTATAATACAAAATATAGGTTTGGTTAGGGTCAAGAGGTACCTTACATGTTCCCCAATACCTGGCTTGGTCATCAGGGGTGTTGGCCTCCGCCTCACACAAGATATTGCCCGATTGGTCAAAGAGGGTAAGTTTGGCACCTTCAGAAGCAGTAATCTCATAGAAGGTGGTACCTTCCTCTATTCCCTCACCCGGTGAGGTCTTTATCTGAGGGATATTGGCATAGGAGGTGAAGTTAAGCCATACTTCATTTCCTTGAATATAGAAGTTGATTTCATGTTCTATATCTACGTTTAAACCAGTGGGCGCAAACACCAAACTTACCAATAACAACCACAACATACTCCTGCCTTAATTAGAGCAAAAAGGATTTATAATCATTTTCTTATGATAACTTGTCCTCTGAAAACAACCTCTTGGCCTGGCGCTAATGTAATCTCCTTTACCAAGTAATGGCCCTCCTGCGGGAGATCCCCTTTCACTGTGATGCGACCATAGGTAGGAAGAGAGATGGAAATGAAAAGAGGCTCGGGGATGGTGTTATAGTTGACAAGCTTCAAAGTGTAATTCACATAGGTGGTGTTATCTTTGACATAAGTGGAGGTGGTGTAGTTATAGGAGAGATAGCTGTTGGGAAATAGTTCAAAGGAGAGGGTTTTGTTAGGAGGGGTCTCTTGGATGTTTCCTTGATAAAGGTAACGGCCTTTTTCATCCAGAATATAAAACTTACCTGGTGGGATGGTAGTAGGGCTTTTGAACTCCAAGGTAAGAACAGGACTGCCTGAGCTAGAAAGATAGAGATGGGTGGCAAGAACATTCTTTCGTGTAATGGAAACGCTTACCTTTTCTAAGGTACGGGAGACGGATTGATAA
>JAADEL010000017.1 GCA_013153395.1 Microcaldota archaeon
TGGTGGAATTGGAGAGCTCCACTTCTATTACACTGTTTCTTACCCAAGTAGTGTCGTTGATATAATAAGAGAGGAAGGAAGGACCGCTGAAATAAGGATAATAAAGGGCGCTCAAGTTGAGATAGTAGGTGACGTTAAAGAATTCGCCGGTGTAGTTGAGGCGGATAGCAGGAGATAGAGGGATAACTTCTGGTGAGCTTATGTTATAAAAGGAGAGGTTGATAAAGGCATTGGAAAGGCCCGCTATCTCCAGCTGAAGAAGCTCCTCTGAAGTTGCATTCTCATAGTTTATGGAGCTGTTCTCTATCACCAGCTCCACATCCATACCATCTCCTTTTTCTACCACAAAGGATAGGCTACCTGCCTTAAGTATACAGTTGTTGAATATTCCACGCAGGGTGAAGTTGTTTCCTGGGAGGACGTTTAGCCCTAGAAGAGTTTGGTTGTCACAGCTGAGGTTTTGAACACTAAGGTTTTCACCAGAGAGCTCCCAATGAGTAGTTCCTCCTAGGAGGCTAATGTTCTCTAATTGGGAATTGGAAGTACTAATCAGCACAAATAGGTTTCCACCACTACTCACATTAGCTATGGTGAGATTCTCGCCTATGCTGGCAATAGAGAGATTGGAGAGATTATCTACCTCTACTCCCTCCAGGGTTACGCTATTATTAAGAGAAAATACTATCACACTCTCTATTATCTTTACAAGCGAGAAGCTTCCCTTTGCTATCCGACCGCTAAAGTCCTGAATCGGATAACTTTCATTTACCTTTTCTAAAGTAAGGTTGTAAAAGGTAAAGCTCAGATTAAGCAATCCGAACACTGATCCTGTGATGTTTCGGAGCACCACATCTGATGCATTTAGATTACCTTCTCCTCCAGTAATAAACACCGCAGGAACATCGCTTATATTTTCTACAGTCAGGTTGCTCAATACTAAGCTGTCATTTACCCCATTGTTGATAGTAAGAACACCCTCTATCGGCAACACTTCTCGAATAAGGGCATCAGAAAGAGTTATGTTTCCCTCCAGTGTTAAGCCACTTCCTCCCTTTACCTCCAATCCAGCAACAGAGAGGTTATTCCCGCCGACAAAAAGAGCACTTTCCACCACGCTAACATTAATCCAACTTCCGTTTTCTCCTAGCAAAGAAAGACTACCGTTCTCTACCGAGATGTTCTCGCCTTCTCCTATTAAGCTTACCACCGTCTGGAAAGCCGCTATGTTAAAGGCTACTCCAGTTAAGAATGCGGTCGTTTCATTCAACGAGAGGTTAGTAAAGGTACCGGTAAGCTCCAAGCCGCTTATGTTCCTTGCTATAATATTCTCCAACCCAATCGTTCCATTTAACGTTCCGTTTATATGTTGAAAAGAACCATTAGAAAGGTTACCTTCTCCTACTACCTCTCCCACCAATGCCTGAATGTTTAGGATGTTAATATTTATTCCTACCAGGTTCACTTGACCTGACAGGTTTAGCAGGCTAAGGTTAGAGGTGGAATTGGTAATGTTGATATCTAGGCTGCTGTTTTCCACCGTTAGGTTTTCCAAGACCTCTAATACTAATGAAACGTTATCCCCGATTGTTTCACTTAGGGTTATTCCACTTCCTCGCAAGATAGAACTATCGTTCCACAAGGTTATATTTACTAAACTAAGTTGGTCAGCGTGGAGATCCATACCTGTGCCTAAGTTAAGGTCCTGTATGGTAATGTTAAAGCGATTAATGCCATAGATGGCAATGGGCTCCAGGCTGTTGTCAGTGGCCTCTATTCCGAATCCCTCTCCCTTTATTGTTACATTATCGGAGGCTATCTCTATACATACCTCGTTTAGAATGGCAGGGGTCCACGAGATATTGTTCAAAACAATCCAGGTCCCTTCTCTATCTACCACCTTACATTTCTCTATTACCTTGGGATAGGCAAGAGGATAATAGTCTACGGCTCGAGTAGTGATTACTAGAGGATCATCACAGATAAAGTCTTCATTCGTATCATTACAAAGGTCCGAATAGCCTGTTCCATCAGGATTGGTCCAGTAGTTTCCTCCAATCTTTAGGCCATTAACGATGTTTATTCCATCCTGAAGGCTGGTGTTCAAATCCACGCTTCCTACCAGCAAAGGCGCATTTATTGCGGTAAAGTTGGTCACATTAAAGATGTTGTTGTAAAACAGCACTTGGTCGAGGGCAGATGCTCCTACCACATTGATGGCTACCGTACCCTCGATATAAGAATCGTTTACTGTTATAAGGGTAAGGTTGGCTTGGTCTAATATAAGGAAATCATTCAAGGTGGCATGAAGGCGGCTAAAGCTGAGATTGTACCATAGGGTATAATTCACCACCATCTGAGAAATCTGGATTCCCGTCATAGAGCCATTGGCCCAGCTGCTATTCTCAAAACTGGCGTTTTCTAGGCTTATCTCCTTCCCTGTTAGCCCTTCCAAAAAGGCATATATTGAAGAAAGAACTACCAAGCTTATGTTCTCAAAGCTTATGTTGGTGATGTTCCCTGTAAGAAGAAGATTCCAGGTTCCTTTGATGTTATAGAGAGAGAGGTTTTCTCCACCTCCCACTGTGGCACTTCCTATTATCACACAATCCCTTACTAGGGTGTTGTTGGCTTGGATTAAAAAGGCGTCTCCTCCTGTGACTTCAATAGTGTAGTTGTTACAATTGAGCTCTACGTCATTAGCTGTGATAGGAAAACAGGTGGAAGATGCTTTTATATCGTTAGTGAGTTCATAGTAGCCAGGAGTATCTAGAGGTTGACAAGTACTAATTCCAAAGGCAAGGCCTAGCAAAAGCACTACTATTAACACCTTTAATTAATGGATCTAGACTCTTTAAAACTTAACGGTGAGGAGTTCAGCACTCAAAAGACTCATCACCCTTCAGATAATCCGGTGCTCATCACCACTCCTCATATCTTTTATGGATGAAGTTATAAACCTTCTTTCCCAGCGTAGGCCCCAATAATGCTTGCAAGTCCTCCAACTTAGCTGAGAATACTTTATTCAAAGACCCAAAATGGGAGAGGAGCTTTTGCGCCCTTTTCTTCCCCACCCCCGGAATACCGGCCAAGGTGGCAAGCTGGGGCTGCTTCCTCTTCTCAGGCACATATATCTTGGTTTCTGCCTGATGCTCCTTAGAGAGCGAATACACAAAATAAGCACTCTCATCCAAGTTCCTTGTTCTGATTATGGCAATACCTTGGAGCACCAAGCTGGCCATTGCTCCTATTACATGCTTTTCGCCCAGCCTCCCTTCAAAGGGTCCTTCTACTATCACTACCTTCTTTGGAAATTCCTTGAGCACCTGTACCTGCTCAAACAACCTATCATCAATAATAGAGGCCTCAAAATCCCTCCCTGTTTTTCTCTCTATTCCCACGTCCTTTACTATCACATCCACCGGAAAGTTCCCTACCGAAACACGAGCCTTCTTTCTCAACCGTTCAATAAGGCCTCGCTCCCTATAATCGATGTAGATAAATTCATCAGTCAACAATGATTGTTTCATTGCCCACCTTTACATCAAATCCTTTCTTTCGGGCTAAGGCTATAAGCTCACCCACCGTGATAATAGTGGTAGAAGAAAGTATTTGTTTTATCTTTTCTTGGGCCTCAGGGTATATCAACACTGCCTTATTCAGCTTCTTTTCCAACCTTTCCTTAGGACAATAATGGAGACACTTTAACATAGGATCATTGGTTATCAAAAAGGAGGCCCTTTCCACAAACTCCATTTCCCTGTTAGAGAAGACCCTCACAGGTTTTCCTCCGATAAAGTAGATAGGATCATATTCTTTATTTTCAAATATAACAAAGTTTACTTTGGTTCTTTCTACCGCATACTTTCTTATATCTCGGGAAAACAACCATCCTCTCAAGGTATGTTCTTTTGCTAAGAACTCCAACATATCCAACAAACACATCTTACCCAGCGCCACTAATGCGCTCGGGTCAATATAGATCTCCTCAGGCAGCTCTTCATCTCTTTCCTTTATCACTACCTTATTCACAATGTCGAATAAATCCACCTGAAGCAATTCACTTATTCTCACATAAGTAAACCCCAATTCATGGAGAGCTTTAGCAAAAAACTCCTTGGCCAGTACCACAATCTCCAAGTCACTCTCGAACATCTTCTCTATCTCTTCTTCACTATAATGGAAGGTGCGGGCTAGGGAAAGAGCTTTTGCTACTACTGCCATCTCCAACTTCTCCCTATCGTTCTCAATCAAGAACTCCCGAAAGTATTTCTGAGAAAGGGTCTCCAATCCTTTTATGTTTTTATGTTTGACGTTTTCTAATATCGCTCTCACACATTCTTTAAACAGAAAGGTTTTTTAAACAGCATTCCTCAAGGTGGTTTCTGCATAGCTCTTGTAGAGGTCAAAAAAGGCTCGGTAGATCTTTAAGAAACGCTCTCTTTCTTTCTTATCGTAATGGGTAGTAAGAAAGAGCTTGTGTATGTCCTTTTGTTGCTCCCGTTGGGCTTCTTCGCCCCATTCCATCACCTTAGCAAACTCCAAATCAATCAATTGAGGAATAGGACGATGATCCTTTCCCCACACGATATTTTCCGGAGTAAGGTCCCCATGTATCAACACCAACAACACCCGTTCTCTTCCTTTGTAGATGGCAAAAGGAGCATGAAACTCGGCTAGCTTAGCGGCTACCAACTCCGGGAACTTTTTCATATATTCGAGGTTAGGTTTTCTCATCTTCTCTACCAATAACAATCCTTTTTCTGTCATCCGATATTCAGGTACAGGCTTCCCCAATTTCCAAGCCAGTTGCCCTATCAAAAATTCATTCTGAAGAAGTTCGGGATCACCTCTCTTTTCTATCCATTCTTTGTCGGGTAATTGCTTTACAACCTTTTCTACCTTCTTGGGCTCAATGTCTAAGAGAAGCATCGTCAAACTCCTCTACTGTGAAGGTATATTTCTTTGCTTCTCGCCATGCCAATGGATGTAACCCTGCTTTGAGGGAAAGATGGGCCAGGAATTGCTCCGGGTCAGGCAGCTCTTCCCATACCTGAGGCAAGAACACACTCCGAGTAAAGCCCCAATCCAATACCACTCCGGGCTTGTGCTGGGCCAAGTATTCAATGAACTCTTGGTCAGTGCCTTTGAACTCCTTCTTTGGAGAAAGCACGGAAATCTCTATGGTGGTTTCAGGCAACTCTTCTTTTCTCAAAGGTGGAAACCTTGGGTCATAAAAGGCAGCCGCTATAGCATTATGCACCACGCTTTCCCAAAGGGGCTCCACAGGCTCAATATGACCTATGCACCCTCTAAGCTTTCTCTCCTGTCCTCCTTTATAGAGGGTAACAAAGGCCGCTCCTGGCTCCAAGAACTTGGGATTGGTGGGCTGGTAATTGAGTTCTCGGCCCTCTAAACGTGCCTTGATGGCCTCTCTTGCAAGTTCTAACAATTCTTTTCTTTCATCGGGTGAAAACATAGGCTCCATATCCCACCACCTGGCTTTTATCCCACCAAACATCTCCTGAGTTCATGTAGAGCAAGAAATGTCCTTGGTAGTCTTCTTGTTTCGCTATAGCCAATCCGGCCAACAGCCCAATCTTTCCGCATGCCTCTACCTTCTCTATCACGCATTCAATATCCTTTGCAGGTATGCATTTGTTAGCATAACTATCTATCTCAATTGCCTTTTCATAAGGATAGTAATGGCTTAAGTCAGTGCTTATCAGCAAAAGCCTATCCTCCAAATGAGGCAACAACTGGCCGGCAAGCTTGAAAGGATCCTCTTGCCCTATGGCCAGCGGATAGACCTTTTTATCAGGCATCAGATAATGGATAAAGGGAAATTGCACCTCTAAAGAATGTTCGGGCTCATGCACCAGCCTATCCCGAGGAAATCCTTCCAATATTCCCACTTCCTCTATGCCCCAAGGAAACTCCCATTTATCATCCTCTGGAGCATAGGTGCCAATCACCGGCACATAATGGGCAGGTCCTATCAAAACAATTTCCTTGAAATCATTCTCATGCTTCTTTAGGAGTTTATACACGGTGGCGGCTACCAGTCCTGAGAACATATATCCGGCATGGGGAACAACCGCTATTCTTACCTCTCCATCTACCTCTCGCTCAGGTGCCTTTTCCACTAAATCAAGCACAGTGGCCCTGAGCTCAGGTTCGTTAGCAGGATAAAACTTACCAGCTACTGCCGCCTTTCTCATTTCCATACCCCTTTAATCTCGTATCCACATTTTATACACTTTCCATCTTTTAAACCCTTTACCCTCACGTTATACCAGTCTCTTTCAATGAGCACCTCCCCGCATTTTGGACATACTGTGTTTTGATAAGGAGAATCCACATTCCCTATATACACGTATTGCATGCCTTCCTCTTTAGCTATCTTCCATAACCTTTCCAGCGTTTCCCGTCGAGTGGGTGGAAGATGGGTGAGCTTGTAGTCAGGATGGAAGGCGGTAAGATGCCAAGGCATTTCAGGATCCACTGATTTCAAGAATTGAGCAGCTGCCCTTATCTCATCCTCACTATCGTTCAACGTGGGTATGATCAAGGTTGTGATTTCAACCCAGTAGCCCAATCTCTTTGCCTCTTTTATGGATTCGAGCACAGGATCAAGGCTTGCCTTCACATACTTCTTGTAAAATTCATCGGAAAAGGCCTTCAGATCGATGTTGGCAGCATCAAGGAACTTGGAGAGCTCACCCTCCCATGCCTCCTTGGTTTCATATCCTGAGCTCACAAACACATTCTTTAGCCCCTTCTCTCTTGCCAATATCCCTATATCTCGGGCATATTCCACCCATATTATAGGCTCATTATAGGTATAGGCAATGCTTGCTGAGCCATAGGCAAGGGCAAGCTCCACCGCCTTTTCAGGAGGAAGCTCATAATATCTGCTTGTATCCAGCCCTAGTCTAAAGGCCTGAGAGAGCTCCCAGTTCTGACAAAACTCACAGAAGAAATTACACCCATAGGTTCCTAGCGAGAAAGCAGTTGTTCCTGGCAAGAAATGATAGAGGGGCTTTTTCTCAATAGGATCAACGTTGATGGCGGCCGGTTTTCCATAAACAATCAAATCCAGTTTTCCTCCTACGTTCTTTCTTACTCCACATACACCTGTTTTTCCTTCAGGGATAACACATCTACGGGCACAGGCTTTACACCTAATCAGCTTATCATTTATTTTCTCAATCAAGGAGGTTTCAACTATCATATATCACTTTAATGTACTTTTCTTTAAAATTGGCAGGGTTGGCCTTGAGGGTCATCTTCCCACAATGATAAAGTTTCAAGGTATATCTCCTACAAACCTCGCATTTTCTTATCTTCAATTTAAGACCTCATACTCAAAATTGAGCTTGAGCTTCTTTGCCTTTTTCTCAAGCTCTGCCAATATAGGCTTTAACTCCTTATGGCCTTGCTTATAATCAGGTGCCACCAAATCAAAATAATATTGTCCTCCTCCTAGATAATAGACCTCCAGCCCTTTGAAAAGCTCTTTAATCTGAAGGAGGCCTTCTGGATGGTAGGACTCTACCTTGAATTGGGTTCTTATCTTCACTTCTTTAGGAGCAAATCTCCTCTGGACCTCCTCTAGCACAATCTCCTGAATCTCCTCAGGCAATTCTTTGATGAGCTCAGGATTTTGGCTCACTTCCTCAAGATAAGGAAAGATTCCACCATACTTTTTCTTTAGTTTTCTTTCAATAGGGCCGAGTTTTTTCCTGGACTTTGCCTTCTGCAAAGCTGCTTGTAAAATCTTTTGGGCTCCTTTTTCGTTTTTATAAGCCTCGATTGCCTCTCTTTCCTCGCTATCCGATACTCTCCGCAATGAGATCTCAATAACCTTGGACTTCTCATCCACATTGAGGACCTTGGCAGCCCTCATCTGCCCTACTTTTATATGATGGTGGATGTTCTTTGTCCAGGCGCTGGAGACCTCGGAGATATGGAGAAAACCAGTGTATTCAGGATACTCTAATATTTTACACTCTGCATTATAGGGTGTGATCTTGGAGACAGTAACAACAACAATATCTCCTTTTTTAATCATAGGTTTCAAGGATATCAACTTCTAGCAAGTGGAGCTTTCCTCCAGTGGACTGAGCAATCAATGTTCCACACTCCTTGCACTTGATGTCGCGAGAAGCATGGGAGAATATAATCATCTCAGCCCCACATTTCTTACACTTTACCTTCCAAAAATCGCTACTCATCTTTTCACCTCGATCTTCTTCTTAGTTCGGGACTTCACCACTACCTTGGTTTGCTTCTTTTCACAAACTTGACAGGTTAATATAACTACTTGCCTCTTTCCTTGCTTCTTCACAGATTTTTTACCCGCTCTCTTACCTCCATGTCCTTTCATCTTTCTGCGGTGTTTTCTCTCTCCGAAGGCAAGAGCCCTTCTCTTTCCTGGGGTATAAATAGAGACTTTGTGCTCGATATGTTTCCTACAGTAAGGACAATAGGTGACTATGGTATTGGGAATTTTCATGGTTTTTGTTTTCTATGCTAGGTTTTATAAACCTTTAGATTCCAGGATTTTGATAGCTCTCCTTACTTGCATGCCTGGCTTTAGACCCACCTTCTCTGCCCAGGACGTGACCTTCCTTAGCTTTGCCTTCAGGAATTGTTCCTTGGTTTTGGCAGAGGCAGAGACCGCGGCAATGTCTCCTACCTTCTCTGCCGCCTCTATGTCTAGATACAAGCTTACAATATAGCCTACTTTGCCTTTGTAGATGAACATGGGCATATTGCCCAGTTCAATGGAGAGGATGTTTTCAGTCATACCTCTTTCTCAACCTCTTTTTCTTCTTTTCAAAAATCTTCCTATGCTTGGCACAGCTTATACAATAATAAACCTTCTTTCTGGTTAGGTCGAGCACAATGTCCTTTTGGTCTACGTCAAACACTATGCCTTTGCTATACTCAACCGCTTTATCACGTGGAATAGTCCTTCCACAAGCATCACATGTTACAAGGGGTTCTCTTCCTCTTCCCATATAAACACCTCAATATCATTAATATGAACGGGAGGGTTTTTAATCATTGATTTCTACTGCCCACTCACCCGGTTTTAAACCAAGCTTTTGAGCAATAACGCTATCCTCCGACAGAATGATTATAATTCCGGAGAAATGCTTGGTTAGGTCGGTAGAGCCACAATTCCAGCATTTTAGGCCCTTTCCCTCTCCATAAACGATTGCTTTACAGTTTCTGCATGCTCTCATTTTTCATACCACCATACTGCTCCCAAGCCTTCGCCCCTCATAGTGAGGCTGATTTTAGCATTAGCTACCACTCCTTTAATGGACACAGTAGAGACCTTTACATAGACCTTGTCTCCTGGTTGGATGTATTTCTTTTTGTCCTTGCTCTCTAGGCGCTTTTGCTCTCTGTTAAAGTAGAATTTTTCTTTTGCAATCTGGGATATATGCAATAATCCTTCAAAAGGCCCTATAAGAACATAGGCTCCATATTCTACAACATCCTTTACTACGCCTAAGAAAACCTCATTAGGCTCGAGGGTAAAGGTAAGGAGTTTATATCTAACTTTATAGTAAATATTAGGATCTCCTAATATTACTCTATTTTCTGAGCTGGGATTTACCTCAATCACATCCACTACATATCCAAACTTCTCGTAATAATGGTTCTTGTAGCGTTGGAGCAATACTTCTCGGATTGCATCCGGTATCTCTCTCCTGGTAAGGTTGGGAGGCACCCTAACCAAATCTTCCACTTCTATAATACGATACAAGCTTTCACCTCCTCCACAATAAACCTGTTAAAATATGCTCCATAATCTTTATAAACTATAAAGGGGGCGCGAATTCCATTAGTGGGCCCCCTTTATCAAATAAAAGGGCTAGATGCTCTTACTACCCTGCCCTTTTAATAACCCCGAACCCGGATAGGAAACTTAAAGGGGCAAGACGCTCTTGGTGATAAGTCAACAGAAATGTTGGCTGCAACCTGATTTTTTCTAAAGTTTGGTTAAATTTTAATCATGCAAAAGTTTAAGTAAGGTTAAAGAAAAAGCATATTATGTATCTACCGCGTGAGCTAGAGAAAGAGTTGCTTCAACATTGGGAAGAAAAAAGGATATTTATAATTCGGGGGCCAAGGCGCTCAGGCAAAACCACTCTCCTAAAACACTTGCAGCAAATCAAAGGAGGAACCTATATCAGCATGGAATCATCTCCTATGCTAGAGCAATTTCTTAAAGATCCTCTAGGATTCGTGAAAGGCCTAGAGGATCCCATATTTTTGGATGAGCTTCAATATGGAGGCGAGCAAGCGAGCAAAGCTCTCAAGCAAATCTATGATCTTACTGATAAAAGGATAATCGTTTCGGGATCAGGAGCTTTCGATTTGAAAACCAATATTCAGGCCTATTTAGTAGGGAGAGCTTATATCTATGATTTGCTCCCACTTTCTTTTCGGGAGTTTGTAGAATGGAAAATGCCCCAGTTTAAACATCTTTATCGACCTTTT
>JAADEL010000007.1 GCA_013153395.1 Microcaldota archaeon
ACACCTTTGTGATGATGCAGATTTCTAATGCTCTTATCCATCGCCACCGTGATAAGCCTGGCTGGGAAGGCCTTCTTAACAACAAGGTGCTTTTAATAACCCTTTTGGGAATTGTGGTGAGTGCCTTTTTGATCAACCTCTTCTTGCCCGAAATCTTTCACACCTCGGGCACATGGCAAGAGGTAATCATAGGTGGTATAATCGCCCTACTTTTCTTCCTCTATATGGAGATTCTCAAGCACTTTAATAAGAAGGCCTATATCTGAATAATCTCTATCCCGTATTTATTGGCGAATTCCTTTACTATGCGGCGTTGTTCTCCCGACAGGCCTTTTTTGTCCATTAGAATTGCTTCAGCAGGCTCTAACGAGAGCTTAAGCCCTTCCAGGAGCTTTTCCTCCTTAAAGCCATCTTGATACTTGGCCAGCAAATGGGTATAGGCAACTTCTTTTTCCAGCGAGTATTTGGTGAGCTTGGAAACATAATGAGTTCCTCCTACTCCAAAATAGGTGGGATAGCGATTGGGGTCATCTATGGCTTCAAGCACTGCTTTGGCAACCAGCTTGGCCGCCTTTTCATCCCTCCATTCTTTCTCGGTGCTCCCTAGCTCCACAAACATCACAGGCTTTTCAAAATAAGGTCCGTGGTGATCGGCCTCATAGGTGCGCTCATATCCGGGAATGTTATAGCGCTTGAGGATGTTAAGCATCATAGAGGGAAAGCTCGGGCAAAGGGCGTTGTCTTTTCCTCCTAGCTCCGCCTTGCCCCAGTTGCCGGGCACATGCACAGTAACGCTAGGGATGCCTGAAGCAGCCCTATGGGTGCTTAAAACGATGTAATAATCCCATGGGCCTTTGGGTGGGTCAAACTCCACTATCCTCGCATTCACATCCACCATATCCACGCTCCCATCAATGAACTGGGCAATATTCTTGCTTGCGATGTTTTGAGAAGAATAAACAATCAACGGCTTCATCTTAACCTCCGCCTCTCCATGTTCATGGGAGCGCTAGCCGGAACATTCAAACGCTTTCTTATGGTAGAGGCAAACTTCACCGTGGTATCAGCGTCTCCGTGCATCGTAAACACTTTCTTTACCTTCTTGGAGCGGTAGGCGGGCATCTTGCTGAGCCAGGCTAACAATTGCCCACTATCGCTATGACCCGAGAATCCTTCTATAGTGGTAACTTCCATGTTGATGTGGAGCTCTCGGGTTTCATTGTCTTCTTTGATGGGCACACTTTTCATTCCTTGTTGGATCTTGGAGCCTAAGGTTCCTTTGGCTTGATATCCGATAAAGATAAGGGTATTACGGGGATCCTCGGCCAAGAGCTTGAGATACTCTACCGAAGGACCTCCAGTAAGCATACCCGAAGGCGCAATAATTACCGAGCCTTCATCCGTATTCACAATGCCTGTTTTGTCCTTGTTCTTTACAACCTTGAGATACTCCCAGTTGAAGGGAGATTCGTTGGAGAGGAACTGCTCTCGGATAGTGGATTTGAGGTATTCTGGATAGGCGCTGTGGATGGAGCTAGCCTCATACACCATGCCATCAATGTAAACCGGAATATTCCAATCCTTATCGGCCTTCTCATACAAGGTAACAATCACCTCTTGGCTTCTACCGACCGCAAAGGCAGGAATGAGCACCTTTCCACCCCTTTCGATAGTCTCCTTGATTTTAGCCACTAACCTCTCCTCTGATTCCTTGCGGTTGGGCATGCGTTGGGTTCCATAGGTGGATTCAATAAAGATGGTCTCGGCACGGGTGAATTTATTATAAGCAGGATCAAACAACCGGGTAGGACCGTATTTTATATCGCCTGAAAACACGATGTTGTGCTTACCTTCGCCGATATGCAGATGCACCACCGAGCTTCCCAGTATATGACCAGCATTATAGAGGCTGAGCTTAATATCGCGGGAGATATCTATTACCTCTCCATAATCCACCGTAATAGTGTGGTTGATCATTTTCTTGATATCAGCTTTATCGTATATGGAATCTCCCAACGTCTTTTTTGAAATGGAGATAAAGTCATGCTGAAGCAATACGGCGAGGTCCAAAGTGGGCTTGGTCATATAGACCGGTCCTTCGTAGCCCGCCTTAAAGAGATAAGGAAGGAAGGCAACATGGTCGGTATGGGCATGAGATATAACGATAGCATCAATATCATTCAGGCTGGATATAAGATTGATCATAGGATAGGTTTCTTCAGGGGTGCTAGGAGAGGGATGTACCCCCATATCTACGATTACCTTGCTTATGTTGGTTTCTACGAGAAGAGAGCTCCTTCCTACTTCCCTAAATCCTCCCAACATGGTGGTTGTGATCCACTTTACTTCGTCATCAGCCCTGTCTAGGATTCTCTTTCCCACCTTCTTAAGGAGGGCCTTTCGGTCTGTTTTTATCTTATAAAGATAGATAGAATCGAAATAAGAGGAAGGAAGCTGAGGCTCCCTTACAAAGATAGGATACCAGCCCGTTTCTTTAAGAATGCGTTCTATGAGCTCGGGAGACTTGGCGTAACGAGGGAACTTTACTCGGATAAAGGCCTCGGAGAAATCGGGGGCAAAATCAATCGAAATAAGTTGGGCGTCCTTGGGAAGAAGCTCTGCAATCCTTTTCTTTACCTCTTTTTCGTTTTCATCCCGTAAGTAGGCAGGATCCTTTCTTATGTATACTCTTTTCTTAAACTTGTGGACAAGGTCCTTGATGGCTTCTTGGGGAACCTCTTCTGGGTTTTTTACGTAGATGTAAATCCCAGTGGCTAGTGGCTCTAACCTGTAGTCCTGCGTTATATATTCCTTTAAATCCTCCTTGAACTCTTTGAGAAACATAAGAAAAACCCTCCACTAAAAGTATAAAAAGAAAAGTTTAAAAAAGAAGGGGATTAGATGGAGCTTATCAGGTCGTCATCAAATCCCATATCCCTCTTCTTTTCTTCATATTCGCTACCGTACTGGAGGTTCTCGATGCGGGTTCCACCTACAGAGGCTCCTCTTACACCCGATACGATGGCAACAATCTCTATCTTGCCCTCGTAGTTAGGCATTAGGCGGGCACCCCACTTTACGTTGGCGTCAGGGTCCATCTGGGAGGTAATCATCTCTCCTGCCTTGATAGCATCTCCGATAGAGAGGTCCTCTCCTGCGGTGATGTGGATCAAAGCACCCTTGGCACCCTCAAAGTCTACATCCAAGAGCCTGTTCTTCATTACCTGCTCTACTGCTACCTTTACTCTCTCATTGCCCTTTCCTTCTCCTACTGCGATAAATCCTACTCCTCCGCCGTGCAATATAGACTTCACGTCGGCAAAGTCGATGTTAATGAGGGAAGGCTGGGTAATGGTCCAAACAAGACCTCCGATAGCTCTTGCTAGAATCTCATCGGCCACTGCAAAGGCATCCTGCATCTTCAAGTTAGGGAATAGCTCCACCAGCCTGTTGTTATCCAGGATGATTACAGAGTCAGCATACTTCTGGAGCTCTCGGATAGCGGCATCGGCTTTCTTCTTTCTTGCTCTTTCTAGCTCGAAAGGATAGGTTACCATAGCGATGGTAATAGCTCCCTGCTCCTTAGCCATCTGGGCAATCACAGGGGTTGCTCCAGAACCAGTTCCTCCACCCATACCAGCACAGAGGAATACAAGGTGAGCTCCTTCTAAGTATTTCTGAATCTCGTGGCGATCTACCTCAGCGGCCTTTGCTCCGATGTCAGGATATCCTCCTGCACCCAATCCTCGAGTAATGCTCTTACCAATCAACACTTTCTTTGCTTTCTCGTGGATCTGAAGCAAGTGCTGCTTATCAGTGTTCACAGCTACCAACTCAGTTCCCTTTACTCCGAACTTTATCAACCTGTTGATGGTGTTGTTTCCTCCACCTCCTACTCCGATTGTCACTATCTTGATCTTCTCGTTGCTCATCTCTTCGTCCTCTCTCTTCTCCTCTTCCTTGCTTCCGATGGCGGATCTAATTATGTCCTCCATGTTTTCACCTCACTTGAGTTAGGGAGGCTTTACCTATAAATAAATAATCTCCTTAGGGGAGGAACAGCCAGTCAGGGAAAGGGAGAAGGAGGGAGTTTACAATTTGGGAAAGAGGTAGTAGAGCTAAATACATTTACTCAATACATTTAAATTACTTTCCTGCCAGTAATAACTATGGTCCGCGTAATAACCATCAGGGATGATGTCTATAAAAGGTTAAGGGCCCTGAAAAGGACGCTTAACCTGAGTTTTAGTGAGACGCTGGACTTCTTGCTTAACCTCTATGACAGCCGAGGACAGGCCGCTAAAATCAGGAATCTGAGAGGGAGTATAAAGATAGCGGATAGGCGTAAGCTGAGGGAGGTACTATGATTTTTCTGGATACGGATATCTTAATAGATTATTTGGAGAATGTGCCTTCTGCCGTTTCCAAACTCGACATCTATATAGGAAAAGATGAGAAGCTGGTTATCACCGACTTAACGCTCGGAGAGCTTGCCTATATTGTGCAAGATCGCAATATATTGGAGGAGATCCTGGAGGCCTTTCCTGTAATCGGGATGGACAGCAAGGCAAGCATGGAGCTTGTCCATATAATGAAGGAGTTTCAGTTTAGCCAGCCCCCAAAGTTCCGCTATCTCTATAACGCCGCTATCGTGATTGCCAACGACTCCCATCTCATCACCAAAAACAAGCAAGGCTATCACAACATCTCGGGATTGCGTTTCCTCTAAGGGAACTTATGATAGGTAAGGAAGATAAATCGGTCTCCTTGCTTTATCACCAGCTTCTTCTTCATTTTTACGGCGAGGTTGAGGGCCTTTTCCCAGTCTCCCCCTAGGGCAACAAGGTATTCGGTCTTTTTCTTCTTGCGTAAGTAGCCTTTGGTCCCTACGCGGAAGTAAATGGTGCCCTCATAGAGCGTGGTTCTGGGGATATAGCCTTTGAAGTAAAGCTCCTTGTAGAGGTCATAGTAAGGCTTTTCTTCCTGGGTAAACTCCACCTTTTCATCCAGGATGCCCAGCTCGGTGGCCAGTGCCCTGTCAAACTTCGATAGTATGAGAGAGTCTTCAGTCTCGTCCCCAATACCTAGCTCAATAAGCTTGGGGATCTTGGGATAGGATTTGAACATATTCTCTACTCCCAACATACGTTTATAAGGGTTGATGGACATATATAAGCATGTACTTTAAGGAGGAATGGACCCCTTCTTTGAAAGAACTTTACCATCATTATAAAAGACGCCCTATTGCTATAGTTACCCATAAAAATTCTGATGTGGATGCGGTGGTTTCTGCAATGCTGCTTAAGCATGCCTTTCAGCAGGCCTCTCTTTATATCCCTGATAAGATGAACTATCCTGCCACTAAGCTTCTTCAATCTCTTCAGCATCTTTATGGATTGTTGTTCCAGTTTAAGACCTTCTCCCAAGCCTCCGAAGAAGATATTATAATAGTGGATACTACAGGCAATCTTACCGTTCCTCCGGAGAAAAGGATTATTGCTATCTTTGACCACCACGACCCTCGAGCTAAAAAGTACACCGCTCTCTATGAGTTTATAAATCCCGAGGCACCTGCCAACGCTATCCTGGTAAGGGAAGCCCTTTTCCATCTTTCTATTTCCCAGCCTCGTTGGTTAGATGTGATTACTGCCATTGCTCTTATTTCCGATACCAATAGATTCGATAGGGGTGATTCTCTTACTTTTTCCACGATGGGTGATCTGCTCAAGAAGCTGGAGGAACATCAAATCACCTATGGGGAATTAAAAAGGCTGGCCTTTCCTCCTCCCGATGCCACCCAGCTTGATCGCATTATCTACCTTCTTAAAAATCCTCAAGTGGTAGAGGTGGACAAAGTAGAGAGCTTAGGAGATTCTCTACCTCCTCAAAAGAGCTATCTCTTTTTAAAACAAGACAATACTCCCTTCGGAGTGGTGGAGAAAATCCCAGCCGATAAAACCCTCTCTCCTGGAGATATCACCAGCAACATCCAAAATCTCCTGAACCTTCCCTTTATTTTATACTACAAAAAAGAGGAAGAAGGCTTTAGGCTTTCTATCCGAACCCTTCCCCCTTGGAATGCGGTGGAGTTCATGAAAAAATACTTGGGTTGTACGGTAAATTGTGGAGGCCATCCTAATGCAGGAGGGGGAACTTTTGACATGGAGGAAAAGGAGTTCTTAGACCTCCTTTATCATGGAATAAAGGAAGAGATTAAAAACTCTTCTGAGATATAGGTTAGTATGAGATTGTTGGTTTTCTCCGACCTTCATGACAACTGGGATTTCCTAGAGGGGCTGAAGAAAGAGCGGGAAAAGGCTGATTTGGTGGTATGTTTAGGGGATCTCAGCCTCAAGTATGATCCCGAGATTGCTGAGGCCACCCTTCCTTTGGTAGATTTTTATATTCCTGGTAACATGGACGATAAGAGGACGGAGGAGATTATGCTCCCTCGACATATGCATGCCCGTATCCTTACCTATAAACCTTATAGATTAGTGGGAATAGGGTATAGTAATCCTACTCCTTTTAACACGCCAGGGGAGCTTTCAGAAGAGGAGCTTCTAGCCCTGGGAAAGAGGCTGGTTTCTGCTGGAGATGTACTCTTTACCCATGCTCCTCCTTATAACATATTGGACAGGATCACTTCGGGAGCCCATGTGGGAAGCAAAGCTTTGCGAGAGATTGTAGATGAAAGGCCTCCTCTGCTGCATGTTTTTGGGCATATTCATGAAGAGATAGGGGTAGAAAAACGGGGAAGAAGCGTTTATGTGAACCTTCCGCCGGCGATGGAGGGTGGCTATGCCTGGATTGAGCTAGGGCCTGAGATCCCTATTGTAGAGTTCGCAAGAATGCCCTAAGTAGTCTTATTGTATCCTCAATATCCTTCTTATGGGCCATCTCGTTAAAGGTGTGAATGTAGCGTATAGGCGTGGATATGGCAATAGAAGGAATGCCTGCCTTCATATTAAAGAGGTTGCTGGCCTCAGTGGCAGAGTGCTCGGTTACCTCTAGCTGGACATCTATCCCTTCTTTGTTGGCAAGATAGAGGAAGCCTTGCACAAACTCCCGACGGGCAACGTTTCCTATTGCTGAGATCTCCGACACGGTGATGGCAGGTCCCTTTCCTAAGGCAATAGACTCCCTTCCGCCCGGGGCATCATCGGCTCCAGCTACCTCTACGGCGATAAACATACTGGGGTCGAGCTCCCAGCTAGCGAGCATAGCGCCCTTTCCCTCATGGGATACTTCTTCTTGCACTGAACCCATCAATACCACATTGTCGGGCACATCCTCAGCAATCTCCAGCAGCACATAACATCCCAGCCTATCATCTAAGGATTTTCCTTGGATATAGAGGTTGGTTTCGTTGAAGGTGCCTACCACACCGCCTGCATCTCCGGGGAGAACAAGCTCCTGAAGCTCCTTCTTGGTAAGGCCAGTGTCGATAAAGAGGTCCTTGGTCTTTATCTTTTCTTTTTCCTCGATATCACCTTCTACCTGCACTATGCCACCTACCTCCTCTTTTCCAAAGATAACAACGCTCCTACCCAAAAGATATCTTGGGTCATATCCTCCCAATCTCACAAACCTTATATATCCGTCTTTGTCTATGTATTTTACCATTATGCCGATTTCGTCCATGTGGGCCGATAGGATAACAGGATTTTCCCCGATGGACTTATAGGCAAGCACATTGCCATGGCTATCCTGCTTTACGTTTAATCCTTTTTTAGCAAACCCCTTTAACAGAAGCTCCCGAACTTGGTCCTCGTGAGTGGAGGGAGCTATGGCCAATGACAAATCCCGTATCATTTTAACACATATATATCATCGTTGGGATGTCTATATAAAGGTTGCTTTAATCTCTTTTGATCCAGGATGTGGCCCACCATGCCGATGGAACGTGCTATGGCAAAGAGGCCGTTTACATAGCCTATCTCCACAATCTCTTTGATTTCCTCCTCTGTGAAGCCTGAGTAATAGAGCATATCAAGGAAGGATGCTCCTATAGCACCATCCACATTTAAGATAAGGTTGTCGGATTTTTTGAGGGTTTCCTCTTCCACAGCCAATGCATACTTGAGATAACGAGGGTCAGGGATGTTTTCAAACACAAACCTCTTTATGAGCTCCACCCTCTTATCGGGGTTGTGCTTAGACTTTACGCGGTGGCCAATACCGGGGATAAGCTTTCCCTGTCGCTTCATCTCCTCTACAAACTCTCGGGGCGATAGACCGCGGTCATGGGCATCCTTGAAATACCTTACCGCATCATCTATAGCACCTCCAAAACGAGGTCCGATAGTAAGGAGGCCAGAGGCAAGGCTTGAGATGATGTCTTTTCCGGCTCTTGCTGCCACAATGGCATTATGGGCTCCTGAAACATGAGGTCCATGATCCGCCAATACAATCAAGGCAAGTTCCAAGAAGCGCTGGAAATCCTCGGGAAGGTCCTTCTTAAACCAGAGAAGACCTATCACCCGACCAATGTTGCTTTTTTCCTCTATGATGCGAGAAAGAGGCACACCATTATAGGTTATCTCTCCCTCTTTTTCCCAAGATATGGAGCTCACGATAGAGGTGGGCCTTCTTACCAGTCCTTGGGCCTTGGCCTTTGCAAAGTCTAGAGGAGGTTTGTTGTAAGGAACATCTTTAGGCTTTAGTCCGAGCCTTTCAGACTCTTCACGGATGAGGTTCTCGAGTTCAGAGAAGGTATGGGGAACGAGCACTCCTGCCTCTCGAAGGGCCTCCATCTTGGCAAGGGCCTTTTCCTTCTCGCTTCCTGCCTTGGCGGCCGCATGCCCAAACTGGACCTGCCAAGGAAAGAGCTCCGCAGAGGCACCTGCCACCCACATTATAAGAGGTTTTTTGATTTTGCCCTCTTTTTTAAGGCGAGCGATTTCATATTCTTCTTTTCCGCCTATCTCGGAGAGGGCCACAATAAGCTTGATTTCGGGGTTTTGCTCAAAGCGCATTATGTGCTCTAGCATGGTGCTTCCGGGGAAGACATCTCCTCCTATGGCCACACCCTCATTTACCCCGTCAGAAGCTCGGGCAATCATCCGGAACATCTCGTTCAAAAGCCCTCCGGAGCGGGTTACCAATCCCACGCTGCCCGGAGCATAGAGGCGGGACTTTATCAAGTTATTGGTATCTCCACCAACTACGCCTGCTCTAAGGGCGCCCACTGTCAAGGCACCAAACGTAGCTGGTCCTATTATGGTTTTGTTATGTTTCTTGGCCAGGGCAATGAGCTCCTTCATCTGGCGTTCAGGAATACCCTCGGCCACTATCACAACCACTCTCACCGAAGGATGCTCTAAGGCGAGTTTGGTAGGGAGGTAAGCAGACCTAAAAGAAGCAAGGTTGAGCACTACCTCGGGATTATGGGCCTCTAAAGCCCTTTTCATATCCTTATAAACAGGAATCATGAACTCCTCCGAGCCATAAAAGGCCTTGTGAAGGGTATCGGTGCGATGCACAATACTCACTACGGAAGGCTCTCTACCTATCAGATAATCATAGTCCAGGATGCGTTGGATGAAGTTGGGCTTGAGGTTTACCACTAGCATGCGGTCTGTTCTTTTAAAGAGCTTCATGCTTTTGATAGAGGCCAAAGGCTTTATAAAGAAGAAAGCGGGTTTTTTCGTTAATAGTAGAAGTTTTAAACACTTTTGTGGTAAAATATACATGGTGAAGGTTTATCGCGAGAAAAAACCAAGCGGCTTAGAAATAAGTGTGAAGGTAACGTTTCCTGAAGGTGAGGTCCCTCGCCCTAGCTTTAACGAGGAAAGATTTCCTCTAAGGCAGGCTTTAATGGCCCTTACTTATTACTGCAATCTCAAGGAGAGCTTGAGCCCCAAGCATCCTTTAGCTGTTGAGCTGCGGGAGATAGTACATGAGTGGATAGAGTTGGCCCACCAACTCAAAAACCAGGATACCTTTGCCAACCACTTCCTTCGAAAGGTCTCCAAGACCGATGTGGATCCTTTCGACCTGGACAGGTGGTGAAAGATGAGATGGAAAAAACCCACCATACTGCGCAAAGTAGATGGATGGATAGATGAAGAAGGGAAGATAATAAAAGAGCCTCGAGAAGAAGGGAAGAAAATAAAAAAGCGTCACGTTCTCTTTTCCCATCCTCTGTTGGAGGTAATATTAGAGGGAAAGTCCCCTTCTAATTATCGACGCCATTGGCTGTACTGCTTCTTGAAGGAGGCGGGTCAAGAGGATGCCATAGACCTAGTAAGAAGAGGAGAATATTCCACCCGTTTGCTTTCTACCCCTCCTTCTCTTGATCCTAAATCTTCTTTGGAGGTGGCCCTCCACACTTTGGCATTAGGAAGACCCCCTTATATTCGCAATACCTACCGGGATAAAGTGCTTCCTACCGGAGAATGGACGATAGGAGCCTATGTGCCACCTCCTTACCGCTATTTTGTGAGGGAGGGTAAGCTCATACGACCTTTTCCTTATGATGAGGCTATAGTGACCGCAGAGGTGATCCAGGCCACCCGACAAATCTTAGAAGGTCTAGGAGAGGAAAAGGGAGAAAAGATGAAAAAGGTAATTGAATGGGAAGAATGGGTAGGGATTTTAGAAAGATGGAGGAAGCTGGCAGAGGCGTTGGCCCGCTTAGGAGACCAGAAGGCGCAGAGCTTTCTTAGCATAAGCTTTTAAGCATTTTTGTTTAATGTATAAGACGAAGCCCTGTCGTCTAGCGGTCCAGGATGTCGGGCTTTGGACCCGAAGACCCAGGTTCGAATCCTGGCAGGGCTACTCTGGAAAAATAAGGGGCGGTAAAGGGCTTTTTTAGACGACCAACCTAACCGAAAGGTTTAAAAAGGCAACCCCTAATAATAACCATCAGGTGATGAAAAGATGGCAGGAAAGATTTCTCAAGATGTAATGCCTGAGGGCACTCAACGTGTTCTTGGTAGGGATGCCATGAGATTGAACATAGCAATAGCCTATGCCATTTCCCAGATACTCAAGAGCACCTTGGGTCCTAAGGGTATGGATAAGATGCTAGTAAGCGACCTTGGAGATATCATTATCACCAATGACGGAGCTACTATCCTCGAGGAGATGAATGTTGACCACCCTACCGCTAAGCTCTTGGTAGAGGTAGCCAAGACTCAGGATAAGGAGGTAGGAGATGGAACTACTACCAGCGTGGTAATCGCAGGAAACCTTCTCAAGAATGCAGGCCAGTTGATTGACAAGAACATCCACCCTACCACTATTGTAAAGGGATATGAGCTTGCAGAGAAGAAGGCCCAAGAGGAGCTTGTAGATATTGCTGACAAGGTAGACCCTAACGATAAGGAAACCCTAAAGCAGATTGCCAAGGTATCCTTGGGCTCTAAGGGAGTAGGAAGCGAGGAAGAAAAGGATATGATTGCTCAGATTGTGGTGGATGCTGTTACCCAGGTGCTAGAAGAAAAGGATGGCAAGAGATATGTGGATCTGGATTTGATTAAGATTGAGAAGAAAGCAGGTGGATCTGTAAAGGACACCAAGCTCATCAAGGGTATTGTGATTGATAAGGAGGTTGTGCACTCTGGCATGCCTAAGAGAGTAGAGAACGCCAAGATTGCCTTGATTGATGCTCCTTTGGAGATTGAGAAGACCGAGACCGATGCCAAGATTAGCATTACCTCTCCTGACCAGCTAGAGGCCTTCCTCAAGAAAGAGGAGGAGATGCTCAAGGGCATGGTGGAGAAAATCAAGAAGGCTGGTGCTAACGTGGTATTTGTTCAAAAAGGAATTGATGACATTGCCCAGTATTACTTGGCTAAGGAGGGCATCATGGCTGTGAGGAGAGTGAAGAAGAGCGACATGGAGAAGCTGGCAAGAGCAACAGGTGCCCGCATCGCCACCAGTATTGATGACCTTACCGAAAAGGACCTTGGAGAGGCCCAGCTTGTAGAGGAGAGAAAGATTGCAGGAGATGCTATGATTTTCGTAGAGGGTGCCAAGGATCCTAAGTCTGTGACCATCTTTATCCGAGGTGGAACTGACCACGTGACCAGCGAGGTAGAGAGAGCTCTCCGAGATGCTATCGGAGCAGTGGCTTCTGTAATCCAAGATGGCTTGTATGTGACTGGAGGAGGTTCTGTGGAGGTAGAGTTGGCCCAGAGATTGAGAGAGTATGCTAAGACCCTAGGAGGAAGGGAGCAGCTAGCTGTGGAGAACTATGCTGATGCCCTTGAAAGCATTCCTACCGCACTAGCTGAGAACGCAGGTATGGATGCTATCGACACTATTGTGGAGTTGAGGGCCCAGCACACCAAGGGCAACAAGTATGCAGGAGTGAATGTGTTTGACGGCAAGGTAGATGATATGAAGAAGCTAGGAGTGCTTGAGCCTTACAGGGTAAAGAAGCAGGCCCTTGCCTCTGCAACCGAGGTAGCCCGACTAATCCTCCGCATTGACGACATTATCGCTTCCAAGGGCTCCTCCAAGAAGGACGACAGCGGAAGTGATTTCAACCTGGATTAGAGCCTTAGAGAGGCTCTTTAACCTCTTTTTTTCTTTTTTATTAGAACATCTGGATCGTTTTGATGCGGGCCTGAAGGCCGCCCATGTTCTTCCCCATATCCAAAAATACTCTCGCATCTATACTGATATTCCTCTTTTGAAGGAATATATCCCTAAGGAGAAGCAATCTTCCTTTGAAGAAGCCGAATTCGTGATAAGCGAAAGATATACTACCAAGCCCGGTGTTTATTTCTCTCAAGAGGGAAGCTGGAGCAATATCTTGGTAAGAAAGCATGGCAAGGAGTTTGAGCTTCTCTTCTTCCTCCTAATAGCAACTATAGGGATGGGATATCTGCTCCAAGACCATACTCCCTTAGATGACCTTAACCGCCATCTAAAGGCCTGGCAGTACTCGAGCTACAAAGAGCTTTATCCCTTTACTACCTGGATGTTTTCTTTCAATCCCTATTGGCTCTGGGACAATCTTTTAGGATGGCTTTATCAGCAGCTGGGAGATTTTTCCCATCGCCTAGTGCAACTGGGTGCTTTCTTCCTCATGCTGGAGGTCTTTCGGCGGGTGCATGAGCATCTTCCTATGAGAGAATGGCCTCTCTTGCTTCTTATATGGCTTTACTTTCTTAGCTTAAACATAACGTTAGCTCGTCCTTCCTTCTATATGAGCATGCTTTCTCTCATTATTTACCTCGGAGGAGGGCTGCTATGGAAGCTTCTCTGGACCTTAATGGGATTAGGGTATTATGTGTGGTGGATATACTTGCCTTTGGTGCTCCATCGCAAGCACATGCTTTGGTTAAGCCTGTTTTTGCTGGTATTTTGGATAGGGTATACGGATGGGACCTACTTCCAGGAGCTTGCCACCTTCTTCTCCTTGGTGTGGGAAAGAGGCCTGCACAACATTTTGGAGAATAAAGCATGGTTTTATTATATTGGGGATCCTCTGGTGCTAATGATGCTGGGAGCTTGGCTGATTTCCAAAAAACGCTATCTCTGGGGCACTATTTATAGTATGCTCTTATACCAGATTCGATACTTCCAGCAGCTCACCATTCCTCTAATGATGGGAAGTATATCTCCTAGATTGAAGTTTCTGTTTTCCTGGATTCCTTGGGAGATCATGTATGGGGTAGTGGTAATAGTGATGTTTTCTTATTTTATGCCCTCTCACAATTTCCTCTATGACTTTGGCAACATCTCCCTGGACAATAAAACCTTATTGGCCTCAAACATGGGTATTATGTATCAAATTCTCCATAAATATGATTATGTGAGAATCGCTCCTGCTATGGAGTTAGGGTTGAATGTTCCGGAGGTAAACGCCTTTTTGGCCAATAAAACCTTGGATTGTGGGTTTGCCCAGCAGTTTGATTATGTGATTTCCGATGTTCCATTGAATGAGAGCTGCCTCCAGCTCACCTATGCTACCAAGGACCTATTCTTTTATGTACCGGTAAACGAATAACTCCTCGAAGAAGAGCTTTTTTCTTGCTACCAGCTCCCACCCTTGCAGGAGATCCTTGCCCGGGGTTTGGTCATTGATGAGAACATAGGCCCGGCCACCAGGAAGAAGATATTCTTGGACTTCTTTCACAAAGCGGGCAAAGGAGCCATTATCCACTGTTTCAGGGTCAGGAGGCCCTCCATCAGGCGGCAGATAAGGAGGATTAAAGGAGATAACCTCAAACCTCCGGGAAATATTGGAAAATAAATCGCTCTCCACAAACACAATATCTAATCCTTGTGCGTTCCTTCTTGCCTCCTGTAAGGCCTCTGGGTCAATGTCGGCAGCCCAGACCTCTTCCTCAGGATGTGTTCTTTTATAGGAGATGGCAAGATAGCCCGAACCAGTGCCCATATCCAGATAGGAACCCTTTTCTTTCTTGAGCACCCCCTCCATCAAGAAGGTATCTTCCGAGGGAGAATAGGTCATTTGTAGAGGGTGAGAAGCTCTCGCAGGTCGGTAATCTCCCTGTGGGCGTTGGAGGGGAGATGGGCTCTTTTGCCCCGCCTTATGCGTATGGTGTAATGGCCGGCTTCCCGGGCAGGAGCAATATCACTCTCGGGATTATCTCCTATCATCACTCCCTTTTCCAAGGACTTAAAGAACTCGGGTGTTTTTTGGTCGGTTACTATGACGTTGTTTTCAAAAAGCCACTCCAGCCTCAACCTTATTATCTTTTCCCATTGCTTTTTGGGTAATCCTTGAGTAACCACATACAAGGGATAGCCTCGCATCTTGAGCTCAGTGAGCACATAATGCACTTCAGGATAGGGTGTCATGTGGAACTTGGTAGCATGATAAGCTGCTACAGCCGCCGCTACATACCTCTCCAAAGGCGTGAGGTTGAATTGCTTGGCCAGCAGGTCAAAGTGATAAGGATAGTTGGAGGTCTTTTCCTCCACAATCCGATCAAGGGCAAGCCTTAGCTCCTCAAAGCTATAAGGAGCTCCTTGGGCAATCATGGCCTTTACCGCATTATCCCGGGCCTCCCGGGTAAAATCCGTAGAAGGAAAAAGCGTATCATCCAAATCAAAATATAGAGGAGGTTTCATGCTATCACTCAGCTTTGGGTCATATCATCACTCATCAGATTCATCCAGTTCTCATCTCTCACTATGATATCAGCGTGAAAGCTTAAAAACATAATACATAGAGGGGAATATGCTTGGAGCTCACTTCTAAAGCAAGCGATAGCGTAAGATAAGGAGTGCGAGCTCTGTGGCTTTTTACCTCTATCTTCTGCTCACCTAGCTTGAAATCCGGTTCTTTCTTTTCACCATAGCAAAAGGGCAAGCTGTAATAATTAGCAAGCTTATGGAGATAATTGGCCGCATAGGTCTCAAGGAGGTAGCCTCTGTTCTCGGTAGTAAGGTTATGAGGGTGCCAGTAGTTAAAGGCAGCTACCATACTAGGCGAAGGCAGATATCTCTTTTTGGGCTTGCGATGCTGCCTCACAATAGAGCCGCATCTAGAGACTGAGAATACCAGCCCGCTTTTTTCCATCATGTCCAAAATCTTTACCAAGGTGCCCATGCTTATTCCTCGGAGATATTCATTCTCCCGTATTTTCTCCAACGATAGAGGGCCTGTCTGAGAGAGCCTTGCCACTGACATAAGCACATGCTTGGCTGCCTGCAACGTAGAGCTTTCCACATTCTCAATCACCGGAAAGTCCCTATCTATTACGGAGAATGCTACCTCTCGTATGGGATGGTGGGCTTTGGTGAAGGGAAATCCTCCATAGAGCAAGAACTCATAAAAGCTCTCCTCTAATTTCCCCTGCGTTAAATCTATTAGCTGCAGGAGGAAATCTTCCAAAGGCGGAATAGAATGGTGTAAGAAGGCCTCCTCTACCCTAGGAGGTTCAAGATTGGTGTTTTTTTCCAGCATAAGCCACTCACAAAAAGATAGGGGTGAGAGTTCATAAGCGCGGTATCTTCTCACTATGTCAGCATTAAACTGGAGGGAAAGGGCGTTGGATCCTGAGATATAGATGCGTGCTTTGGGATAGCGGTCTGCGAGGTATTTTGCTAACCTGCCCCATTCTTTGTAATATTGGGCCTCATCCCACAATAGCACCCCCTCTGGATATCGTTGAAAATAGGCCTTTATTACTTCCTTTAAATCATAATCTACATGGTCGGAGGAAAGATAAAGGGCGTTGGGAAAGTGCTGGGCAAGCTGAAGGAGCAAGGTGGTTTTTCCTGTGCCTCTTAATCCTGTTAATCGCACCCGCTGCTCCTTTAACAAATGCTTGTAGAGAAAGCGTTTAGTGGATGGAACCTGAGATAAAAGCTCCTGGGTCTCGGCCATAAGCTCGGCCAATATACGATGTTGCTGCATGTTTTCATTTAAATGAAAACTCTTTATAAATCCTTACTCATTTGAATGAAAAGATAACCCTTTAAAGGCTGAGCTTGATATAAAGGCATGACCACCATTTCTGTGATAAAAGCCGATATAGGCGGATTAGTAGGGCATACTGGTGTGGACCCTGACATCTTGTCTTTCTTTGAAGAAGGGCTTAAGGAAGAAAGCATCTTTGACGACTTCTTTGTAGGATGGGCAGGAGATGATATCGCCCTCATTCTCTCCCATAACAAAGGTGAGAACCATCCTGAGGTCCATCGCATTGCATGGGAGCTTTTTAAAGAGGCAGCAGAGCTTGCCAAGGACAAAAAGCTCTATGGCGCCGGTCAAGATATCTTGAAGGATAGCTTCTCAGGCAATGTAAAGGGCTCAGGGCTAGGAGTAGCCGAAATGGAGTTTGAAGAGAGGCCCTCCGAGCCTATCGTCGTGTTTTTAATGGACAAGACAGAGCCTTCTGCCTTCAACCTTCCTCTCTATAAGATGTTTGCCGACCCTTTCAACACCCCGGGCCTCATTATTGATAAAGGCATGAGCAAGGGCTTCCGTTTTCTTATTTATGACCTTGTGAACAATAAGCAGGCCCACTTTGAAACTCCCGAGGAGAGCTATGCCTTGCTGGGATATATCGGAGATAGACATTATGCCATAAAGAAGGTGTTTGCCCGCTCCGAGAAGTTCCCTGAAAAAGAGCCGGTGGCCTCGGTGAGCACCGAAAAGCTCTCTTTGATAGCGGGCCGTTATATAGGGAAGGATGACCCTGTGGCCATTGTGAGAGCTCAGTCTGGGCTGCCTGCGGTGGGTGAGATACTGGAGGCCTTTTCCCATCCTTGGCTGGTAGCAGGCTGGATGAGGGGCTCCCATATAGGACCTTTGATGCCAGTGCCCATGGAGAAGGCCAACCCTTCCAGGTTTGACGGACCTCCCCGAGTGGTTGCCCTAGGATTCCAGGTGAATGACGGCAAGCTAGAGGGACCAGTGGATCTCTTTGATGATGTGGCCTTTGATAGGGTAAGAGAAAAAGCCAATGAGGTGGCCGATTATATACGCCTCCACGGGCCTTTTGAACCCCACCGCCTACCTGCCCAGGACTTAGAATACACAACCTTGCCTGACCTTCAAGAGAGATACAAGGAGCGATGGCAGCCTATAGAATGATGTCTTCCTTTTCCAGCCTTATCTTTTTTCTTGGTGGGTGAGCAGCCTTCCCTAGAGGGAGGACTACGCTCACTCCGTAGCTCTCCGGAATCCCCAATATTTTTCTATAATCCTTTTCTATAAAACCGCCTATAGCACAGCTATCCACTCCCAGATAAGCAGCCTCTATCAACGCGAACCCTAAAGCAATATAGGTTTGATGCTCTAGATAGGCCCTTCTTTCTTGTTCATCCATGCCCTCTAGGAACTCGCGCAATCCTTGAAGGTAGCTATCTACCTGGGCCTCGGGAGTGCCTGCCTTTAGCCTTGCCTTCTTGAGCTTCCCCAGTATCTCGTCAATGTCCAAGGAGGTAAGAAAAACAATAATATGAGAAGCAGTCAGGATTTGCTTTTGGTTGTAGGAGGCAGGATAGAGAGCCTCTTTGGTCTCTGGGTCCTTAATAATCTTGAGGCGCCAAGGCTGAAGATTATAGGAGGAGGGCGCGAGCCTGATTGCCTCTATGATCTGCTCTACCTTCTCTTCCGAGATGGCTTCGCCTGTAAAGGCCTTGGCGCAGAAGCGCCTCCTAAGCAGCTCGAGCATTTACTCCTGCTTGAGGTGCTCGGCTACCTCGTCTCTTTCTTCCTCGTCCTTTTCGTCTGGGTACTTGAGGAACTCGTCGCTCTGGGAAATCATAGTGATGAATGGATCAATCTCATGCTTCCTCAAGAAGGCTCCTACCAACAAGGTTCCTGTATAGCGGTTGTTTCTTATCTCCCAGAACATATAGAACTCCTCATACTGGGATTTGAGCTTGCGATAGGCCTGTCCATACTTGCTATTCTTCAAAGGATTTTGCTCAATAAAGAAGTGGTCAGGTGCCAGCTCAATCACATAAAGAATGGCTCCTCTTCTTGTCTTCACTAACTTCAGTTTCACGTCCCATTCTCTTAAGGTTTCCATGCTTAATATAGCCTTCCCCCCTTTAAAAAGATATGTGTTTAAAAATTGTTAGAGGTGTAAAAGTACCATGGTGGATTGGGAATGTAGGGGTCAAAGAACTATGGTACGGCAGGTTTCCTGGCTTTATCTAGTGGGTGCGGCCTTTGGTATAGCTGCAGGGGAAAAAGAGATGGCCACTCTCTTTGGAGGTCTAGGTGTGTTAGGCTTAGCCTCTACCACTCATCCCAGAGCCTTGAAGGCATGGTTAGCCCAACGCCGCAACTCCTTTGCTCGCCACAAACTCGGCCCGGATAGATGGTAATTTTAAAGAGTGGGGCGCTAAAATAATATATGAAGGTAAAAGCACCCACCAATATAGCGGTTTTAAAGTATTGGGGAAAACATCCTTTGTGGGAGGAATATCATATCCCCAATAAGAGTTCTCTCTCCTTTACGGTAGAAGGGCTTTATACCGAGACAGAACTAGAAGTGGAGAAGGGAAACGGAGAGATAAGATTTGAGCTCAATGGCAGGGAGATCACTCCTGACATGCCTGAGTTTGAGTATGTGGGCAAATTCCTGAAAAAAGTGTTCAAGATTGTTCCTGAGCTCAAGCACTACAATTACTATGTAAAATCCCACAACAACTTTCCCACTGCAGCAGGATATGCTTCTTCAGCTTCGGGTTTTGCCGCCTTGGCTAAGGCCCTTCAAGTCACCTTCAGAGAGCTAGAGCCTCAAGTATATCAAAAGTATTTGGCGGATGAAAGAAAGCTCTCGGTGTTTGCCCGATTGGGAAGCGGGTCTGCTACCCGAAGCATACCTGAACAAGGAGGGTTTGTGGCATGGTGGAGAGGGCTGGATCCCCATTATCCTTATGGCCCTGAGGAGGTTACTCCCGCCACCTTTGAAAAGAATTTGTTTGCTAGCTATGCCGAGAGCTTGTTCCCTCCCGAACATTGGTCTGACCTCCGCATCATCTATACCCATGTAGAGAAGAAGGAGAAGAAGATAAAGTCCAGGGCGGGCATGAAGCAAACCGTAAAGACCAATCCTGTATATTGGAGTTGGGTAGATTATGATGAGTATGTGCTCGCTCCTAAGCTAGTAGAAGCAGTAAGGGGGAAGGACTTCTCTACCTTTGCGGAAGTAGCAATTCAGGCTTCGGATGGTCTCCATGCGATGATGTATTATACCTATCCTCGTATCCGATATTTGAATGATACATCCGAGGCCATTATTGAAAAGATATTGGAGCTGAATCAAGAGGAGACTAAGGCCGCTTATACCTTTGATGCAGGCCCTAACGCCATTGTATTTACGTTGGCTCCTTATGAGAATGAGGTCCTATCTTCCTTGAAGGAGGTGGTGGAGGATGTTTATGTTACTAGGCCCGGCAAGGGTCCTGAGGTGATAGAATGAAAGGTCCGAAGTTTAAAGATGGTGGAGAGCCTAAGCAGTGGTGGCTTACTAAGGAAACAATCTTAGTGCGTAAGGGTGACCAAATCAGGGTAGTTTCTTTCGATCTACTTAGCGATGAAAATAGGATGGAGTGGATCAAAAAAGTAATGGATATGGCCGAGTGGTTAGTGAATTACTATGAGTGGGAGAAGAGAGAAGGAAAAAGAAAAAGCGCCCATGATGAAACCCATATGCTCAATGTGGCGAAGGCAGCAGCAGAGTATGTGAAATACAAAAAGCCTAGGGGACATGGTCGCATCCTTTCTCTTGCTACATTAGCTGGTCTTACCCATGATTTGGTAAGGGCTCCAAAGGAGGTAAATCGAGAATTGGGCACTAGCGATGGCTATATCACCGCAGAGGTCCTCCGTTATCTCCATGATGGAAAAGTAAAGAATCCTAAACTTCTGGAGACCGTAAAGGAAATAGTGGAGAAAAATTACAAATTAGGTCAATTGGGTAAGTTTCTACAAAAGTTTGAGAAAAAGAATATTGAAATAGTTGCCCGTGTAATAGAGAGAAATGAGGGAAAGGTAGAGGATATCTTGCGAGAAGTAGAGGGCTTGGATAATGAGATGGAAAAGCTGGTTTCCTTGGCCCTGATGTATGCCGATAAAGGAGTGGAAGGCATAGGCCCTAGAGTGGTTTATAGACGGGCTGCTTTCGTGTCAGGAGAACGATTCTTTAAAGGCGATTTGCAGAACCTCAAAGAAAACCTAGAAAAGGTGTTGGGCAAGGAGGTTTCTGAAGAAGAGGCGATGGTTGCTGCCTTTGTGTTTGAGTCCTTTAGGAGGATCTTCTCCTCAAAGAGCCTGGATGCCTTGCCTGATGATGAGATGTGGAAAAAGGTAAAGGAGTCCCGAGACTTTGAGATGGATGTTTTCAAGGGATTGGCAGGCTGGCTCATGGACCGTTGGGGAGTAAGGGATTATGAAGAACTCTTGGAGATAGCTAAAAAAGCTCAATATCCTGTTCTTCATGACAAGGATTATCCCAAAGTAAAAGAACAATTGAAAAAGGTGGATGAAAAGAGGCCTCAGGCTAACGAGGATGCTGTTCATATGGTGCTGGCTATTGCCTATGGCGAGTTCCAACCCGAAAAAAGCATAGAGCATCTCAAGCAAGTAAAGGACCCTCGCTATAGCTCTCTGGCAAAGACAAGCACACCAGCAGCAAAGGAGGAGCTCTTACGAGAGATAAAGAACAATCTGGTTGCCAAGATGATGTGAGCATGATCCCCGGCAAGGTTCTTTTCTACGGAGGATATTCCGTATTGCTCAAAGGTCATATCAGCCTAAGCATAGCAGTGGTGGATAAAGAGGGCAAAGGAGTAAGCTATCGCTGGGAGCACGGAGAAGAAAAGGTAGTTTCTCCTCAGTTTAACATAGATGGATTGCCTGAAGGTGCCTTGGTAACCATTGCCTATCAAACCGCCAAAGAATATCTCTCCTCCTGGGGCTGGCAAGAGACCACCGTTTATCTGGAAAACAGCCCTATATTCGGCAAGCCTGGCGAAAAATCCGGACTGGGATCCTCGGCTGCGGCCACCGTAGCCACCATCTCCGCCCTGTTTGAAGCTCAAGGATACCATTCCTATGCCCATGTCGAGACCATTCACAAGCTCTCTCAGATCGCATATGCCAAGTATGCAAAGAAGCTGGGGTCGGGGTTTGATATAGCTACCTCAAGCTTCCGCCGCACCATCATCTATAGACGTTATGACCCTGAGAGTGTGTCTTTGGAAAACTGGAAAGAGAGCATCCATCGTCCATGGCCTTGGCTTGAGGCAACTCCTGTTTCTCTCCCTGCCCAGATTCAGGTATTTAACATAAAAGGAGGCTCCACTAGCACTATCTCCGCAGTAAAGGCCTGGAAGGAGTGGAAGTCCAAGGAGCCAGAAGCCTTCAAGGAGCTTATGGCCCGGCAGAATGAGGCCGAAACAAAGGCCATAGAAGCCCTCCTGAGCGGGAACTGGGAAGAGGCAAGGAAATATACCCATGAGGCCCGAAAGGTCCATCAGGAGATGCAGGAAAGGATTTCCCGCTATGTCCAGGACTTTGAGCCCATCGAACCTCCTGAAATCACCCGCTTTATTGAGGAGGCCGAAAAAAGATATAACGTGATAGGGAGGGCTCCGGGCGCAGGAGGAAGGGATAGCGTGGCCTTTTTGGGCGATAGAAGATATCCTTTGGCCGAGGTTGCCAAGGAGCTGGGCCTAGATGTAGAGGAGATTGAGGTAAGGATGGTATGATAGGAGAAGGATATGGGAAGGTAATTTTGTTTGGAGAGCATTTTGTGGTGCATGGAGCGCCCGCCCTTGCCTCCGGCCTCCCTGACATAAAAACGGTGCTGGACGTCGAGGAAGGAGAGTGGAATCTTGACCCCCAATCCACCGAGGCCCTCTCTAACATCACCAAAGCCCTAGGTCTGGACAAGAGCTTTAGAATAAAATGGATAGAGCAGGTTCCACCTAGAGCTAACTTAGGTTCCTCAGCGGCTATGGCAGTGGCCTTTACCCGCGCTCTTGACAAGCTCTACAATCTAGGGTTAGATGACCAGAAGGTATTTGAACTTAGCTTTGAGGCAGAGAGGGTGTTTCATGGCAAGCCTTCAGGAGTGGATGGCGCCTGTGCCACCTATGGCCGCCCCATCCTTTATCAAAAAGGAAAGGAAATCCAGCTGCTGCCTTCGCCCGGCCTCCATCTCCTTATAATAAGTGCTCGAAAGAAGGACAAGAGCACCAAGGAGCTAGTAGAGCAATTCCAACATATCAAGGGAAAGACCCCTTTCTTCTCCCGTCTTTGGGATGAGTATATGTTTATCTTTGAAAGCGCGCTTCAGGCTATAGAAGAAAAAAATGTCCAGCTTTTAGGCAGATTGATGGACTATAATCATAGCTTGCTCTCTTATTTTGACCTTACCACGCCCGAGATAGAGGAAATCCGAGAACAGGCAAAGGCCTACGGAGCCTTAGGAGCCAAGCTTACTGGAGCGGGTAAAGGAGGAAATATTATCGCCTTGTTTCCTAGCAAAGAATTAGCCCTTGAGGCTCAGGAGAAGCTTCCTTGGAAAAGCTATTATTCCTTTATTTAGCACTCCTCCTTTTCCTTTTGCTCATACCAGATGCGCACTTGCTCCTCTTCGCTTAGGTCTTGGTCGCTAAAGAGCCAGGGCTTGCGATGCTTCTGCTTCTTCACAGAGGCTTGGAGCACCTCCTCTTCTTTTATCCCATACTTTAGGGTGACCCATGCCACGATGTTGAGGGCGTCCATGAGCACATCCCCTAGCTCGCATATGATTTCCTTCTTGTTCCCTGAGGCAAGGGCCTTTTCTAGCTCCTCTAGCTCCATCAACAACTGCTTTTTAAGGTCGGAGAAGGTGCGGCTGTGGAGCCATTTGTTCTTCTGCTTGTTGAGGAAGTAAATCTCCAGGTATTCTTTGAGCATCCCATAGTTTGCTCCTAAAGCCTTTAAACCCTTTATCCCTATATAGCCACTATGACCGAACCGCTCTATCTCAAAGACAGCTATCTCAAGGAATGTGAGGCCACCGTGGTCAAGGTAGATGGAAACAAGGTGATTTTGGACAAAACCATCTTTTATCCCCGAGGAGGTGGCCAGCCCCACGACACCGGATATATAAACGATGCCAAGGTGATAGAGGTAAAGAAGGAAAATGGCGAGATTGTGCATGTGGTAGAGGGCAGCCCTCCTAAAGAAGGGGAGAAGGTGCGATGTAAGCTGGATTGGGAGAGGAGGTATAAGCTCATGAGAATGCATACCGCCGCCCATGTGCTCGCCTCTGTATTTTACAAAGACTATGGTGCCAAGATCACAGGTAACCAGCTAGGAGAGGAAAAGACCCGCTTTGATTTCAATGTGCCTGACTTTAACCGGGAGCTATTGGAAGAGGCTGTCCAAAAGGCCAACACCCTCCTTCAGCAGGACCTGGAGCTCAAGATATATGAGCTTCCTCGCGAGGAAGCCCTGAAGATACCGGAGATTGTGAAGCTGGCAGGTGCTTTGCCTCCATCGCTAGAGCGTTTGCGCATTGTGGAGATTCCGGGGATTGATATACAGGCAGACGGAGGCACCCATGTTAGGAACCTTAGAGAGGTGGGTCAGATTAAGATCCTGAAGATGGAGAACAAAGGCAAGAACAACCGCCGGATCTACTTCACATTGGTTTAAATTATGTTGGGGTGTATATAGCCTGTGTTATCCAAAGAAGCTCGACAACTCTTGCTCAAAGAAGGCTTTCAGATATACAAAATCAAAGACAACCTCTATGTGCTGCTAAAGGAAGAAAGCCCTCAAAAGAGCAACAAAGAAAAGGAAATGGATTTGCTCTGGAAGATATCCAAGATGGACTACAAAGAGCGCCACATCAACAAGGTAAGGAAAAAGCTCACGCCCGAGGAAAGGAAAATGTTGGATAGCATGCTCAAGCGCAAGGTGATCTATCTCAACAAAGACATCATTGCCTTTCCTGCCCAACTCTACGAGCAGCTTAAAGAACGCACCCGGATGAAATACCTAAAAGAAAAGGACCTGGATTATGATATCCTGACGCCTGACGAGTTCAAGGAATTCATGAAAAGACCCGATTATCAAAGCTATACCACGCTCTTAAACTATGATGGCCAAGTCTATGTGATAAAGACCAAGCTCCTACACCGCCTTTTAGAGAGGATAGCCAAGCTCAACATCCAGAAAACCACTCCCGAGCAGCTGGCCAAACAACTGGGCATCCCAGAGAAGCTAGCCCTCATAGTGCTCAGGATGATGGCGGAGCAAGGAGAGTTTGTGGAGAGCGAGCCCGGTGTCTATGAGAGAGTATAGGGTAAAGGATCCCATCCATGGGATGATATACTTTGACAAGGAGGAAAAATCCATCATTGACCATCCTCTTTTCCAACGCCTCCGCCGCATAAAGCAGCTGAGCTCCTCTTATTATGTTTATCCGGGTGCCAACCATACCCGTTTTGAGCACTCCTTAGGCGTAATGCATCTCTCAGGCCTGATTGCCCAACATCTCGGAGAGGATGAAAAGGAGGCCCGCCTCTATGGGCTTTTGCACGACATTGGGCATGTGGCCTTTTCCCATGACGGAGAGCATGTTCTCCAAAAGCTAGGCTATATCCAAGACCACGAGGACTTAGGAAAACGCTTGGCCGAAGAGGAGGGCTGGGAGATAAAGCCCAAGGACATTGTCTATTTTGAGTTTGGGAGCGACCGCCTCGATTACCTAAAAAGAGATGCCTACTATACCGGAGTGTCCTACGGCGTTATCGAGCTAGATAATCTCTTGGCTAACATGGCTCGAGACGGTCCCTACCTAGGAATAAAGGAAAAGGCCATCGAGAGTGCCGAATCTATGTTAATAGGTAGGCATATGATGTTCTCCGCCGTTTACTTTCATAAAACAGGAATTGTGGTAAGCGCGATGATTAGGAAGATGCTAGAAGAAGGCCTTCAAAAGGGCTGGATTGATTTGGATGATTTGATATGGAAGGGTGATGAAATCATCCTAGACCGCCTAAGGAGGGAAGGAAGCCTCTGGGCCAAGCGCATCCTGGACAGAAAGCTTCTTAAGGTGCTTGCCCGCGTAAAAGATCTCACTTCTGACCAAAGGCAGGCTTTGGAAGAAAAAGGGATTTTGATATATTATATCGGCCGGCCGAAGAAGTATGATGGCCTTATCCTGACCAAAGAGGGGCCAAAGAAGATTGTGCAGGTATCCAAGCTAGCCCGTGCCCTCTATAGTGCTGAGGAAGATAAACAAGGTTATATTTTGATAGGTGAGCCCGACCAAAAGCCCCTGCTAGAAAAGGTGATAGGATGAGGTTGTTGTTCTCCTACCAAGAAACACCCGCCAACTTCTATTATGAGACCAAGCTAGAGATTGATCACTCCATATGGGCAGAGGGAACGCTTTTTGTGAATGAGCTTAACTGGGAATATGCCAAAGCCCATTATAAAGGTCCTATCAAACCCATAAAGGAATTCCGGGATTTTATAAGGGGGCAGGAGGTAGAGGTGCCCTTTGAGGATATAAATGCCCGCACCTTTGCTTTTTTAAAAAAGTATGCGGCCCAAGTTAAGGATAACACTGAGGAATATCTCCTGCGCCGGATGAAAAAGACGGTGCAAGAGTGCAGATACATCGAAAGGGCCCATCGTGAGAGTGTAGAGCTTCTTTCCGAGCTCGAGGGAAAAACCGAGCTAGAACTCTACTTCCATCTAAAGCAAAGGGCCCTTGCCCGTCAGAGGGAGCTTGCCTTTGATCCCATGGTAGCAAGCTTAGAGAATGCCCGTTTTCCCCATTATCGCCCTCAAAAAGTGCGTTTAAAGGGCTATCTGGTGGATTTTGGGCTGGAGTATAAACGCTATAAAGCGGATATCACCGAGACCACCCCTATAACACCTTCTCAAAAGGCCACCTATGCCAAGCTCCAAAAGGCCTATGATAAAATCATAGATAGGCTTTATCCGGGCATGCTAGGAAAGGAGGTAGATGCCCTTTATAAAAAGATATTTAAAGAACTGGGATTGCCTGAGATGCCCCATCTTATCGGTCATGGCATCGGGCTTGAGCTGCACGAGTATCCTCGCCTTGACAAAGAATCCGAACACGAGCTCAAGCGAGTAGCAATAGCCATCGAACCCGGTTATTATGGGAAGAAGTGGGGCATGAGGTATGAACGAAATGTTTTGATATCCTCCCGCACTGTCAAAGATCTAAGGTGATGCTTACTTTGTGAGGTTGATACTCAAACCCAAAGTAGGTGGCTGCTTTTACCTTGTTGGCCGGATATTGTGGAACATAGTAAATCCTTAAACGGGCCTTCCAAGGCTCTATAGAGAGGACCTCGGCTTTTGTGGGAGTGATGCCTTCGCTCTCCGCCAGCGCAATAACCTTGTTCAAGAGCTCTACAAAGAACATCCGGGCATTGGGGGCCTCATGCTCCAATATCAAGCTTTCCTTTCCTTCTTTGCCCTCTGCCCCCATCAGCACAAACAACCCCTTCAGGAGCTCCTCGGTAAGCTCCCTGAGGTCTCTTCCCTCTGCATAGAGAATAAGGTCGGCAGTATGGTCCTTAAACTCAAACATCGCCAAAATAATCCTTGTAATAAGGGCCTATCACTAGGTAGGTGCGCTTGCCTTGCTTCTCCATCTTGAGAAAGCCCCGGTTGATGAGGTCCTCGAGCTCATGGGATTTGAGTTTTTTGCTTGCCTCTGACTTCAATATCCTTTTCTCGGCCTTCACTAGGGCAAGCAGCTTGAGCTGAGCCTTTGTCAGGTCTCTTTGATGGAAGTATTTTCTCACCTCGGGCACCAAGCTGGGCTTTATGGTCATCACCAGCCGATTTCCCTCTTTCTTCACATAGAAAGAGAGCTCTTTATATTGGTCATTCAGAGCATTCATCAAACCTTCCACATCCTCAATGCCCAGTGCCTTAATATCCTCTATGGCAAGTCCTTCGGGCTTCAGGAACAGCAATGCCTCAACTACTCTCTCCTTCATTCAACCACCTTATGAAGATATCCTCAAAGGGATGCTCTTGCTCAAACATGATTTTGCCCTCGTTGGCCAGCAGCAGCACAAACAAAAAATTCTTGAGCCTATCGCCGGGCAGTTGGGAGAGGTAAAAGGCTTTTCCTTTTATGAGCTGCTCAAAGGCGGCCAGCTCCTTTTCAAAGAAGTCAGGTTCTAGTTCATAGACCTCGGCAGGCTGGGTGGCAGCCGGGGCTCTTTGAACGCTCTTTCTCTTGCGCTTGTGCTTTTTCAGGGTTTTTTCCACCAAGGTAATAAGCTCATCCAGCGTGATAGGAAGCTTTCTCCTCCTTCTCACTAGCGGAGGCTCCTCCCTAATCTCCATGCCTTGGTCATCGTAGATAGGCTCTGGCTCGGGCAACTCCAAGAACATGGCCTTGTATTTAAGCAATATAGCATAGGCCAATATGAGGTTAGAGGGAATGGAAAAATCCTTGTAGGCCTCCAACCTCTCCTTAAATCTTGTTAAAAGAACCTCAAGGTCAATATCCCAAGGGTCCAATTTATTGGTAATTACCAAATCCACAAGCATGGTTTTCCAGTTGGGCTCCCTGACCAAGCTCTCTAGATTAATCACGCTAATATAGGAGGAAGAGGATTTAAAAAGGCTAACATATGTTTATAAATGGTTAGTTGTGTAAATAATCATGGAGGTTTATTATCACGCGCCCCAATACCGCTACCTCGAAGACTATGAGAAAGAAGCCTTTAGAAAATTGGAGAAGGAATGGGGCCCTAAGGCTTGGGAGTTTTTGATGTCTCCTGATTACACCTTTACCGAGAAAAGGCTCTTCCTCAACATCTATGCCCATGATAAAGGCACCTTGGAACAAAAATGGGATATTTTTAATAAGGCCCTTACTCGAGTAAGGAGGGAGATGGCCGAGCTAGAGAAGGAGGCTCCTTGGATATACGAGCATGTAGGCCGCATGAAGAATGATTTAAGATTTGGACTTACTCTGATGATATACAACTACAACGTGGATGGCGCCAAGCTCGGCCGATTCTTGAACGAGCACAAAGACTACATGGAGAAGTTGGAGAAGGTACTTGAGAACACACGCTACCGCGGGCTTAACATCTACGGCAGGGACTATTCCTTGGCCTATGATGTGAGGCAAGATGAACTTAAGGAGATTGTGCTTGGCACCATGGTAACCTCTCATGTTTTTGGGTTTAAGCCTGAGTTCTTGCTTGCCATTATGGCACGAGAGAGCAACTTCCGCCATCATGCTCGATCTCCCGGTGGAGGAAACATCGGCATCGGGCAGCAAAACTACCTTTATAGCGCTCCTGCCCTTTTAACCAATCCCCGCCATAGGGACCAGTATATCAAGCTCTATGGCAACGTAGGCATTCAGCACTATGCCTCGGGCCTTAATGTGATACGTACCAATCTCTTTTATGATGTCTTTGCGGTGGGTGAGAGCCTATATATGAAGCATAAGGAGTTCAACATCCCTCGCGACAACTACCGCGTGTTGGCTGCTTATTATAACGGCTCCGAGCATAAATGGAACTACGGAAGGGGAGTAGAGGCTGTCACCCATTATTATTCAAAGGCGGTTGCTAAGCTTTAGGGCCCTGTAAAAAAACCATCCATATATAGCAAATCCTGCCAAAAGGGATATCACCAAAGCCTGAGCCACGCCCCATGGATCCTTGCCTATTCCTAGTAGCAAGAAGATAGCAAGGGAAAGAACCTCTGCCCATACAATCTCCTTAGTATGATTAAGGGCAAACAAGGTATCCCTCATAATAATGCTTGGGCTCCAGAAGATATATCCTATCCCTAGCAGAATCACATATTCCAGAATATCATACTTGAGCACCCAAGGAAAGAGATACACAAACACGCTTACTCCTATCGTAAAGGCAACCATTATAGCAAAGGATGCCAGCAGCCCGCCCACTATGCGCTTGAGCGTAAGCGTGCCTTCCTTCTCATACTTGAGAAAGTTTATGGAAATCATGCCACCTGAGCTCTCCGAAAAAAGCTTATAGATATAGGCAGCGGTGTTATAACGGGTTTTTTCTATATCAGATACTCCGGGTCGGTTGAAGAGGATGTTGTCAAGATAATTGCGTATGGCCGATATCACCCTCACCCAGAATAAAGAGCCTCCTCTGTAGGCAATATCCAATGCTCTTGGGATAGTTCCCAGATATTCCAGCAATCCCTTCCAAGAAAGGGAAAACCCATAATCCTTTACCATTAAAGCAAGCACCCCCACATAGGGTATAAGGCCAGCCCACAGGATATGCTCAAAATCCCTATATCCCAGCCAAGCAAAGACCCATGTAAAGCCCACCTTCAAGATATAGGGGATAGAGGAATAGAGCACACGATTGCTTTCGATGTTATAGAACTTAAGAAGGTAAGCATTATTCACGATGTTAAGGAGTACGGTGAACGCAATCAGGGCGAGGCCCCCTCGCCCTATATAGGCAAGGATGACCAAGGCCTCTACCAAAGAAAGCACCCCTATAGCACCTAGGGCATGCCGGGCCCTCTCCTTGGAATCCAGCGTTTGGTCAAACTGGGCCAGCAAAGGAGCACTCACAAACAACCCCAAGATGTTGAACAAAGAAACATAGAGATAATACAACGCGAGTTCAGAGGGCGGAAAATAGTGGGTCAGAACAATAAGATAGAGAGCACCGCCCACGATTATGCGAAGGAAAAGGTCAGAAAGGTTGATTAAGCTGTCTTTAATCACATAAAGGTTTTAAAAGCCCTCTTTATAAATGTAGAGGGTGATTATAAAGGAGCTTACTCTTGACCATTTTAAATCCTTCAAGAAGGCCAACATCCTCTTTTATCCAGACATAAACATCATCATTGGGCCCAACGGCTCAGGTAAGAGCAACATATGCGATGCATTAAAGTTTCTTCTAGGAGAGAAGTCCCTTTCCCAGCTTAGAGCCAAATCCTCCAAGGACCTTATTTATAGAGGAGCATCTGAGGCCCGGGTAAGGGGTGTTTTTCAGACCTCCGAAGGTGAAGTCGAACTAGAACGAGGGATCCACAAAGACAAGGTTTATTATAAGATAAATGGTAAGAAAGTGTCCCGAGGAGATTATGTTTCCTTCTTGGCCCTGCACGGCATAACCAACTCCAACCGCATTTTCATCCTACAGGGGCAGATTGATAAGCTGGTGGGCATGGGAAAAAAGGAAAGGGAACAGTTTTTTGCCGATGGTGCGGGCACCATCCATTTTGATATACGGAAAGAGGAGGCCCTCAAGGAGATTGCCTTTGTGGACCGTAGAATATCGGAGATAAATATCGTGCTGGGCGAGAAGCTTGCCCTGATGGAGGAGCTTGAAAAGGAGGTGGAGCGGGCCCGGCAGTTTATGAGCATCAAGGAAAGGATGGAGCTCCTGCGTCAAAATATTTTGCTTCGGATGTATAAAGAGAAAAAGGCTCAGCTGGAGCGCTTTAAAGAGGAGCAGCAAAAGCTCCTGGAGGAAAAATCCCAGATAGAGGGTGAGCTTGCTCGCATCAAGGAAAGGATAAAAGAGATAGAGGCAGAGAAGGCCAAGCTTGTGGAAGAGCTTAGCAACAGCGAACGAGCCCAAGCCTATGCCGAGCTCGAGAAGGTAAAGGAGGAGCTGGAGAAAAAGAGGGCGGAGCTCCGACAATACGAGACCTTGAGGTTTGAGAAGAGCAAGCTCCACAAAGAGCTCTTGGAGAGAAGGCAACAGCTAGCCCGAGAGGTGGAGAGCCTGGAACGCTATGCCAAGGCTCAAGAGGACGACAAGATAGATAAGGCCATCCAGAAGCTCAAGTCCATTACTCAGGAGCTGGCCGAGGTGGAAAAGGAGATAGGGGAGCTCAAGGGACGTTTGGAGAGCATAGGTGCCTTTGCCTCGGAAATCGGAAACCTCGAGGAGCTCAAAAAAGAATTATCCCAAACCCAGCAAAAAATAATGGAATCCTTCCAAGAAGAACGAGAGCTCACCGAGAGCATAAAGCAGCTGGAGAAGAGGATAGGGGAGCTCAGAAAGAAACAAGGAGAGCTCTCCGCCTATGGAATGCGATCTACCTTGATGGAGTTTATCAAAGATTTGAGGGAGCAGATCCCAGGTATATATGACCTTGTAATCAACTTGATTGAGTTTGACCCGATGTATGCAGAGGCTGTGGATGCGATGGGAGGTCGTTTGCTCAATGTGGTTGTAGAGGATCTCGAGGTAGCCAAGAAGCTCTCCCAAATCTTTAAGGAAAGAAAGCTGGGAAGGATCTCCATCATTCCGCTCAAGGAGCTGGTGGTGGAGTATGTGCCCGATGTGAATGTAGGTATGGGTCGCCTCCGCAATTATATCAAAACCGACCCTCGTTTTCAGAAGGTAGTGGATTATGTGTTTGGAGACGTGGTGCTTGTTAGGGAGTTTGACGATGCCAAGCCCTATATCGGCAAGTATCGCATGGTCACCCTAGGAGGAGAGTTTTTCGAGAGGTCAGGAGTGGTCACAGTGGGAAAGTCTCACCAGGCTATTTCCTCGGCCAAGGTTCTACGCCAGATAGAAGAGGAGCTCGCCCAGCTTGAGAAAGAAAAGCATGAGCTCAACCGCAAACTTTATGAATATCGCGAGTATGTGCAGACGCTGAGGGAGAAGAAATCCCGGCTAGAGAGCGAGATAAAGATGCTGGAAAAGACCTTGAATGCGCCCGAGCTCCAGCAGATTAAAGATCGCCTAGCCCAGCTAGAGGAGAAAAAGGCCCAACTCCTGAAGGAAAAGGAGGCCCTTGACAAGTTCTTGGAGCAATATCAAGAGCTGGTTAAGGAGAGGGAAAAGCTCGGAGAATACAGGGAGAAGAAGGCCCAGCTGGAGCAGCTAGACCAACAGATAAAAGCCCTAGATAGCGAGATAAAGGCGCTGGATGCCAAGATTAGGATGATGGGGGACAGCATACGCATACAGGAGCTCAAGGTAAGGCAGAAGGAGGCTCAATACCTGCGCATGGATGAGAACCTCAAGCGTTTGATGAGGCTGAGCTCAGAAAAAGAGGAGGAACTTAAGAACCTTGGGTTGGAGCAGCAGAAGCTGTTGGAGAAGCTGAGTAAGGTAGAGAAGAGGCTTTATAAGCTGGAGGCCGAGCTCAACGTCCGAGAACAAGAACTCAAAGAGCTTGAGAGTAAGCTAGTAGAGCCCAAGGAAATCCTAGATATGGGAGTGGAGAAGATGGAGGAGGAGCTTGCCCGTCTAGAGGGCGAACTCGCCAATCTCGGGAATATTAACTTCCGGGCCCAGGAGCAATATGAACAACTCTCCCAAGACATCAAGGACATCAAGGAAAAGATTGATAAGCTCCGCAAAGAAAAAGAGGACCTAATCGCTCTCATTAAAGATCTGGAAATCAAGAAGATGAAATACTTCAGGGAATACATTTCCAAGGTAAATGAAAAGTTCCGAGAATACACCTTAATGATACCTAATTTTGGTGAGGGAAAGATAGAATATGATAAAGAGATCCAAATCAAGCTTATTCGAAACAACAGGGCAATAAGGCTGGAGGCGCTCTCAGGAGGTGAGAGGTCCCTCTTGGGTTTGTTGCTGGTGTTTGCGATGAACACCATTAGGCCCATAACGATGGCGGTGTTTGATGAGGTGGATGCCGCCTTGGATAAGCTCAACGTCCAACGCCTCACTAACTTCATCCAAGAGCAGTCCCAGAAAACCCAGTTTATTATCGTGACCCACAATCCTTTGATGTCCAAGATAGGGAGGAATGTTATAGGAGTAGCCAAGCAGGGAATGAGCTCTGCCCTTGCCCAAATCAGACAATAAGGATTTAAAAATAACGGGGAAAAGTAGTATGTGAACGACGATTACGAGGAAATTTTGATATCCACTCCTATTGACCAGATGATACAAATTATCAAAGAACAGGGAGAGGTTCCTTTGGAATATCTGGCTCTTAAACTTAAGTATGATCCCGAGACCATCGAGGATTGGGCTCGTATATTAGAAAGAGATGGTATCTTGGAGATAAAATACGGACTGGATAAGACTATTATTCGTTGGAATGCCCCTACTAAAGAGGAGTTTGAGAAAAGGGCTACTCAGATTGAGGAGCAGAAGGCCTTTATAGAAAGTAAAGCGGAGAGTATCCAAGAGAGAATAAAACAAGAAGAAAAGGAGATAAAGAGGCTTATTGAGATGCTGGAGAAAGAGGTGGAGGTGCTAAAACAAGAGAGGGATCGCATCTCTGCCTTCTTTGAGACAGTGGAGGAGCTTAAAACAGATGTTTATAAAACGGCTTCTCAGCTTGAAAAGGAGGTTCTTGGCCTGCGGGACCATCTTAACCAACTCACCACTGAGCTCAATGCTATTGAGATGATAGTAAAGGCGGTTGACCCTCAGGAACTCAAACAACTTATCCAAGAAATCATGCGTAATATTGAAGACAAAAGCACCTATCTCAACAGCCTTATCCAAGAACTAGAAGAAAAGAAAAAAGAGTTGGAGAAGTATGCTCTCCCTGAGGTTAGCGAGATAGAGGAAATCAAGAAAGAAATAAGGGAGTTTAAGCAAAGGCTTCCTAAGCTAGAGGCCGCTTATACGGCATTGAAATCCGTAGGTGAGGTTCTCAAAGATAAAGAGGAGTTTATTCGAGAATATGAAGAGCTTAAGCAGGAGGTAGATAAGCTTATCCAGGAAATCAACCTGCTCTCTGGTCCAGTGGATGTGCTGGAGAAGAAGATAAAGGATATAGCGGAGAGGATGGCCGAGCTCCAGAAGAAAGGAGCCGAGCTTAATCAGCAGCTCATGGTTCATATGGAGGTTATTAGTAATCTCGAGGGTGTGATCGATAAAGAAAGCTTAGAGCAGTTGTTGAGATTGGCGGAGAAGATAGAGAAGTGGGAGGAGGTGATCCAACGCTTCCCTGAGACGGTACATGAGATAGGAGAGGTTCTCACCCAGCTCACCTACCGATTGCAGGAATATAGAGAAGAACATGGAAAGATCACCACTCAAATCAAAGGAGAGCTCCAAGCTCTTGAGCGCTTCTTGGAGATTGAAGAAGGATTTTATAAGGATAGCCAACGCCTGATTGCCGATATAAAGAACATCAAGAAGGAGGCGGGAGAGGGCTATCTGAAGATCCAGGAGAAGCTAGAGGCTATCGAGAAGCTTAAAGAAACCTTGGATGAGATTCTCACAAGCGATTCTTTCATGGCAGGATTGAAGGCTCTGGAGAATCTGGAGCAAAGGATGGGTGAGGTAGTGGAGAAGTTTGAGATGCTCAAGGAGATCTATACCGAGTTAGAGGACCTTAAGAAGCAATACAACATCCTTATTCAGAAT
>JAADEL010000016.1 GCA_013153395.1 Microcaldota archaeon
GTTCCCCCTTTTGAACGGAATGTGGGGAAGCGTGCTTAATGGGATCCTGCTTACCCTAGTGTTAAGCTTTATTATGTTTGCCCTTGTACTTAAGAGTTATATGCCGGCGATTGAGGAAACGCCGGAGATAATTGGAGGTGAAGAAGATGGGGAGCAAGATAGAGATCAAAGCGAACCTTAAGGACTTTCAATCCTTAAAATCTAAGCTCAAAAGCCTTTCCAACTTCTACTATTTAGAAAGAGGTAATTCTATATCGGTGGGGTATATTGAAAGGAGGGATCTTCAAGGCAATCCCAAAGAATTTTTTATCTTAGAGTTTAAACCTGATGGCATCTCGATCGAATATTCGGACTCAGATACAGAGAACCCAGCGTTAAGGAAGTGGAACATCCTAAGGAAGGTTATGCCTATCCTATCGATGGTAGCCAATGAATACAACCTCGACCCTCAGAGCATGATGGAGATCATGAACTTTGCCATAGAGGATTTGCTTTCCTCTATTCCAGAGAGCACTAAAGCAGGATTGTTAGAGAAAGAAGAGCTAAAGGCAAAGATCACCCAGTTAGAGAGAAAGATCGCCTCTCTAGAGAAGGATAAAAAGGAGTTAGAAAAGGAGTTGTTTAAGGTGGCAGAGGAGAATGAAAAGCTTAAATTCAAACTCCGTAAGTATGAGAGCATGTCCGATGAGATGCTCAAGAAAAAGATAATGGACTGGATAAAGGAGTCAGGAGGAGAGTTTGATATCGGAGAATTTGCAAAAACCTACAAGGTACCAGAGGCCCGCATCCATGAGATGTTGGAGGAACTTATAAAGGAAAAGTACATTAAGCCGTTGTGAAAATGAAAAAGCTGCTACCCCTTCGTGATTATAAATATACCAAAAAATACCAGATATACGAGCCTCCAGTACATGAAAAGATACTGGATAGTTTGAAGAAGGTAAAGGTAAGCGTTTCCTTTGATTTTCTGAAGCGTTTTATCAACTATATTCGGTCTGACCCTATTGGGTTGATTATATGGCTTTTGATAGCGGGTATGATAGGAGGAATCCTCTACGGTTTCTGGTGGGTTATCTCTCTGGCCGGACAGATGGGAGGACCTACTCTTAGCGAGGTTAACCTCACCCTTTGGGACAGCTTTTATGTTTACTATGGAAGGATTGGTGATCTGGGAGAAGTGCCTCTTCTCCAGCTCAACCTCACAGGAACAGAGAGAGAGGTCTTAGCTCAGGTCTATGGAGGATATCCGATGCAAAAGGAGATATATGTCCTCAAGTCCCACCATCCTGACTTCTATAATTGGTTGATATTGTTCCCTTATCCGGTAAAGGTGGTAGAGCCTGCTGAGTTAAGATATATACCTGCAGGATCTTTGTTGATTATATTTGATGATACGCTTCCCGCAGGAACAACCGCCAACCTCTCTGCCAATCCTAACCCTCTTACCATCTTTATTGTAACAGATACTCCTCCTATAAAAGAATATAGTGGAACAGTACCTACTCCAGTAAACTATCTCCTTCGCAGGAACATCTTAGATGAGGTGGTAAAGGCGGCCGGCCCACCTTATGAAGTAAGAGAGGGTAAATACCGTGTAAAGGGTTCTTATCTTTATGGAAACTTTAGCTCCTTCACGGTAACAGGAGATGGGAAGATAGTAGTGATCCACCCAGCAGGCTTTGAGAGCTATGAAAACATCTCCACCATGGTAAAAGACCTTCTTACTACTATCAGGTCAGCCTATTGGATTGTGTATGGCGGAAAGCATGCTTTCATAAAGAACAACTTTGGATTGGTTACTCCAGCCTTTAAGATCACCTATAACCACACTGTATATCCTCTACCACGCAGTAAGATAGACATGGATCACGTCGTGGTGATTGTCCCTGAAAAAGACTGGGTGGGTGCCCATCAGAAGCTCCTGTTTACAGGTATGGTGGCATCCGAAAACGGCCCTATACTGTTGCCGTTTAGCTCTACGGAACGTGAAGAAACCTTCCGCTATTCCATCTATGCCTACAACAATGAGATTGTGGAGGATGTGGTGAATGTGAGCTTTACCAACTTCAGCGAGGAGGTTTATCGCCAGACCCTAGGACGTACAGTGGTGAATGTGGAGAGGAGATTTGGAGTACCTATAAAATTCCCAGAGGGACCTTATTTAGTAAACCTCACAGGAATAGAAAACCTCTATGCCCTTTATTACTTTGAGGTAGGAAAGCTCCAAATTGAGGTGGTTCCTGAAATCAAACGCGGAAGGTTTAGGTTCTTCTTCCGCACTAGCTCAGGAAGTCCGGTCACCTTGCCTCAGGTAGAGATTTATGACCCTCAGGCCAAGATAAGGAGAGAATACTCCTATGTTTCGGAGGTCGTATATACTCGACCTGAATGGGAAGGAAAAGAGCTTCCTGAAGGTACCTATTACTTTAATGTAACGGTAGGGCAGGAGACCTATACTGTACAGGGATATGTTCCACCTAAGACTGCGCTTGCCCGCTTATTTACCCCTGAAAGGATAGCGTTATTGGTGATAGCCGCTCTTATCTACGGTGTTTCAGTGTTCCTAAGAAGAAAAGAAGAACCTATCTACACCATTGATATTCCGGACTTCCCACCTCAGAGCACTGTAAAGGTGGAGGTAAGCGAAGATGAGATGAAAGAGCTGTTTGACTTCATAAACCGCTACTACAAGTGGGAGTACATGCCTTTGGAAAAAGAAGAGCTGGAGTTTGGTCTTTCCCAGAAGAAGCCTGAGCTTGCGGATGCGGTGATAGATGATTACACCTTTTCCATATTCTTGGATGAGCTTATCCATCGCGGCCTTATCAAAGAGAGCAGAGGATATTACGGATTGGTGGATTGGGAGAAGGAATCCGGATTCACCATAGAGCAATTGGCTATGTACAGGATATTACGAGACAAAGCAATAGAGCTGGCCATTCCTATCGAGTTCAACCTTGATCGTTCCAAGGGATATCATGCCAAACTAGAGCTCTATAATCCTGTTTATATTTACTTCTATCACCCTAAGGAGTTCTACTACATCGTAAACAACCTTCCTAAGTTTGTAGGTAAAGGTGAATTGGTAGTTCTCTTCGACGATTATGAGCAGAAGGAGCGTTTCAAGACTCAGCTCTACGAAGGTACAGTGGCGGCTGATTATCTCAAGTTCCTCATCAACTCAGGAGTAGTAAAGCTCTATACTATTGATGAGTTCTTGGAGGATCTTAAAAAGTACATAGGGTGATAAGGATGCTTGAACTTAAAAACTGGAAGGTAGGTATAGAGGACAAAGAAATCGTGCATGGAGTGGATTTAAAGATTGATGGGATCCATGCTATCATGGGACCTAATGGGTCAGGAAAGAGCACATTAGCCCAAAGCATCTTAGGCCATCCTGCCTACTGGACTGATGGAGAGATATACTTTGATGGAAAGGATATAAAATCCCTTACCACCAATGAAAGGGCGATGGAAGGAATCTTCCTCTCTTTTCAATCTCCTCCTTACCTAGAGGGGATAAAGCTCAAGGAGCTTTTGAAAAAGATCTACTATTTAAGAAGGGGCTATGATGAAAGGGACCTGAGCAAATACAAGGAGTTCATGGAAGAGCTCAAGAAAGGATTGGAACTGCTAAAGCTCCCGCCTGAGTTTGTGGAAAAGGAGGTGAACAAGGACTTTTCCGGAGGAGAAAAGAAAAAATCTGAGGTGCTCCAGATGCTTATGTTTAAACCAAGGTTTGCTATATTGGATGAGCTCGATTCCGGCCTAGATGTGGATTCTTTGAAGGTGGTGAGCAATGCGGTGCTTACCCTTAATATCCCTCTTCTTATAATCACCCACTATAACCGCATTCTCAAGTATATAAAACCCGATTATGTGCATGTGATGAAAGAAGGGAAAATTGTAAAAACAGGGCCTGCTTCTTTGGCGGAAGAAATAGAGGAGGAAGGATATGAAACACCTCTTTCCCATCTTTGAGAGATATAAAGAATTGGTTTACCTCGATAGTGCGGCTAGCACCTTGAAGCCCAAGAGTGTAATAGATGGAATAGCCCAATTCTATTCTTATCACTATGCCAACATCCACCGAGGAGCCTATCCTCTAAGTGAAGAGGCCACTGAGATGTACGAGAAAGCTCGAGAGAGTGTGGCCCGCTTCTTAGGGGTAAAGCCAGACCAAGTGGCCTTTCTTAAGAATGCTACAGAAGCCCTCAACCTAGCCGTTTATAACCTCCGAGGGAGAGAAGGTTGGACCTCTGTGATGGAGCATCACAGCCTCTATGTCCCCATGAAGAAATACATGAAAAAGCTGGCAGTGGGATGGAAGATAGAGAAAGCTGCTGTGGTTGCTATCACCCAAGGAAGCAACGTACTGGGGAAGGTCCCTGATATGAAAGAAGCTCGAGAACAATCTCAATATCTTATAGTGGATGGAACCCAATATGTGCAGCACTTTAGACCCTATCTTCCTTCTTTTGATCCTGATTTCTATGCTTTTTCCGGACATAAGATCTTCGGGCCTTCGGGAGTAGGCGTGCTTTATATTAAAGAGCCTGAGAGATGGGAGCCCTTGCTTTATGGAGGAGGGACAGTGGAATATGTGGGAGAAACCATTACCTTTAAGCCCAACATTCAGAAGTATGAGGCAGGAACCCCTCCCATTGCTCAGGTATGGGGCCTTAAGCTTGCCCTTGACTTCTTCCTCCAACACGAAGAAGAAATAAAGGAAAATGATAAAAGATTAATAAAGTATATGGAGAAAAGACTGGAAGAGGAGAAATTGCCCGCTCCCCTAGGTGATAAAAGGGATATTCCTGTGTTTTCATTCTATTGGGAGGAGGTCCATCCTCATGATGTGGCCACCTTACTGGGAAGGAAACATATTGCGGTAAGGAGCGGCCATCATTGTGCTCAACCTCTCCATCGAGCCCTAGGCATCCCTGCCTCTTTCAGAGCCAGCCTCTCCCTATATAACGATGAAAAGGACGTAGACCGCTTTATAAAAGAGCTCAAGGTGATAAGGGATGGATTTATACGATGAACATTACCTAGCCATCTACAAGAATCCCTACAACTATGGAAAGATGGAGGATGCAGACGTAAAGGGAGGAGCGCTAAAGCCCTCTTGCGGGGATCAAGTGGAGATCTATCTCAAGGTTAAGGATGGAAAGATAGAAAAGGCACGCTTTATTGGGAAGGGATGTGTGGTAAGCATAGTGGGAACGTCGTTGTTGATGAAAGAGATAGAAGGAAAAAGTATAGAGGAGGTGAAGAAATGGGGTCCCGAAAAAATGTATGAGATAACTGGCATGGACCTAAGCTCCAATCCCTCCCGAGAACAATGTCTGATGTTGGGCTACCGAGTTCTCCAAGACATATTTAAAAAGCTTTCTCATTAGCATATTATGGACGCCTTAAATCATCCTATCTTAGAGATTGTGTTTTTCGATAATCCCATAAAGAGTTATCTGATTGCGTTGTTAGTGTTCTTGGCCACTTATACCATCTTGAAGATCTTCAAGTTTGTGCTATTGAAGAAGCTGAAAGAGTGGGCAAAGAAGAGTAGCACGCGCTGGGATGATGTGATTGTTGAGATAGTGGATATGATAGGATGGCCTTTTTATATGCTTGTATCTTTGTACATTGCTCTGGGCTTCCTCACCGTTCCTGAGATAGTAACCGCTATCGTAAAATCTCTCCTTATTATCGTCTCAGCCTTTTATGGTATCAAGATTGTGCTCCGAATAATTGAGGAGCTCCTCCATATCTGGAATGAGAGAAGAAAGGAGAAGCTGGATCCTTCCCTTATTCAGATGCTCCATACGTTGATAAAGGCTGCCCTCTGGACTATTGCCATAATCACCGTATTGGCTAACCTCGGATATGATATCAGTGTGTTGTTAGCAGGGGTGAGCATTACCAGCCTGGCTGTGGCCTTTGCCTTCCAGCGTATAATGGAGGACCTCTTTGCCTATTTCGTGATTCACATCGATAAGCCTTTCAAAGTAGGCGACACTGTTTTCATTAACGGAGAAGGAGGTACTGTGAAACAAGTAGGTCTCAAATCTACCCGTATCGTTTCACTCAAAAATGGAGAGGAGCTGGTGGTCTCCAATGCCCAGCTTCTTAACTCCTGGATCCACAACTACGGCCGCATCTATAAAAGGAGGCATGCCTTCATGATAGGAGTAACCTATGAAACTCCTGTAGAGAAGCTTAAGCAAATCCCGAAGATGGTAGAAGAAATCGTAAAGGAGGTGGGTGGAGACAAGGTGGAGTTTGAGCGATGTGTATTCAAGAGCTATGGGGATTTCTCCCTAAACTACGAAGTGGTGTTCCACGTAGATGAAAAGGACTATAACAAGTACTTAAAGATAGTAGAGGAGATCTACCTCAAGATTAAGGAGAGGTTCGATAACGAGGGCATTGAATTCGCCTACCCTACTCAGACAATCTTTTTAAAGTCCTCGAATGGTGAGAATGAAGAAAGAAACGTTTAAAAATATATACCCACAATAAACCAGGTGTAGCGGCCATAGGGGCGGGGAAACACCCGTTCCCTTTCCGAACACGGAAGTTAAGCCCGCCCACGGAGCCCCCAGTACTCCGTTGAAGCGGGGGAAAGGGCTCTGCCGCTACACCCTTTTAAACCTTTTTCTCGGTAGTATTGTATGAAAGAATACATTAAATCGGAGATTATTCTTCGTGAGATGGTTCTGGATTATAAATCAAAGATGGATTTAGATTCTTTAACGCGTTGGCTTATTATGGCCTTAGGACTGGGCAATCCCAACAGCCCGGCGTTGGTATTCCTTCTTAAAAAACTCCTTCAATATAAGTTCCTAGAACGCTATCTCCGCTTTCAGGATCTCCAGTCCAGTTCTCTCAACACCAAAACCCTCTATTACTATCTTCACAAACTAAAGCAGAAGGGACTAGTATCCAAGCATCCTGAAGGCTATACGTTGGGAAGATCTCTAAAAGAGCCGTTAAAGGATTTTTTCCACGACTACTATAAAACCCGTATGGAAAAGGCCCTTGAGAATGTAGAGAAGGCCTTAGACTCCTTTAAGTCCAAAACCTTGCTCTAATCAGCCGCTGTCGGTCTCATCACTAATCAGAGGTTGTTTATTTCATCACGGGTGAGCCGGGTGTGGGAGTCGAACCCACCTACACCGGTTTCTACTTCTTATCTGGAGCTGCAGCCGGTCGCGTAGCCGCTCCGCCAACCCGGCTAAACGTTTATATATTGTACCAACTATTAAAAACATTATGGACATACCGGTTATCGACTATTGGGCAGTTCTTTCTTCTTTTATCCTGGGAATAATAACCAAATACCTGGATGATGTTAAAGAATGGTGGAAAGCAATTATAGCATTGGCCATTGCTACTATTCCTCTTGCTCTTGTGGCTTATGCCATGCCTGAGCTCTATCTGGCCATAGCGGCTGGGGTGTTTTTGGCAGGAAAGATAGATACCCCCATTCTTTCTTTTTACTTCCTCTATATGATAGCGCTGTTGTTGTTGGTGGATTTGATGTATGATGTTAGGTTGAGGTTGTTGCCTCTGCTGGTGTTCACGTTTGCGGCCGCCTACGATGAAAAGGGAAAAAAGCTTTTTGGTATTGAGAGAGTCTTCCTTCCTCTAACTACTATTGCTTTTATGGTTGCTGGTTTGGTGCTGGAGGCATTGGAAATCTATATTCCTGCACTCAATCCTCAAGCCCTTTTCAATATTGGTTTAAAGGGTTTTGTATATCTATTAGCATTTGATATTGGATATAGGATAACGGCATGGTTGATGGAAGAAGCTGAAGGGTGAGAAAGATGTTTAGGAAAAAGTTAGATTCCTACCACATAAACCAACGCTTGACTAAGCTCCACATAAAATACAACAAGGAGGATCCCAAACCTCTAAAGAGTTTCAAGCAACTCTACCAACACTACAAAGGAAATCGGAAGAAGCTAAGACCTTGGATCCAATTGGGAGAGGATGTCATTCTCTATATGGGCCAGCATCGAGCTGCCACTAGCTCTATGATAAGCCTCATGAACAGGGAGCCAGTGTTGAGAGAGATAGTTACCCAGCTCTTCTATGCCCATTATTACTATTCCAAAAACAAGCGAGTAAAGGAGGCCGCCCGTCAAGTACTCCAAACCCATCTACCTGAAGAATATCCTGGGTGGTTTGCTTATACGCCGCTTACATTAGATGCCTCGTTGCGCTATGGTGGAATGAAAATAAAGGAGGTTGAGAGGGTGCTTTCTTATCTTAACATCCTCTACGCCAGGGACTATGAGCCTCTATATACTTCCCACCAGTTTAAGCTTGCAATCGCCGATACCTTTGGGGCAGGTCTAAAGCGCCTTACCGAAAAAATGGAGCATTTTCCTTATTACATTGCCCTCTCAGAGGAAATCTTCGGGATAGAGGGAGAAAAAGCACGAATAGAGCATACGAAAAAGCTTGTTCATAGCATAGCCAATTACCCTCATGCCTACCGGGAGCTTCTTCCCACCCTTATTCTAGTGCTTATGACCCGACCTAGATTGTTGGAGGAGGCCTTCCTTCCGAAAGCGGCCAGGCTCCTGGCGGGCATAGGAGGCTATGTAGATAAAGGAGAGTTTGAAAAGGAGATACGCCAGATCGTAAGATGGATTCACAAGCACTTCGATTACCAGTCATTCTTGCCTCAATGGATGGCACTCTCTCCTGATGAAAGGGCGGGTGTAAAAAAGGTGTTCTATATGTATGAGGACCTTTGGGAGATGGCCCAGAGAGCAGAGGAAGATGATGCTCTTGCGGTGATAAAAGAGGATCTGGATAGATAGATTTTAAAATCCTTCCTAAAAATAGTTAATGCG